>JAZRYI010000053.1:0-45132 GCA_045600665.1 Bacteroidaceae bacterium
GTTCTCAAACACGAAACTGCCTATGTACTCCGTAGAATCGACAGACTGGATTTGCGATGACGTGAGAGTGGATGCTTGCCCAAGAGACAGCGGTGTGCTTGATGGCACAGCAGTGAAGTGCCTTGTCTTGATGCGGCGACCATCTGCCGAATACACATAGTCGATATAGCTGCGGTCGGCAAAGCTGATTTCCGTAGGATTACCAAGCAGGTCGTAGTCTATCTTCGACACTGTATTATGTGATGAAGTGTTCCTTTCCATATTCGCTACATTTTTCTTATTCGCCCAGCCTCGTAATAGTCATACGCATACTTTGTATATACCCCCTCATGGCTCACTATGCTATCAAGTCTGCACGAAGAGTCTTGTGCATCCATTGACACAAAAGACATCATTAATAAAGTAAAAGTTAATAAATAATTATTCATGTGACAAGATATATTACCTAATTCAACTTACTTTTGTTCTTTTATTTGACTTCTATATAACAAGAGTTATTACCCGCCTTTGTTGAGGGAATCTCAAGTTGACTGTAAAGTTACTTATTTTCCTCCCAAAACACCAAGAAAAGCATTTTACAAATAATTTACATTAGCAATTGAAAGTTTACAAATATTTTACAAGGCAGGGCTAAGTGATAGACTATCAATATAGTGGAGTGTTTTCACTTCCTGAATGCAGAGTTCAAAGAAAAATGGCTATTGCCAAATATGAAACATGGGATAAACCAGTAAATGTTACAAAAGTAACAAAGCGAGCAAGCAAAGCACAAAAGGGAAACAAATGAATCTGAAATTTAATGGTTCCTTTGCTCGTTGCAGTTTTTCGTTCTTTGTTCGGAAAAACAATAATTATTCAATTCGACAAAGAGCGATAAAGCTGAACGAAAAAGAAACTCAAAATTTAAAGCAAGAGGGAAATGTCCCCTTGCATCGCAGTTTGCTGATATCGGTTGCAAATATACACTTTTTATTTACAGACAATTGCGAAAAAAGCTATACAATCGCCTCTATGTTCCTGTTCTGCCTACACCTCCCCAGCAGTGGATGTATATCTTGTTGGTAGGTGTAGCGAGGATCTGCTTCATGAAATCTGTGAGGTGGCATACAGATTCTATCGATTCGGGGACACTTGCGTCTTTTATTGGGAAACGAAGATACTGCACAGAGCCGTCCTGTGGCAAGAGATGGTTGTATGGTGGCAGCTCGTTTTCTTCGGTCAGGTCAATGAAATGTGTGATGCCAAAGTCTATTGCGTGCTGAAGTTTTTCTCTTGCCACACTCTCTATTGTGTCGCCTGGATATTCGGCTCCCCAGATGTTGTCTTTGCCTACTTTGTAGCAGAAATATGCAGGGCGGTCCGAACAGCGGAAACGTGCATTGCCCTCTATTCCACGGACGAAATGCACGTAGTTCTTGTGTCCTTCGATGGCGAACATAACTTCGCGGAACTTGCGTCTGAATTCTATCTCGTCAAGTATGTTCTTGAACATGGATGCAAGTTGTTTGGGGCGTTGTTTGTTTATTCCGCATCCCCAGGCTCCGAGCACTATTGAGTCATGGTGGTTGTCGATGGCTATACGGAAGATGGTCCGTATCTTGTTGAGCATTATCTCTTTTCCCTCGGGAGTGAGTGCGTTTTCGCCATGCAAGGCATATCTAAGGTTTTGCACAATGCGAGGGTGTGCTTTATTGCTGCGAAGGTTGAGTGCGGCAACAGAAATGATTGGCATTTCGTATGGCGTGTCGAGTAATGTGTAGTCGTTTTCATCACGAAAAACTGTTACTCGGGAATAAATTCCTCCATAATTCATGTCCATGGGATAAGCATTCTGGTCCTCCTCTATTTCTTCTGTCGCTACTGGACAAGCCATCACCGACGTGGACCACTGGAGGAGTTGTGGTCGAGAGCAACATTTGTACGCTTTTCCTCAAAATAATAAACAAGAAAGCCTCTTGCAAACATCATTGCAAGAGGCTTTCTTGTCGCACGGGGTGAGGGACTCGAACCCCCGACCCTCGGTTTTGGAGACCGATATTCTACCAACTAAACTAACCCCGTGTGCGGTTATGTGCGGTGGTACTCCCACCGAGAATCGAACTCGGATCTAATCTTTAGGAGAGATTTGTTCTATCCATTGAACTATAGGAGCCCGATTTTGGTTTAGCGAGTGCAAAGGTAGGAAAATAAATTAATAATAGCAATTAACAATTGACAATTTTGCTAAATGCGTCGAAAAAAAGGACTTTTTGTTACGGAATATACGGATATTGGTCAAAATCTGGCTCTCTTTTCTCAAGAAATGCCTTGCCGCCTTCCTGTGCTTCGTCGCAGAAGTAGTAGAGCATGGTGGCATCGCCTGCCAGTTCCTGTATGCCCGCCTGACCATCCAGCTCGGCGTTGAGACCTGCCTTGATCATGCGGATGGCGATAGGGGAGCGCTTCATGATGGTCTTGCACCAATCCACGGTCTCGTCTTCCAGCTGGTCGTGTGGCACGACCTTGTTGACAAGTCCCATCTTCTCTGCCTCTTCGGCTGTGTAGAGGCGGCAGAGATACCAGATTTCTCTTGCCTTCTTCTGACCAACGATGCGAGCCAGATAGCTGCTGCCGAAACCAGCGTCGAAACTGCCCACCTTTGGTCCTGTCTGCCCGAACTTGGCATTGTGGCTGGCAATGGTGAGGTCGCACACAACGTGTAGCACATGGCCGCCGCCCACAGCGAAGCCGTTCACCATGGCGATGACAGGCTTTGGGATGCTGCGAATCTGCTTCTGCACGTCGAGCACGCTGAGACGTGGCACGCCGCCATTGTCGATGTAGCCGCCGCGTCCCTTCACGTTCATGTCGCCGCCAGAGCAGAAAGCCTGGGTCTTGAGCCAGTCTTCATCGCTCTGCCCCTCGAGGCGAGGAGAAGGAGCGCCAGTGAGTATGATTACTCGCACGTCCTTCGCTTCGCGACAGTAGTAGAATGCATCGCTCAGTTCCTGAGTGGTGCGTGGGGTGAAGGCATTGCGGTAGCGCGGGCGATTGATGGTGATGCGCGCTATGCCTTCAAAGAAATCCAGCTTGATTTCTTCGTATTCCTTGATGGTTGTCCAGTTTCTCATTGTACCTTAAATCCGTTGGCTTTCTTCTCGCGGATGCCGCTTGCCTCGATCACGTTGATAGCGTAGTCGCCGAGTTTCTCGCACTCGGAGATGAGGTCCATGTAGAAGACGCCTGTCTGATAGTCGTAGAGCTTGTTGCTGATATCGACGATGTTCTGATTCTTGAGCTGAGTGCGGTAGTTGTTGATCTCATGCTCGATGTTGTAGTTCTTGTTGAGATCGACGAAGCGGTGCTCGCCATGCTCGATCACTACTGCCATCTGGCTGAGTGCCTCCTCGTCGAGCTGCATCATGTTGTGGATGTGCTCAAGCTGCTTGGCTGTGAACTCCTCTGAGGCATTCTGACGCTTGCGGTTCATGGTGCGTGCAAGGTTGTAGATGCTGTCGCCGATAGACTCGAGTTCGTCGCAAATGCGCATCATGTGCTGAATCTCCACCTTTGATTCGGCAGAAAGCCTGCCTTCGCTCACCTTGGTGAGGTAGTCGCAGATTTCGAGTTCCATATTGTCGGTGATGCTTTCGTACTTCTCGATGCGAGAGTAGAGCTTGTTGAATTCCTCGCCCTTCTCCACATGGAGCAGCTGCTGTGCCATGCCGTACATTCTCACACAACGCTGCACGAATACGTTGATTTCCTTCTTTGCCTCAAGGATAGAGAGCTCGGCAGTGGAGAGGATGCCACCTCCGATGAACTTGAGACGGCTCTCTTCCTCCTCTGCAGATACGCCTTCCTTCTGCTTGATGAGGATGCATACGAGTCTCTCCATTGGCTTGATGAGCCAGATGAGGATGAGCACGTTGCACACGTTGAATCCAGTGTGGAATGTGGCGAGAACAGCGTTGAGCTTTTCCTTGTCCACGCCAGCGCCAACCTCACCTGGTGTGAAGTCGATGTTCCAGAGTGAGCAGATGAACTCGACGAAGTATGGGAAGATGCAGAGCACCCAGATGACGCCGAAGAGGTTGAACACCAAGTGAGCCATAGCTGCTCGGCGTGCCTGCGTGCTGGCAGAGAGTGCGACGATGTTGGAAGTGACGGTTGTACCGATGTTTTCGCCCATCACGAGTGCTATGCCCATGTCGATAGGCAGCACGCCTGTGGAGCAGAGCGTCATGGTGATTGCCATGATGGCTGCAGAGCTCTGCACGGCGCATGTGAGCAAGCCGCCAATGATGAGGAAGAGGAAGTATGAGCCATAGCCCCAGCCGCTGATCTCAGCAAAGAAGTTGCTGATGGCTGGTATCTCGTCGAGGTGCATGTCGTTGGCATTTGTCTTCAATGTGGTGAGACCCAAGAGCATGAATGCCAAACCGATGATGAATTCGCCGAGGTTGGTGTTTTTCTTTGTGTAGATAAGGATGATAGAGAACACGATAGCCGCATAGACCACCAGTCGCATGTCGAACGATGAGCCGCCGAGCACCATGATCCAAGCTGTGGCTGTCGTGCCGATGTTGGCACCCATGATGACGGAGATGGCTTGTGCCAGAGTGAGGAGTCCTGCGCTTACGAAACTCACGGTCATGACCGTGGTGGCTGTGGACGACTGGATGGATGTGGTGATGAACGCACCGGTCAGGAGACCAGTGAATCGGTTGGTTGTCATCGTGCCGAGAACGTTGCGAAGCTTGCTGCCTGCCATTTTCTGCAAACCTTCACTCATAACCTTCATACCATACATAAGCATGGCAACTGAGCCAATGAGAACCAAAATTTGTGTTAATTCTTGCATTGAAGGATGATTTTATTGGTTTAAAGTCGTTTTGTATCAATAAAAAGTCGTAATTTTATGGCCGAAAACAAAAAACTAAAGAATTTGACGACCATGGATACATCATCAGCACTAATCGAATGCAAAAGTAATAAAAGTTCGGAAAAGTTTGAAGTCAATGAGGTTTTTTTGCACATTTCTGAGCAAATAAAATCAGAAATGCACGGAAAAACGCTTGAAGACACTATTAATTTTATCATAAGCAAGCTTGATGCTAAAGACTTGCTGTCAAAGCGTCTCCCATGCCTGGAGTATTCCATCGGCACGATGAACCGCATGATAGAGGCGGGATATTCGGAGATGATGATTGACGTGCTCGAATTCCTGCAGGAGGGAGCGATTGATGTCTATGCAAAGCAGATTATCGCTCGCCAGAACTTGAAGGTGGTGCTCGTGGCAGGGCCATCGTCGAGCGGCAAGACGACTTTCAGCAAGAAATTGGGCAAGGCATTGGAGGCATACGGCAAGGTGCCGCAGGCAATCTCGCTCGACGACTACTTCGTGAGCCGCGACCGCACTCCGCTGGACGAAAACGGAGAATACGACTATGAGTCGATCTATGCAGAAGACATCGACCTCTTCCAGTCGCAGATAACTCAGCTCCTGGCAGGCGAGGAAGTGGAATTGCCACGCTACGATTTCCCTACAGGCATGAGCGTGATGAGCGGAAACCATCTCCGACTCACTCCCGACACGGTGCTCATCATCGAGGGCATACATGGCTTGAACCCGATACTCACAGGCAGCATACCAGACGAGAGCATCTACCGCATATACATTTCTGCCCTCACCGTGTGCAAGCAGCCCGACGGCTCTTACTTCCCAACCACCGACAACCGCCTTGTGCGCCGCATCGTGCGCGACTCGAAGTATCGCAATGCCACAGCGCAGGCAACCATCGCGCGCTGGCCATCCGTGCGCCGTGGCGAGGAGAAATGGATTGTGCCATTCCAGGAGAATGCCGACGTGAACTTCAACAGCGCATTCCAGTACGAGCTTGCTCTGCTGAAGGTGCATGCTCTTCCTTTATTATATAATGTGCGTGAGGACGAGCCTGAATATGCCGAGGCACAGCGCCTCATCACCGTGCTGGAAGATTTCCACGAAATGGACGTTGACCTTCTCCCACCTTATTCATTATTAAGAGAGTTTTTGGGCGGAAGCAAGTTTGAGTATTAACCTGTATTATTCACTATTCATTTTCTTCCTTGTGAATTGGCAACAACTCATATCAAATAAACGCTTAGGGCAAGAAGAGCTGCACCTGAAGCAGAAGGATGACAGGACAGAGTTCAACAGAGACTACGACCGCCTCATCTTCTCTGCCCCCTTCCGTCGCCTGCAAAACAAAACGCAGGTGTTTCCCTTGCCGGGAAGCATCTTCGTGCATAACCGCCTCACCCATTCGCTCGAAGTGGCAAGCGTGGGGCGCAGCCTTGGCAACGACGTGAGCCGACGCCTCTTGGCCGTGCACCCAGAGCTCAAGGACACGCAGATCGACGAGATAGGCAGCATAGTCAGCGCAGCATGTCTGGCGCACGACATGGGCAACCCACCCTTTGGCCACAGCGGCGAGAAAGCCATAGCCACATTCTTCAGCGAAGGGGCAGGGCAGCAATACAAGCAGCACCTCACCCCTGAGCAATGGAGCGACCTTGTTCACTTCGATGGCAATGCCAACGCCTTCCGTCTCCTTGCACATCAGTTCAAGGGGCGCCGGCGCGGCGGCTTCGTGCTCACCTATTCCACCCTCGCCAGCATTGTGAAATATCCCTTCCCATCGTCGAAGGCAACCAAGCAGAAGTTTGGCTACTTCCTGCCCGAGCAAGCCACCTACGAGCGCATAGCCGCAGAGCTTGGGCTGACAGGCCGCCATCCCCTTGTCTATCTCGTTGAGGCAGCCGACGACATCTGCTACGAAATCATGGATATAGAAGATGCGCACAAGCTCAAGATTCTCTCCTACGACGAAACCCGCGACCTGATGCTTGGCTTTGTGAACGAGCAGAGCCGACAGCACATCATGGAACGTGCCAACGATGTGGATGACGAAAACGAGCGAGTGGTCTTCTTCCGCTCCTGCGCCATAGGCACCATGGAAAGAGAATGCGTGAAGGTGTTTGTGGACAACGAGCAGGCGATACTCAACGGCACCTTCGAAGGCTCACTCATCGACAATGCCTCGCCACAGGTGAAGCAAGCCTACAGTCGATGCGTGGAAGTTGCCTACAGCCGCATATACCACAGCCGAGAGGTGGTCAACATCGAGCTTGCAGGCTACAAGATCATACGCACCCTCATCGATCTCTTCTGCAACGCAGCCATGAATCCCGACCAAGCATACTCCAAGCTCCTGCTCGACCGCGTCTCCTCGCAGTACGAAGTGGATAGCCCCGATGTCTATACCCGCATCCTCGCTGTGCTCGACTTCGTCAGCGGCATGACCGATGTCTTTGCCCTCGACCTCTACAGAAAGATAAACGGCGAGAGCCTGCCGATGATTTAGCTGCCCCTATACTCACTCGGCAGAACGCCAAAAGCCTCTTTGAAGCATTTTGTGAAATACGAGGGCGTGGCGAAGCCTGTGCGGCTGGCAACCTCGGAAATAGGCAGGAGGTCATCGGACTTGAGCAGTTCGGCAGCGGCATGCAGGCGAATCATGCGCATGAACTCGGTTGGAGTCTGCCCTGTCACAGACTGAATGCGGCGGTAGAGACTCATGCGGCTCATGCACATGTCGCTGGCAAAGAGCTCTGTGGTGTAGTTCACGTTCTTCATGTTCTCCTCCATCTTTTCCTTAGCCTTCTTGATGAAGAGCATGTCCGCCTGGCTCTCGCCCCTTGTCGTCTTCTCGCCCTTTTCTTCTGGTGCTTGCTCAGGCTGCAGCACAGACACCTTTGCCTGCGCCTGTCGCAGCTCCTTAGCCAGAGCCAGCAGTTTCTGAATCTCCATTTTCTGCATCTCGTTGCGGAAATAGAAGTGGAGGACATAGGCAATGATGGCAATGAAGAGGAGGAAATAAGCCGTGTGCATCCACCAGGTGTCCCACCATGCAGGCAGTCGATGGATGGCGATAGCGGCATGAGCATCGCCCCAGTTGCCATATTCGTCGGTGGCTCTCACGCTGACAGTGTAGTTGCCCTTGGGCAGACCAGAGAAGTATGCCGTAGATTGTCCTGCAGGCAGCACTGTCCATTTCTCCGCTTGCTCGCTCTCGCTATGCAGGCAGTAGGCGTATGCTATTCGCTCTGGGTGGATATGGTTGAGAGTGCTGAAATTCACCTCAAGGTTTATGTTGCTGTGGCAGATGGTGATTTCCTTGGTGCAAGTGCCAGCTATGGTCTTTTTTCCGTCTATCACGTATGACGAAATGACAGGTGCGGTGACACTGGTTGACTTGTCGAGACGTGAGTAGGACGACACTCTGCAGAAGCCACCAGCACCGCCAAACAGGATGTTGTCGCCATCGCATTCCATGAACGACAGGAAATCGAAGTCGATGTTGGGGTCGTCGCAGCTCAGAGTGCGCCCGCTCTTGAGCACAGTGTTATGCTCACGCACATACTTATTGGTAAGAATCCATAGGTGCCCATGCTTGTCGAATGATATTGACAAGACAGCGTCGCAGTCTTCCAGCTCCAATTCCTTTTCCATCTGGATTGATGCGCCATCTGTTTTTGCATGTGACACGCTGCCAATGCTTGTTGATGCCCACAGCTCACCATCAGGACTGACGCAGATGGAAGAGAATGAAGAATCAGAAATGTGAGTTATTGCCTTGCTTTTAATGTCTATGACATTCAGTCCTTTGGGTTGAGAAAGGTAATATAGGGATTTTCTGTCGGCAGAAAGGCACATCTTGTTAACCCACCCAACAGAGTTGGACACATGTTTCAATACTTGCTTTTTAGTGTCGTAACAATCTATTCCCTTCGATGTGCTAATCCATAGGCGGCCAGTACCATCATCGTACAGGCAGATTGGATCGTCGGGGAGTGTTACAACCTTCTCGCTTCGAATCGTCATGCCCTCATGTGAAAGACGGTAGATATCTTTCCCTTCTGTTGTCCAAACTCCATCTCTGCTGGTGCAGCGCTCGATGATGTGCGTGTTCAGGTTCCATCGAAGCAGGTTCTTTGCCATGCTGAAGTCGCAAGTGGCAGGGTTGAACAGCACGACACCGAAGCGTAGATGCCATAGCCAGATGAAACCGTCACTATCAGCCTTCGCTTCAGAGGCAACCATCTGCATACCTGTGGATTTGAGAATGTCAGGAATGGTGTATCGCTGAATGTCGTAGTCTTGTGGATGAATGATGAATGAGCGGGGCGAGTAGCTTGCCACGAGAATGTTGCCGCTTGCGTCCTTGGTGATGGAGGCAAAGATGTTCTTGCCCTTAGGAAGGAATCCGTCGAGAGAGTGGGGGATGAGGCTGCCATCATCTGTGATGTCGTAGGCATAGAAGCCATCCATAGCAGAACACCACAGAGTGTTGCCACATCCTTGCATGGAGATGATAAGTCCTTTGCTGTCGTTGTCGGTGCTGAATGTGCATGGCTGAAAGGTGATCTCGCCGTCGAAGGCTGTGCCAATAGGCACGTATTTCACTATTCCGCGTCCCCAAGTCGCAACCCAGAAGCATCCGTGGGCAGCATCTTCATACATGCCGCCATACGGCTCGCAGTCATCTTGCCATTTGCAGCGGTCAAAATGGTCGGTGTTGGCATTGTATCTGAGTATGCCGCCACGACATTCTGTCATCCAAAGGTTTTTGCGGCTGTCGCAATATATGGCGTTTATGCATTTGCTGCCATCGCCGTTGTTTTGTGCTTTATACACTTTCAGCACTTTGCCTTCGGAAGAGATGTGAAATATATTCTTGCCAGCAAATACCCACACCGAACCATCGTCAACAGCGGAGATTGTGCTGATGCCGCCCTTTGCAAGTATCTCGTCTTTTATCTCCACCAGCTGGTGGTCGGCTCTGTCTATGTAGTAAAGGCCAGCATCAGTTGCTACCCATATTTTCCCATCCGCGCCGCAAGCGATGTCGAGCACATTGTTGGATTTCCAGAATGAGGGGTTGGCATTGCTGTTGCGGAATGCATCAACTCGGTAGCCGTCGTCGCGCCATAATCCAGCATCTGTTGCGTACCATAAGAAACCATCCTTGTCCTCAACGATATGCTTCAGGTTGGCAGCAGGCAGAAAACGGTCTGTGTGAAGGGTTTTGATGTGCATGTTCTGGGCTGAAACTATTTGATACGATAGAACAAATGTAACAAATAGAAGAAATATCCCAAATTGATGCTTAACTCTATTTTTTATCATCTTTAGCTGAGATTTAGTAAATTACGCTTGCAAATATACGAGAAATGCGCCAATGCAGAGTGCTCGAGAGCGTAAAATGTTACATTTGTTGCTAATAATGATACGAAAAAGTTGAATATTTGATGAAAAGGTGTGATAATTTTGCATCGGAAAACAATTAAAACCTAATCTTTTAATTCCTTATCAAGATGAGAAAATTATTACTTATTTCAACCATGATGGCCACTGCGCTTTCGACGTTTGCGCAGGTGTCGCCAAAAGTAAAGCCAGAAGTGCTTGTTTCTGGTGAAAAGTATGTGTTAGTGAATAAGGCACAGACAGAAAATCAGTACACCTCCCGCACGAGCTGGGATGGGGCTCTCTATTTCCTGGGAGAGGAAGAGTCGCAGTATGCAGATTACGCTTTGACTGCTCTGAAGAATGATGACGGTAGTTGGTCGTTCGGCTTGCAAGAAGAGGATGGCACTATGACCTATATGGCACTGCCAGAAGGAAGCGCCAACGTGAATGTGAATGCAGTTAATCCTGCCAAGTGGATTCTTGACGCTAAAGCAGACAACTTCTATCAGCTCATCGCAGGCGAGGGTAATAATACGGCTGCTATCAATGCTGCGCAAAACAGTGAGTCAAGCACTCCTACGAAGGATGTGAGAATGCACCTCAATGCAGGAGGACAGTATTTCTGTGTCACTTATTGTGGCGGTCCTTGGTTCCCTGATTGTCTTGGCGGCATCTCGCAGACCGACAACGAGTGGGATGGCAGTTTGTTGTTTGCAGCAAATGATTCCACTTCTTTCGATTGGGGTTTTGTGAAGTGTGAGAATATCCCAAGCTATTATGCCGACATGAAATATGTGTCTATTATCAATAATTATCATTCGAAGTATTGCAATGTAGATGGTTATGAGAAAGGTTTTCTTGCTACATTCGACAAGATAGCTCAGATGTATTATGACGCATCCGATGTGGACAAGCTTGCAGAGATGAAATTTGATGAGGTGATCGATGCGAAGGTTGCATTCTACAATGAGATTGAGAATGCGATGCTTGTCAATGAATCGGACGATGCTGTACTGGCTGCCGCAATCGAGGATGCAAAGCAGGCATTTGCTTCAGAAACCGAGGTTGAGTCTGTGGAAAAGGCTATTGAGGCACTGCAAGAGGCTGTGAGACAGTATCTCAAGGAATCGGGCAACCTCACATCGCTTGGCAAGAACATGTCGTTTGAGGATTTGAGTGCTCAGAATGGCAATCAGACAAGCAGCGTGGCTGGTGCTCCTTATGGCTGGAATGTTTACATCAATGGCAAGCAGGTAAAGACTGCTGACGAGGTTAGGGCTGCTGGCATTCCAAACTGGCATGGCGTGAATGCTGACTGCAATGGTGAGCCAAAGAAAGGCGATGTTGGATTTGGCATCTGGGCAGGAAGCATTCCTGAATACGAAATATCTCAGACTGTAGTGGGTCTTGAGGCTGGCACATACGAAATCTCTGCTGGTTTGATGGCAGGATCAAATGGCAACGGAAGCCGTTTGACAACTCAGCGCATCTTTGCAAACCAAAACTCCACTTACTATGGCTCAGAGAACGACTACAACCTCGACCAGCTTGACAAGATGGAAGTGTATGGATTTGGCGACAACGAAGTGATCAGCACTGACTCTGAGTTGCGCCCTGTGTCTGTTCGTGCATTCGTTTATGACGGAACTCTTACATTCGGTGTGCGTACAAATGGAAACTTCGCAGCAAACAATCGTACTGAGGCTAATCCTGCTGGTGGCGATGGATGGTTCAAGACTGATAACTTTAGAATCAAGAACTTGGGCTACAAGGCTGAGGATGCTATTGCTGTGTACAACTCTTATGCTAATGTGCTGTCAGGCTACTGTTATGGCGGTGAGCCTATGCCTGAAACTCTCAGAGAGAAGCTTGAAGCTGAGCTTGATGGACAGAGCAAGATTTCAGAGAGCAGTTCTCAGGAGGAAATCATTTCGGGCATAAAGTGGGCAAAGGCATTATTCAGCGAGGTTGAAGTGAACGTGCAGGCTTACAAGAAGCTTAATGATGCAATACAGAAGCATCAGCAGTATCTTGAAGAGTATGATTCAAAGCTTGGCGCAGGACTCTATGCAGATGCTATCATGGAGGCAGAGGCAGCGTACTCTGACGGAACTGCCGAGGATGCAGATGCTGTATATGCAATAATCGATATGCTTGACGAGGCTCTTGAGACATGCATCAAGAGCGATGAGATAAAAGAAGGTGATGATTTGACTTATTACATCAAGAACCCTTCATTCGAAGACCTCAGCGCACAGGGTGGCAGTGAGTCGTCGAGCGTGGCTAATACTCCAAAGGGATGGAACATGTATATCAATGGAACAAAGTGTGAAACCGTTGCTGAAATAAATGAGGCAGGCGTGAATGCATGGTGTGCTATCAACTGTGGCGACGATATAGATGTGACTCTTGAGGATGGAAGCGTAGTGAATCATCAATACTCTGACGGCAATCATCTTTGGGGTATCTGGAATGGCACGATACCAGAGGTGGAGCTTTCGCAGACTATCAGTGGTCTTCCTGCTGGCACTTACACTTTGACTTGCGATGTTCTCGTCCAGTATAACTGGGCAGGAGACTGCTTGACAACTCAGCGCATCTTTGCTAATGAATATGTTGCTATGTATTCTTCAGACGATAACTATGGCGAGAATCTTCCTGCAGATGCTATCAGTTCTGCTGAGCTTGACAGCCAGAATCCTGATGCAACGGTCAAGCATCTTGTTTATGCTGGCTACCAGTGCGAAGCACCTCGCTCTGACTATTCCAACACTGTCAGCCTCACTTTCGGCTTGGCTGAGAAGGGTGATGTGAAGATTGGTTTCCGCACCGACAATATTGGCTACGACGGAACACTGCTTGAGTCTGGAAAGGGCTGGTTCAAACTTGACAATTTCCGTTTGACATACGATTCTGAAACTGTGCCTGCTGGCGCAGAAGCAACTGAGATTGTGAATGTGGAGACATCATCCGATGCAGTTGAGTACTACTCTGTTAGCGGTGTTCGTCTCGCTGCACCACAAAAGGGCATCAACATCATAAAGAAAGATAGTAAAGTTAGAAAAATTATGTATTAACCTTTTAGTTAACACTTATTAACCTGCTATGAACATGTAACTTCCGTGCCGCTTCGTTATAATACCAGCGACATGGAAGTTTGTGTCGAAATCAAAATAACAACAACTATATGAAAGCAAAACTATTCAGATTCGTGTCTGCATGTGCCATTTTCTTTGCGGGCATCACTGCCACTGCACAAACCGATATGGCAACATTCAGAACATGGGCAATGACTCCGCCTATGGGATGGAACTCATGGGATTGCTACTATTCGAGCGTAAATGAGCAACTGACGATGCAGAATGCACAGTATCTTGTTGACAATGACCTCGTGAAGCATGGATGGGAGTATGTGGTGATAGACATCAGATGGTATGCCAACCACCCTTCTTTAGGTGGAGGCAACTACAATCAGAATGGCACTCAAGATTGTGTCATGGATGAGTATGGCAGATACCTTCCTTCTCCTACCCGTTTTCCTTCCTGCATGGTGAATGGCAAGAACGAAGGCTTTAAGGCAATAGCAGACTCTTTGCATAGGATGGGACTGAAATTTGGCATCCACATCATGCGAGGTGTACCTAAGTATATCGTGGGCAAGGATGCGAAGTACAAGCTGAAGGGCAGCGAGGACACTCCTTGGAACAAGGTGTATGCAAGCACGACGTCGGCTTGCACATGGCTAAAGGACAACCTGACTGTGCGCAATAATGAGTATGGACAGCTGTACTATAACAGCATCATGGATCTGTATGCCTCGTGGGGAGTGGATTTCATCAAGGTGGATGACCTCAGCCGTCCTTTCTATACAGATGAGATTCGCATGATACGCAAGGCAATCGACCAGACAGGAAGACCAATGGTGCTTTCTTTGAGTCCTGGCAAAACGCAATACAAGTATGTGGATGATTGCCATGAGAATGCGAACATGTGGCGCATGATGGACGACCTCTGGGATTCATGGAGTGCTGTCGATCTTGTGTTCAACGAGGCTGCTGAATGGGCGCAGCATCATCAAGTGGGCAATTATGCCGATTGCGACATGCTCCCATTGGGCAGAATATCGATGACTGTGGCAGATAAGGGTTATTGTGCTGCCGATAATGGACGAAAGACAAGGCTGACAAAGGATGAGCAATACACAATGATGACTTTGTGGGGAATCTGCCATTCTCCTTTGTTCTTCGGTGGCGAGATGACGAAGAATGATGAGTTCACATTGTCGCTGCTCACAAACGAAGAGTATCATAGAATGCATAAATATGGAGTAGATGCTCGTCAGGTTATGTGTGACGAGGATCGTGGCCATGTGGTATGGACAAGCACGGATCCCGAAACTGGCAATAAGTATTTGGCACTGTTTCAGAGAGATAATACTCGCTGGGTGGTGAACAGCAAGGCAGTGTATAAGAGCGAGACAGTTGCATACACTACTGATGGACATGCTGTTAGTGCTGATGTGGAATTGCCAGAAGGAACAAAGACGCTTGTGCTTGTTGCTGATGACGGAGGCGACAATTACAACTACGATCATGCCGACTGGATAGAGCCAACGTTGGTACTTCGCGATGGTAGTGAGGTGCCTCTCACAGGCAAATACCTCACCAGAACATACACACGTTCATATTTTAATAAGGTGACTGAGAATAAGAATGTGTCAAACGGAGGCAAGATGAAGGTGATGGGCAAGTCTTACGATCGTGGATTCTCAATGGATGCCAATGCAGCTCTCTTCTTCACTATTCCAGAGGATTTGGATGTGGTGAGATTCAAGGGAATAGGCGCTGCCGACGATAGCGGTATAAATCAGGCAAACTCTACCACCAGCATTCGATTCATGGTTTTCACAGAGAACCCACTCACCAGCGAGCAGAAAGCATCAGAGCCTGTGGATAAGTCATGTGAGTTCGATTTGTCGGAGATTGGGTATCAGGCAGATGAGAATGTTGTAGTGTATGACATCTGGGCTAAAGAGGAGCTTGGCAAAGTGCAGGGCAAAATCAAGGTAGAGATACCAAGCCATGGTGTTAAGCTGTTCCGTCTCAGCAGTGGCATGGAGGACTCTGTTGGCGAGGTGAAGGCAGATGACTGCACAGGCAAAAGACTTGTGTCGAAAAGTGATAACACCTACAACCTGATGGGGCAGTTGGTTGCGCCTGAGACTAAAGGTGTTGTGATAAGAGGTGGCAGCAAGTACGTGAATAAGTAGTCACAAGAGTTTTCTACTTGCTTTCACAAAAGCGAAAGTGGTGTGGACCATACCACTTGACCGATGTGGACCACACCGCCGAGGTGGTGTGGTCCACACCACTTTTGTGGTTGTGTAAGACGGCAGGGAAAGGGTTCGAAAGAGGGGGGAATGACGTTGTTCCGCTCTCTTTCGAGCCCTGCAAGTATAGTAAAGTTCATTATTAAGTTAAAAAAAACTATAGTGGGGTGTAATGTGATAGTTTGTGGGACAATTGTTTGGTGGAAAGGTGAAATAGTTGTATTTTTGCACAAAATATATATATTGGTATGGAAATAAAGGTAATAAATAGATCGCACCACGCTCTGCCAGCGTTTGCCACAGAGCAGTCGGCAGGCATGGATCTGCGTGCCAATCTGGATGCGCCCATCACTCTCGAGCCTCTGGCTCGCGCATTGGTGCCAACTGGTCTGTATATGGCTCTGCCAGCGGGATATGAAGCGCAGGTGAGGCCGAGAAGCGGACTGGCTATAAAGAAAGGGGTGACGGTGCTGAACTCGCCTGGCACTATCGATGCTGACTATCGTGGCGAGGTGTGCGTGATTCTGGTGAACCTGTCGCAGGAGCCGTTCGTGATAAACGATGGCGAGCGCATTGCGCAGATGGTGATAGCAAGGCACGAGCAGCCTGTGCTGGTGGAGGTGGAGACTCTGGACGAGACGGAGAGAGGCGCTGGCGGTTTTGGACATAGCGGGGTGAAATAATAAATGTAGGTATATGAGTTTATTTGTTAATGTGTTTACCGTCAATAAACTCAGAAAGTGCTTGATGGTGGCGGTTGCGGTGCTCTCATTCTGCAGCTGCTTGAACATGAATGCTCAGGAGGAGAAGTTTGACTATCTCTTTCAGGAGGCTGTGCGTCAGAGGCTGGCAAGGAATTATGACAGTGCCTTTGACCTGTATGACTATTGCTTGAAGCTGAAGCCTGAGTCGGGGGCTGTGATGTATGAGCTTGCCAATATGTATGCAAGCATACGTGTGGATAGTCTTGCCATCAAGTATTTGGAGAAGGCGAGTGAACTGTATCCCGACAACTATTGGTACAAGGATCGTCTCGTGATGCTCTATTTCAAGAACCGCAGCAACGACAAGGCGCTGAGGGTGGTGGAGGATATGGCGCAGCAATTCCCGAACAAGACTGATGTGCTGATGATGCTGCTTGACCTGTATGAGAAGAACAGCGACTATGCCAACATGGTGAAGGTGCTGGACAAGATAGAGGTGAAGGAGGGGAAGAGCGAGCAGCTGTCGATGAATAAGTTCCAGATATTCTTGCGCATGGGCGACGAGAAGCGTGCGTTCGCTGAGATGGAGGCTTTGGCAAGGGAGTACCCTAACGACCTGAGATACCAGGTGGTGATGGGAGACTTGTATCTCGATGCCGACAAGAAGTCGGAGGCTATGAAGGTGTATAAGGAGGTGGAGAAGAAGGATCCGCAGAACGTGACGATGCTCTTGTCTATGTCCAACTACTACCAGATGGAAGGACCTGACTCGCTCTATCAGCAATACCTAACCAAGCTTGTCACTCATCCAGGGTTGGACGAGCCAACTCGCGCTCGCATGCTGGCAGGATTGGTGTATGAGAATCTTGGCAAGGAGAACAGCGATTCCACATTGCTGCTCAGCTTGTTTGACAAGGTGCTGGAACAGCCGCAGGAGGGAACGGAGATTCTTGAGCTCAGGGTTCGCTACATGATCACGAAGATGATGGAAGAGGAGGATGTGCTTCCTTTCTTGCATAAGATTCTGGAGATTGATCCTGAGAATGATGTGGCACGCCAGCAATTGCTTCATTATGCTATCGCAGGCAATGACTTGCAGCGCATAATAGATGTGTGCAAGCCTGCTGTGGAGTATAATGCAAGCGAGCCTTTGTATTATTATTATTTGGGCGTTGGCTATGCGCAGCGTGACGAAAGAGAGGATGCGTTGGGGGCATTCCGCATGTGCTTGGACAGGGTGGACAATGCAGGAGAGAACAAGACGAATATGCTTGTGAACACTTATTCAATGATTGGCGAGATATATCATCAGCTGGGACAGGACGACAAGGCTTTCCTTGCCTACGACTCCTGCTTGATATACAAGCCAAACGAAGTTGTGGTGCTGAACAACTATGCCTACTATCTGTCTCTGCACAAGAAAGACTTGCTGCGAGCAGAGGAGATGAGCAAGAAGGCTAACGAACTCGAGCCAGACAATCCTACTTACCTCGACACGTATGCTTGGGTGCTTTTCCAGCTCAAGCGATATGACGAAGCGAAAGAATACATGGACAAGGCAGTGAATCTGATGAGCCCGGAGGAGCTTGCCGATGATGATGATGTGAGAATGCATATAGAACAGATTAACAAGAAAGCAAAGAAGAAATGAAGAAAATAGTATTGTACATCTTGCCAATGCTGATGATGCTGGCATCTTGCCATTCGTCGAAGAAGATGGCTAAGGATGGCGACGACAATGGTCAGAACCTGTCTGCCACTGCAGTGGTGGTGACAAAGCCAGGCGCAAGTGAGACTACGAGCAAGCCTCAGACACCAAAGGATACCAACTTCACAGCTAAGGTGAAGGTGAACCTGACTCGCGGCGACCAGAACATATCCACAAGCGGCATGCTGCGCATGCGATACAATGACGTGATCCAGCTCACGCTCGTCGATCCTATCATCGGCATCACCGAGGTGGGACGCATGGAGCTGTCGCCAGACAGCATGCTCATCATCGACCGCGTAAACAAGAGATATGTGAGCACGACTTATGACCAATTCAGTGCTACGAAGAGCAGGAACATTGACTTCAATACAATTCAGGAACTTTTCTGGAATGAGGCAGAGACATCGAACAAATTCTCTTACACAATTCCTGGCAAGACAGAACTGACACTTGACTTGAAGCTTTCTGACAAGGGGCATTCCTCTAATTGGGATGCTCATACGAGCGTGTCGAGCAAATATACAAAGACTGATGCAGAAAAACTCTTCAAGAGCCTTGTTCCGTAAATGAAAAGACTGATTCTTATCATATTATCTATATTGCTTGTTCTTCCTTTGGCGGCACAGAAGCGCAACACGACGGCAACAAGGAAGACTACGACTGTGTCAAAAAGCACCACGAAGACAGCTCCGGCAAAGGTGGACAAGAAGACGCAGCTGAAGAATGAGCAGGCTGCAACGCAGAAGAAGCGTCAGCAGTCGCAGGCTCAGTTGGCTCAGTTGAACAAGTCGGTGAAGTCGAACTTGGATAGCGTGCTGATTCTTGACAACCAGATTGGCAAGCATCAGTCGTCTATCGATAGCTTGAATCATGATATTGTTGGTTTGGAGGCAAACATCGACACTCTCAATGCACAGTTGGACAAGCTGCACAAGGACTTGGACATCCGCAAGAAGCGGTATGCAAAGGCTGTGGTGTATATGCGCAGAACGAGATCGGTGCAGAGTAAGCTGATGTTCATTCTCTCTGCCGACAACTTCTCGCAGATGATGCGCCGCATTCGCTATATGCAAGAATATTCCACTTTCCAAAAGGCGCAGGGCGAGCTGTTGAAGGAAAAGCAGCAGGAGGTTCGCAATAAGCAGAACGAATTGCTGGCTGCCAAAGCTCAGAAGGAAACAAGTCTGCAACAAGTGGAGGAGAAGAAGAAGTCTTTGCTGCACTTGAAGACAAGCTGCCAGTCGAAGGTGGAGTTTCTCAACAAGAATATTGCCACCGTGCAGCAGCAAATAAAGGAATACCAGAAGAAAGAGGCATCGCTCAATGCAGAGATTGACCGCATAGTGCAAGCCGAGATAGAAGCAGCTCGCCGTGCAGAGGCTGAGCGCAAGCGCAAGGCAGAGGAGGCACGCAAGAAAGCAGAGGCAGAAGCGAGAGAAAAGGCTCGCAGGTTGGCAGAGGCAAAGGCTGCTGCCGAGCGTGCTCGAAAGGCTGAGGCTGATGCTATTGCGGCTCGCAAGGCTGCCAAGACGGATGAAGCCAAGGCTGCTGCTAAGGCCGCAGAGGAGAAAGCCAAGGCTGATGCTAAGGCTGCTGAGGCTGAGGTGAAGGTTGCTGCGAAAGAAGAAAAGGAGAATCGTGCCAAGATTGAGGCTTGGAAGAGCAATGATGCAAGCGGTGATGCTAAGCTGTCGAGCAACTTCTCAAGCAACAAGGGACGCTTGCCCATGCCAATCACTGGCAGTTATAATGTGGTTGGTCACTATGGCAATTACTCCGTGGCAGGTCTTCGCAATGTCACTCTCGACAATAAGGGCATCGACATTCGCGGTCAGCAGGGTTGTCAGGCACGAGCTGTGTTTGACGGACAAGTCAGCTCTGTGTTCCAGTATGGTGGCTATTACATCGTGATGCTTCGCCACGGCTCCTATATTTCAGTGTATTCAGGCCTCAGCAGCGTGAGCGTGAGCAAGGGACAGAAAGTGAAGACTCGCGACACTCTCGGTGCTGTCGGCACGAACTCAGATGGCAATTATGTGCTTCATTTCCAGTTGAGAAATGAGAGCAGTAGATTGAACCCTGAAGCTTGGGTGAGGTAGGAGGATTAGTCCTCCTCTCCTTCGGTCATACCCTTCACAGTCAACTCAATTCCATCATTATTGATCTTGATGAGCTCGCGCTTGTAGAGGTCGCCAATGGCTTGCTTGAACACTTTCTTGCTCACTCCGAAAGTGGCGTAAATGTCCTCGGCAGGAGTCTTGTCGTGCATTGAGCATTTGCCATCTGGCATTTCCTTTAAGAATGTGAACAGGCGAGCAGAGAAGTCGCCAATCAGTACTGTGCGGTCGGCTGGAGCGTCGCGCCACTCTCGCCTCTCGTCTCTCATTTCATGGCTCTCGCCTTTTGCCTTTCCATTCTCTTTCTCCGAAATGCTTTTCTGGAACTTCTCTATCTTGCTGCTGCACACGATGCGGTATGTCTTGTCGTCGATGTAGCAATACACCTGATAGCGATAGCCTCGCTGCATCCTTATCTTCTGTTCCTTGAAAGGGCAGAAGAGATCCTTCATCAATCCCCAATCGAGGTAGGCGCCATATTGGTTAGTCCATTTGCATTCGAGGTAGGCAAACTGCCCAACCTCTATGTATGGATGCTCGGTGGTAGCAACGAGTCGCTCTTCCTGATCGAGATAGAGGAATACATCGACTGTGTCACCCACCTTTGTGCCAGGCTCAATGTAGCGCTTTGGCAAAAGGATATCGCCAATCTCGCCTCCGTCCAGATACATACCGTGGTCCTTACTCCTGACCACCTTCAGCAAGTTCCTCTTGCCCAATTTCAATTTGCCCATTGTCGTCTGTTGTATTATTGGAGATGCTTTCGTCTCTGTTTTCGTTATTGTTATCGTTATTGTTATCGTTATCGTTATCGTTCCCGTTCCCGTTCACTATCATTCCATCCTTCAAATGAATAGTCCTGTCTGTTATCTGCGACAATCCCTCATCATGAGTGACGATGATGAATGTCTGTCCATACTTATCGCGCAAATCAAAGAACAGCTGATGCAGCTCTGCCTTATTCTTCGAATCGAGCGAACCTGATGGCTCGTCGGCAAAGATGATGGCAGGATTGTTGATCAGCGCACGAGCCACAGCCACTCGCTGCTTCTCGCCACCTGAGAGCTCTGATGGCTTATGGTTGGCGCGCTCAGCCAAACCAAGGAATTCGAGTAATTCCTTAGCTCTTTCCTTCGCCAGCTTGGTTGACTGACCGCCAATCATTGCCGGAATCAGCACATTCTCCATAGCTGTGAACTCAGGCAACAGCTGATGGAACTGGAACACGAAGCCAAGGTGCTGATTGCGGAACTTAGCAATCTCTTTGTCTTTGAGCTTTGTCACATCCACGCCATCAATCACCACGCTGCCAGTGTCGGCAGTGTCCAATGTACCCATTATCTGCAAAAGAGTAGTCTTGCCAGCGCCGCTTGGGCCAACAATACTCACCACCTCCCCTTTGTCGATGTGGAGGTCAATGCCCTTCAGCACCTGCAACGTGCCAAACGACTTAGTTATGTTTTTTACATCTATCATCTATATCTATATAATAATGTATATTCCTCTATAAAATAAAGTATAATCTAAATCTACCATCTAACTGTGCCACCAGTCACCCTCCCCCTTTAAGGGAGAGGGACAGGGGAGAGGGCCTTTTAATCACCCCATCTCACCAATCCATCTGCTCAGCCATTTGCCAACCAGCGTGTTTCCAGGCGCATCGCTCTGATGGTGAGGATCTGAGAAGAGATTCGCTTCGTTGTTCTTTTCCTGCTGATCTGGGTATATCAGCATCAAGCTGACGTGGGCAAACTCCTTGCTGAGCTGCTGAGGCAATTTCGTAAATGACTTCTGGTACGATATACTGCCCCTTCGTGCTGTCACCACCACCAGAAGCTGGTCGCTCTTCACCTCATGGCGCAGTGCGGAGAAATCTGCCCATGAATAAAGAATCTCATATTCAGCCCTCACGCTTGCGTGGCGCTCGCGCATATATTTAATAATGAGGTTGCAAGTCACTTCAGTGGCATAGAATTCAATCAAGCATCCGAGGTCCTCAGCCATGCGTGCTATGCGGTTAATCCAGCGGTAGAAGCCTTTTTCGTATTCTGCTTTCTCTGGCACAGCTACCACAATCTTCCTGATGGTATTGGCTGGCATGTTCATGCTCACGATGATGAGCTGTCGCGACATGCCATCTATGAGTCCCTGTGCAAACTGTCCAAGGAAAGAGTCGCTGCTATGGCGCTTGCGGTGCAAACCGATGAGCAGCTCGCTGGCATTGTTCTCGCGCAGGGCATGTATGGTAGCTGTGACGAAGTTCACGGCAAGGCGTGTCTGTGTCTGGATTGGCACATCGGCTGCAGTTGCATACTTTGTTGCCAGTTCCAGGCACTCCTTGCTATGAGCCTGTGCCTTATCGCTCATGTCTGCATCATTCACAATGTTAAGGCAGATCAAACCGCGTTTCAGTTTCTGGTTGCGCATCATGAATGCTGTTGACATCAGTGTCTCGATGTTGCTTGGCTCATTCACAGGAATCATTATCTTCTCGTCATCCTTAGCCGTACTGTCTCTGCGCTCTGACTTGCTCGCGCCGTCGCTCTCCATTTTCAGTCTCTTAGCTGCTTGGTCGGTGGCAATCGAACTGATTATGCACGAAATCAGTATCATCATCACTACACCATCCAGCACGGCATTGTCCATCAATGGCACGCCTGGTGCTACCTCCAAGTTCACCCCCACCATCACCATAGCCAAGGCTCCTGCAGCGTGCGCTTCGGTGAGGCCGAACATCATCACGCCTTCGTAGTGCGACATCTTGAATATCTTTCTGCTGACAAACGCTGCGATGTATTTCGACACAGTGCCAGCAATCACCATCACGCCCACTACGGCTACTGCTTTCAGTTCGTGAAACATTGGCTCCATGTTCACGAGCATGCCTACTCCAATCAAGAAGTAGGGAATGAAGAGAGCGTTGCCCACAAACTCAATCCTGTTCATCAGCGGCGAAGTGTTTGGCACGAATCTGTTGAGAACCAATCCAGCAAGGAATGCGCCGAGTATGCCTTCAAGGCCACACAGCTCTGCTGTTGCCGCAGCAAGGAACACGACTGCAAGCGTGAAGGTGAACTGAATAACAGGCTCGCTGTATTTCCTGAAGAATACACGTATCAGCTTTGGCAAAAGGAAGAACATTCCTGCAATGTACACAGCGAACTTTACCACAAACAGAACCCAAAACCACACATCGTTACTGCCCTTGAATGTGCCGGAAATGCCAGCAAGGAACAGCAGGGCAAACAGCAATGCACCCATTGTGGCAACGACGGATATAGTCACTGCAGGACTCTTGCCAAGACCGTAGCGTCCCACGATAGGATACGCTACGAGCGTGTGCGAAGCTAAGATGCACGCTAAGAGTAGTGAAGCAGGTATGCTGTAGCCGAGAAACGCATATCCAGCCACAAAGCCAAAGATGAAAGGAATGATTGTTGTGAAGAATCCGAAAGTGAATCCCTTCACCCTGTTGTTCTTCAAGTTCTGAAGATCCATCTCCAGACCTGCCAAGAACATAATGAAGTAGATACCCACCTTGCCAAACAGCTCGAATGAAGCATCGCGAGCCAACAGGTTGAAGCCGTTCTCACCAATGAGCACACCTGCCAATATCATTCCGATGAGATGCGGAATGTGCAGCTTGCTGAAAATCATAGGAGCAAACAAGATCACGCAGAGCACGAGGAAAAAAATCCAAGTCGGATCGGTGATGGGCAGGTTTAGGTATGTGGTGATTACGTCCAAGGTGTTGGTGTTGTTTTTGGTAGTTCTTGAGTTCTTATGTTTTTAAGTTTTTGAGTTCTTTTGATTTGTGAGCTATCCTGCATTGTTTATGCATCATAAAAACTCAAAAACACAAAAAGTTACAAACTTATTTTGCAAAGGTACGAACTTTTTTTACTTATTTCATAAATATTAAGAATAAAAGTTGTAATTTTGCAGCGTTTTTCGGTAAAAAGATAAAACTATGCCTACGTTTCTGGGCAAAATGGTATTAAAAAGAAAATTGTTTAAAACATAATCAACAAGATGAAAGTAGCTATTGTCGGCGCGAGTGGCGCCGTAGGTCAGGAATTCCTTCGTGTTCTTGACGAGAGAAATTTCCCAGTTGACGAACTCGTGCTCTTCGGCTCAACACGCAGCGCAGGCACAAAGTATACATTCCGTGGCAAGGAGATTGAGGTTAAGCTTCTCCAGCATGGCGACGATTTCAAAGATGTCGATATCGCATTCACTTCTGCCGGTGCAGGTACATCAAAGGAGTTTGCTGAGGATATCACTAAGTATGGTGCTGTGATGATTGACAACTCAAGCGCATTCCGTATGGACAACGATGTGCCTCTCGTTGTGCCTGAGTGCAACGCTGAGGACGCTCTCAACCGTCCACGCGGCATCATCGCAAATCCTAACTGTACAACAATTATGATGGTAGTGGTTCTCAAGCCAATTGAGAAACTCTCACATATCAATCGCATACATATTGCTTCTTATCAGAGCGCTTCCGGTGCTGGTGCAGCTGCTATGGCTGAGCTTCAGGAGCAGTATAAGCAGCTTGCAGAGGGTGGTGACCCAACAGTGAATAAGTTCGCATATCAGCTTGCTTACAACGTGATTCCGCAGATTGACGTGTTCCAGGACAATGGATACACTAAGGAAGAGATGAAGATGTTCAACGAGACAAAGAAGATCATGCACACAGATGCTAAGTGCTCTGCTATGTGCGTTCGTATCTCTTCACTTCGTGCTCACTCTGAAGCTGTATGGGTAGAGACTGACGAACCAATCGATGTAGAGGCAGCAAAGAAGGCTATAGCAGCTGCTGAAGGCGTGACTCTCGTTGACGACCTCGCAAAGGTTGGCGCAAAAGCAAATGCTGATGCAAATGCAGAGACAATGGAAGGTCTGCCTTACCCAATGCCACTTTTCGCAGCAGGTAAGGATGATGTTTACGTAGGTCGTGTACGCAAGGATCTCGCTAACGAGAATGGTCTCACATTCTGGCTCACAGGCGACCAGATCAAGAAAGGCGCAGCTCTCAATGCCGTTCAGATTGCAGAGTACCTCATCAAGGTTGGCAATGTTAAATAATATGCTACGTGCATAAAAAATAAAGCTACCAAGCAATTCGCGAGGTAGCTTTTTTTGTTTATAAGTTTTGTAAAAGATCTATGTATAGCGAGATGGCTTGGTCTATCTCGCTTATTTTTATATATTCGTCTGCAGTATGAGAACGTGAGGAGTTGCCTGGACCGAGCTTGAGAGAAGGGAATCGCATGAGGGCTTGGTCGGAGAGAGTAGGGGATCCGAATGGCGTGAGCCCTTTTCGGATGCAGGCTTGGACGAATGGGTGAGTGATGTCAATGCGGGAAGAGGAGAGACGGAAGGAGCGAGCGTGGAGTTCGGAGGTGAGATGCTGCTGGAAGTACGCAAAGATTTCTTCATTGGTGTAGCACTCGTTGGAACGCACGTCGATGGTGAAGGTGCATTGGTCGGGTATGACGTTGTGCTGTGTGCCAGCATTAACTATAGTGACCGTGTTTTTCACGGGCCCGAGGAGCTCTGTCTGCTTTGGGAACTGCCATTCAGATAGCCATTGTATGTCTTTGATGGCGTGATAGATAGCATTGTCGCCTTCGTTTCGAGCCGCATGACCAGCCTTGCCGTGCGCTGTGGCATCGATGACCATTAGTCCTTTCTCCGCTATAGCAGGTTGCATAGCAGTTGGCTCGCCCACTATGGCGAAATCAATGTGGGGGAGAAGGGGAAGGACAGATTCAATGCCATTCTTGCCCGACACCTCTTCCTCGCAAGAGGCGAGATACACAAGGTTGAAAGCATTATCCTTGTCATGAAGAAGGATGAAGACCTGGAGTAAAGCCATGAGTCCTCCGCCGCAGTCGTTGCTGCCCAATCCGTATAGCGTGTCGCCTTCGAGCGTAGGCGTGAATGGGTCATGCTGCCATCCCGCAACAGGTTTCACGGTGTCAATGTGAGCATTGAGCAATATTGTTGGTTTTGTGTCTGAGAAAGATGGGCATACGCTCCAGATGTTGTTTCCGTGACGATTGATAGTCAAGCCTTTTGAGATTATGTATCTCTCCAAGGCATCAGCAGCTTTTGCCTCATCGCGACTCACGCTTGGAATTGCAATTAGCTCTTTAAGCAGTTCAACTGCCTCATTTGTATAGTCTTTATACGCCATTTTCATGCCTTTTTAGTTATTTTAAAGGCAAAGGTACTGCTTTTTAGCGAGAAAAGTGGTAACTTTGCATTGAAATATGTACTAACGATAACAAAAACATATAAATAATAATGGCACAGCAAGAAGACATTTTCAAGAAAGTGATTAGTCACTGCAAGGAGTACGGCTTCGTATTCCCATCATCTGAGATCTATGACGGACTCGGTGCCGTGTATGACTACGGTCAGAACGGTGTAGAGTTGAAGAACAATATCAAGCAGTACTGGTGGCAGTATATGGTCCTCCTTCATGAGAACATCGTAGGTTTGGACTCTGCTATCTTCATGCACCCAACAATCTGGAAGGCATCTGGTCACGTAGATGCATTCAATGACCCACTTATCGACAACCGCGACTCAAAGAAGCGCTAACGTGCTGACGTCCTTATCGAGGATCAGATTGCCAAGTATGAGGACAAGGTAGAGAAGGAAGTGGAGAAGGCAAAGAAGCGTTTCAAGGAGAACTTCGACGAGGCACAGTACCGTGCTACATCTCCAAAGGTGCTCGAGCTTCTTGAGAAGCGTGACGCACTCCACAAGCGCTATCAGGATGTGATGAACGCAGAAGGCGGCATCGACCTCGATGGCATGAAGCAAATCATCCTTGATGAGGAGATTGTTTGTCCAATCTCAGGCACTCGCAACTGGACTGACGTTCGTCAGTTCAATCTTATGTTCAAGACAGAGATGGGTGCAGCAGCAGAAGGCGCAAGCACAATCTACCTCCGTCCAGAGACAGCTCAGGGTATCTTCGTTAACTATCTCAACGTGCAGAAGACAGGTCGCATGAAGATTCCATTCGGCATCGCTCAGATAGGCAAGGCTTTCCGAAACGAAATCGTAGCTCGCCAGTTCATCTTCCGCATGCGCGAGTTCGAGCAGATGGAGATGCAGTTCTTCGTAAAGCCAGGCACAGAGCTCCAGTGGTTTGACGAATGGAAGAAGCGCCGCATGGCTTGGCATCAGGCACTCGGTTTCGGTGCTGAGAACTATCGTTTCCACGATCACGACAAGCTTGCTCACTACGCTAACGCAGCTACTGACGTTGAGTTCCACATGCCATTCGGTTTCAAGGAGGTTGAGGGCATTCACTCTCGCACAAACTTCGACCTCAGCCAGCACGCTAAGTACTCAGGCAAGAAGATTGAGTATTTCGATCCAGAAGAGAACAAGAGCTACACTCCATACGTCATCGAGACATCAATCGGTGTTGACCGTATGTTCCTCTCTATCATCTGCCACAGCTATGAGGAAGAGCAGCTTGAAGGCGGTCAGACACGTACAGTGATGCACTTGCCTGCAGCACTTGCTCCTGTCAAGCTCGCTGTGTTCCCACTCACAAAGAAGGATGGTCTGCCAGAGAAGGCTCGTGAGATCATCGACGACCTCAAGTTCCACTTCAACTGCCAGTACGAAGAGAAGGATCAGATTGGCAAGCGCTATCGTCGTCAGGACGCAATCGGTACTCCATTCTGCGTCACTGTTGACAACCAGACTCTTGAGGATAACACTGTCACACTCCGCTACCGCGACACAATGGAGCAGAAGCGCGTGAACATCAGCGACCTCCGCGGCATCATTGAGGATCAGGTGACTATCTCAAGCCTCTTGAAGAACCTCAAGTAATAACTCAATGAAGAAAAGTTCATTACACATATTATCACTACTCGCACTCCTCTTTGCGTTTTGCTCTTGCAGCGAGACGGAAGAGGTCGGCGAGCACGATAATTGGAAAGAGCGCAACCAGCACTACGTCGATTCCATTGCCAGCATGGCAAACTCTGGCAGAGATGGGTGGTCAAAGATTTTAGCATTCCACCTCAACGACTCGGTGGAGTCGCTTAATCCCAACAACAACCATTATATATATGTGAAGAAGATGGAAAGTGGCTCTGGCACGCTCAAGCCGTTGTACAGTGACTCTGTGCGAGTGCACTACCTTGGTCGTCTCATTCCAACCACAGACTATCCTCAGGGCTACATCTTCGACAAGAGCTACACAAGCTACACCCTCAACGAGGCAACCGACGTGCCAAGCGCATTTGGAGTGAAGAGCGTAGTTCCAGGCTTCACCACAGCCTTAATGCACATGGTGGAAGGCGACAGCTGGAAAGTCGTGATTCCTTACTACCTCGGATATGGTGAAGAGACAAGCTCAAGCAACTCAAAGCTCGAAGGCTATTCTGCATTGATATTCGACATGAAACTTGCACGCATATATCGCTATCAGATTGACACCAATACTTCTTGGCATTAAGCATAAGATTAAGCATAAAATCAAAGCCGCCCAACTCAATCACGAGCTGGGCGGCTTTTTTTTCTGTCTATGTTGTTTATCGCTCAATAGTCTGTGCGCGGTCAGGACCAACGCTCACGATTGTGATAGGAGTCTCAAGCTCCTTCTCCAGGAATGCGATGTAATCGTTGAATGCCTTAGGGAACTCAGCCTCGCTTGTGATCTTTGTGAGGTCGCAGTTCCATCCAGGAATCTCCTCATACACAGGCTCGATGAGACCGTCGCTGATATCGTATGGGAAGTCGCGAGTGATTGTGCCGTCGTTGAGCTTGTAGGCAGTACAAGCCTTGATTGTCTCGAAGTCATCGAGAACGTCGCTCTTCATCATGATGAGCTTAGTCACGCCGCTCACCATGATAGCATAGCGGAGAGCTACGAGATCAATCCAGCCGCAGCGACGCTCACGACCAGTCACAGCACCATATTCGTGACCGATAGCACGAATCTTAGCACCTGTTTCGTCGAAGAGCTCTGTAGGGAATGGACCAGCACCTACACGTGTGCAGTATGCCTTGATGATGCCAAACACATCGCCAATCTTGTTAGGACCAATGCCGAGGCCGATGCATGCACCAGCACATATTGTGTTTGAAGAAGTTACAAATGGATATGAACCGAAGTCGATGTCGAGCATAGTGCCCTGAGCGCCCTCGCAGAGAACAGACTTGCCGCTCTTGAGGATATTGTTGATCTCATGCTCTGAATCAACGAGTGGGAACTGACGGAGATACTCGATACCTTCCATCCAGTGCTTCTCTACTTCTGTGATGTCGTAGTCAGTATAGTTGAGATCCTTGAGCATCTGCTCGTGGCGAGCCTTGTGTGCAGCATACTTCTCTTCGAAGTTATCGAGGATGTCGCCTACACGAAGACCGTTGCGGCTTGTCTTGTCGCTGTATGTAGGGCCGATGCCCTTGCCTGTTGTGCCAACCTTGTTCTTGCCCTTTGCTGCCTCCTGAGCTGCGTCGAGCAGACGGTGAGTAGGCATGATGAGGTGAGCCTTCTTAGATATGTGGAGACGGCTCTTGAGTTCGTGTCCGCTCTTTTCCAAATCCTTAGCTTCGTCCATGAAGAGGTCTGGTGCGAGCACCACGCCGTTGCCGATAATGTTTACCTTGTCACCCTGGAAAATACCCGATGGAATTGAGCGAAGCACATACTTCTGCCCTTCAAATTCGAGTGTGTGTCCAGCGTTAGGACCTCCTTGGAAACGAGCAATAACGTCATAGCGAGGTGTGAGCACGTCAACCACCTTGCCCTTACCTTCGTCTCCCCATTGGAGACCCAAAAGAACATCTACTTTCATATATTGTTAAATTTTTAAGTTTTATTCTGTTTTATTTTGTAGCATCCAAGTTCGCAAGCTCCAAGTCTCAATATTAACTCTTAACTTTTAACTCACTTAAACCATTCCGCCGCCTTTGCCAGTTCCTCATCTATGCGGGCGAATCTGATTTCCTCCCTCGTCATATTAGCCAGCCTTTCCTTCTCCATCCTCTTCCTCATGCGTGAGAGCTTAGCCATGCATACATTGCACAATCCGTATATGTACGCCGAGCATCGAATCTTCTTGAACTTCGGCGTTCTCACCTGCGAAGCCACCTGCTCAATGTGCTGATCATACACGTCCCAAATCCTGTTGCATCCCGTGCAGATATAGTGGTGATGCGGCTCACAGCCGAACGCCTTCTCATACAGAGTGAGGCCGTCAATCTGGTGAGTATACACCAATCCGCACTCCACAAGCAAATGCAGCGTGTTGTATATGCTACCCCTGCTCACATGGAAATCCTTTGGCATCATTGCCAGAATCTGGTCGGCGCTGTTGTGACCCTCCATGCCCATCACTACCTCCAGAATCGCATACCTCTCAGGCGTCTTCCTCATCTGTTGCTCTTGCATATAGCTTGTGAGAATGTCGGCAGGAGTGCCATTCTTGAGTTCTGTAGTGTTACGTTTCATTGCACAATATTTATTCTCGCTACAAATGTAGTGCTTTTATGTGTGTCTTACAAATAATCAGCGATTTTTTTGACTTTCCTCTCGTTATCTTCGCTCAGAGAAGCATAAATCTGCAATGCTTTGATAGCATATTTGTTCGAGAGCGCAGCACTCGCCTGATCCAGAAACTCAGCCTCAGAACTCTCCGAAAGCTCATATTTCCTCATCAAGTGGCACAGCGTCAGATAGCCGCAGTTTTGCAGCATCTCGCTCTCGCTCGCCATCCATTGAAAAGCCTTGTTGCTTGCGTATGGCAGTCTTGCCACGAGGTACATGCAGAACATCTGTGCTATCTCCACTGTCCTGATGCTTTCCACCCAGATGTCGCAGATTTCCTCCACAAAGTCCTCGGCAGGCATAAGCATGCAAGCCAGAATCTTGCACTCGCGCACATTCTCATTCCATAGTGCTTGGGCCACTTCTCTGCTTGGCTCAAACTCGTCTGCTATCATCCTGACTCTTGGCAGTTCGATGCCCCAGTTCACGCGGTAGTCTTCAGTTTGCCTCATTGCTGCCGATGCCACTCCGTTCATGTTGGCACGCAGCTCTTTCTTTATGTCTAATAGAATACCTTTCGGACCTTCCCCCTGCCCCTTCCTTTCAGGACGGGGAGTGAATAGCTCACTAATGGCGTGTTCGTATGTGTTTTTTTCTATACTCATTGAAATCACAAAATCGTGCAAGTTGTTATTTTGTCATCTAAGTGTCAAATCATTCTACTCCCCGTCCTAAAAGGAAGGGGCAGGGGGAAGGTCTGAATATTCCTTGCTATACCTCAACATCTGCTCCGCATAACCCTCATTATAGCTGATCTTCACATCCGTGATGTTGCCCTTGCTATCCTTCACCACCTCATACACCGGATTGATGAAACCCTTATAAGGAGCGATGTTCAGCTTCGCATAACGACCAAGTATCTCCTCATGAAGCTTACGGTCTATCTTCACACCGTATGTCTCAACCAAGCTCTTGGCACCCTCATAGTCACCTGTGCTCTTCACTCTCTGAATCTCAGCCAGCAACTCTCCAAACAATCCACGAAGCTTCTCATAGTCATTGATCTTCACATACGTCTTTCCATCTCTCTTCACAAGCTCCATCACATTATCCTTCTTTCCATGCTCCAATGCCCAGCGAGCAATGAGTGCACGGTTGCGCATGTGAGCCTCCTCTATATTATTGCCAAGGTTAATGCGCACAAGCTGAGTGAGCAAACCGTTCTGCATCTGAGCAATATAACTTGCCTTATATGCCTCTCCATTAGGAAGAAGCCCAAGCTCAACCAACTTAGGGTCAGCAAGATAGTAGAGCGCAAACAAATCGGCACGCGCCTCTTCTATAGTGCTGCCGTATGCCTTGAGCGAATCGCCATCTACGCCCTCAAGCAGCTTGCCGCTTCCATGACCAAGGCACTCGTGAAGGTCGGTGTGCAAGTCATCTGTCCAGTCGCCATACTTCTCCACAATCTCTTGCTCCTCCTTGCCGTATGCAAACTCTTGCAGCATGCCGCTGCCCTTAGCAGCCTTATTGTATGCATCAGTCAAGTTGCCAATAGTCACCGACTTGCTGCCATGCTCAGCACGAACCCAGTCGCTGTTAGGCAAATTGATGCCAATAGCAGTAGAAGGGTAGAGGTCGCCTGCAAGAATAGCAGCCTTGATCACCTTGGCGCTGATGCCCTTCACCTTCTCCTTCTTGAACTCTGGTGCCACAGGGCTATGATCCTCAAACCACTGCGCATTCTTGCTCAGCATCTCTGTACGCTTCGTTGCCTCCAAGTCCTTGAAGTTCACGATGCTCTCCCACGAACTCTTCAACCCAAGCGGATCGCCGTAGCACTCTATGAATCCATTCACGAAATCCACAACAGGCTCTGTGTTATTCACCCAAAGGATGCTATATTCATCGAAAGATTTCAGGCTGCCAGTCTCGTAATACTCAATGAGCTTGTCTATCACCTTGCCCTGTTGCTCATCCTCTGCAAAAGGACGTGCCTTCTTCAGGTTCTCCACAATCTTTGTCAATGCAGCACCATACTTGCCCTTGGTTGTCCAGTGCTCCTCAAATATCTTGCCATCCTTCTTCACCAGAGTAGAATTCATGCCATACATCACAGGATGCAGAGAGTCGCCCTCTGCCTTCTGCTTAGCATAAAACTCCTCAGCCTCAGCCTGAGTCACATTCTGATAGTAGTTCGATGCCGATGTCTTCACAAGGTCTTGTCCTTCAGCCAGATTCACGCGCTTCTGCATCACGTCAGGGTTGAACATCACGTCGATGATCTTGTCAGAGCACTTTGTGTTCTTCTTGAACCACTCCTTGCTGAATCCGGGCTCAAACTTATCGCAAGCATAGTGATGATGAATGCCATTGCTGAACCATACTCGCTTCAGATACACCTCAAACTCCTTCCAGTCCTTCGCACTCTTATCGCCCTTATACTCCTTGTACAGCTTCTCCAATATAGAGCGAATCTCCAAGTTGTATATTCCGTTCTGATCCCACAGTATGTCTCTGCCCCAGAGCGCAGCCTCCTGCAAATGGAATATAAGCGTCTTCTGCTTCAGCGAGAGTTCATCAAATCCCTCCACCTTATACCTGAGCATCTGCAAATCTGCAAATCGCTCGTTGCTATACTCAAAATTGTCAATCTGCTGAGCCTCAGCACCCACCGAGCCAGCCATCATCAATGCTGTCATTGCCATTGTCTTTAAATATTTCATAGTTAAGACCCCTCCTAACCTCCCCATAAAAGGGCGGGACACCATTCGGGGTGCGTGTCAATATTGTTAATCAAATTGCTGTATCATCAGTCACCCCCGCCTTTCAAGGGAGAGGGTGCGGGAAGAGGGTCTTGTCGCCGGATGGCTACCCCCTTCGGGGGACAGGGGGATTTTTCTCCACGTCTCAGGCGTCATCCCCCCATACTTCTTGAATGCATCGAAAAACGACTGCCTGTTCTTGAACCCCACCATCACTCCAATGTCATCCACCGTGTATGGCGAGTACCTCCCGTCTTGCAGCAGTCGCTTTGCCTCCTCCACTCTGCGTGCTAATACCAAGTCGGCGTACGACATCCCAAATTCTGCCTGCATTATCCTCGACAACTTGTAGTTGGGCACGCCAAGCATCTCCGCTAATTTGCCTGCGGAGAAATCCGGATCGCGATACATCTTCTGCTTTATCACGATGTCCTCGATTCTGTCCTTGTATAGTATCTTTTCACTCATTCTGTAAAGTTTTTTGCAAAGTTACGACAAATATGCGAATCTTGCAAGAAAATAGATAGAAAACAAGCACAGCATCTCAGGCTGTTGCCTTGCCCCTCAACAGCCTTGCACTCAGCAACGCAAATGTGGTGTGGTCCACACCGCCTGACCGTTGTGGTCCACACCGCCGAGGTGGTGTGGACCACAACACTTTCGCCCTTATTGGCGACAAACAACCAGCAGTCTTAGCGGTAAGCAGCCAACCGTCTTAGCGGCTCGCGCCGTAGTGTGTTTGTGCAATACAATACACTGTGTTTTCTTTTGTTTTCAGTATTTTCTTTTGTTTTCTTATTTAGCCTACGGCAATAATTTGTACACAAATCAGTGTTTTTTGGTGTCATAATGAGATGTGAAGCGGTGAAAATCCGTGTCAAAATGCTAAAATGCCTTACGATTGCTTGCTAAATATGTAAATAATTCTTAAATTTGCACCCGAAAACAATAAAATAACAAAAATCACAGTACTTTGTCGCTCCATTACAGAGTAGCGATGAAGTCTCTTTACGTATTTATACGTACGCACACATTCATTATATGGTATAGCACACATTATTTATATTATACATAGTATAAACTGAATTAATATAATAGTATTAACTAATTTTTAACACAAAAAGAATGGGAAAAAGATTATTGTCGTTCCTTGTTATCTGCCTTTGTGCAGTTAGCTTGGCGTTCGCTCAGCAGAAGGTGACTGGTGCAGTCATTGAAAGCGAGACAGGCGAACCAGTAGTTGGCGCATCTGTTCTTGTGAAAGGTACCGCTATCGGTGCTGCTACCGACATCAACGGTAAGTTCACAATCAACAACGTGCCAAGTTCCGCAAAGGTTCTTACTGTGTCATACATCGGTATGAAGAGTAAGGATGTTGCTATCAAGCCTTCACTCAAGATTTATCTTGATTCTGATGCAAAGGCACTCAACGAGCAGATTGTCGTTGCTTACGGTACTGCTACAAAGGAGTCATTCACTGGTTCAGCCAAGGTGGTAGGCTCAGAGATGATTGCTGAGACTCAGAAGGATAACGTACTCGACGCTATCAATGGTAAGGTTGCAGGTGTGCAGATGTACAATGCTACAGGTCAGCCTGGCTACTCTTCACCTACAATCCGCATCCGTGGTATCAGCTCTATCAACGCAGGCAACTCTCCACTCATCATCATGGATGGTGCTCCATACGATGGCGACATGAACACTATCAACCCTTCCGACATCGCAAGCATGACTGTGCTCAAGGATGCTGCTTCCAACGCTCTCTACGGTGCACGCGGTGCTAACGGTGTGATCATGATTACAACAAAGAAGGCACAGATGGGTGAAGCTGCTAAGATTACAGTTGACGCAAAGTGGGGCTCGAACAGCCGCTCACTCCGTCGCTACAAGACAATGAACGACCCACGCCAGTACTACGAAATGTACTACAACTCATTGAAGTACTACGCTCTTGAGAATGGCAAGGAAGGCATTGATGCTCACAACTGGGCTAACGCTAACCTCATCAATGGCAGCTACGGTCTCCAGTACCAGTCGTTCTCTGTGCCAGAAGGTCAGCAGCTCATTGGTACAAACGGCAAGTTCAATCCTAACGCAACTCCTGGCTACAAGATTGGCGACTACACAATCTCTCCAGACGACTACATGGACGAGGTTTACAAGAACGGCCTTCGTCAGGAATACACAGTCACTGCTACTCAGGCTACAGCCGCTGGCAACTTCTACGCAAGCCTCGGCTACCTCAAGAACGAGGGTATCACAGCAAACTCTGATTACCAGCGTGTTGCTGCTCGCTTGAAGGCTGACAGCCAGCTGAAGGACTGGATCAAGGTGGGCGCAAACATGACTTATAGCCACTATGATTCTCACTACATGGCTGAGGATGGCGCAAGCAACTCATCAGGCAACATCTTCGCTTACGCTACTCAGATGGCCCCTATCTACCCACTCTTCGTGCGTGACGCTGATGGCAACGTCATGACAGACGCCTACGGCTACACAGTATATGACTACGGTGACGGATCAAACGCAGGCTTGAACCGTCCATTCCTCCCAGGCGGCAACGCTGTTGGCTCTGCTCTCCTCGACGTAAACTCATACGAGGGCAACGCATTCAACGGTAACTTGTTCGCAGAGGTTAAGTTCCTCAAGGATTTCAAGTTCACAACAAATAACTCGCTCGGCCTCGATGAGTCACGCAGCACAACACTCACTAATGCGTTCTACGGCTCATACGCAAGCTCTAACGGTATCCTTGGCAAGTCTCACGGCCGCTCACTCTCTACAAACTACGTTCAGACAATCGACTGGGGTCATGACTTCAGTGGTCATCAGGTCAACTTGATGGTAGGTCACGAGAACCACGACAGCCACTACTACTACCTCTATGCTGGCAAGAGCAATATGTTCTCTCCAGACAACCTCGAACTCGACGGTGCTGTGACTGACGGCTCTAACTCTTCATACACTACTCGCTACAACACTGAGGGCTGGTTCGGTCGTGCTCAGTATAGCTACAACGATACTTACTTCGGCAGCTTCTCATACCGCCGCGACGCATCTTCACGTTTCGCTAAGGAGAATCGCTGGGGTGGCTTCTGGAGCGCAGGCGCAGCTTGGCTCATCAACAAGGAGTCATTCTTCAACGCTGAGTGGGTTGACATGCTGAAGCTCAAGGCTTCTTATGGTGAGAACGGTAACGACGCTATCGGTAACTACCGCTACACTAACGTTTTCTCTATTAAGACTGGTGTTGGCCATGTTGCTACAGTGCCAACTCAATTGGGTAATAAGGATATCACTTGGGAGAAGGTAGGCAACTTCAACACTGGTGTTGACTTCGAGCTCTTCGGCTCACGCCTCAGCGGTACAGTTGAGTTCTTCTACCGCAAGACTTCCAACATGCTCGCATGGTTCACACTCCCTGGCTCATTCGGCTACACTGGCTACTATGCTAACATCGGCGATATGACAAACAAGGGTGTTGAACTTGAACTCGATGGTGCAATCATCCGCACTAAGGACTTCTCTTGGAATGTTGACTTGAACCTCACTACATACAAGAACACTGTCACTTACCTCCCAGAGGAGCGCAAGACAACAACTACTTTCGACGGCACTCGTGGTTACCAGAGCGGCAACTACTTCTACGGCGAGGGCAAGCCTCTCTACTCTTGGTACATGAGAGAGTATGCTGGTGTTTACACTGAGAAGAACTACGCTGGCGACGCTGCAGACAAGGCTGTAGGCGAGCCATACAAAGAAGACTTCAGCGCTGACTACGATCCTAAGTTGGCAGGTCAGTCAATGTGGTGGGACACTAAGACTGTTTACGTGCTTGACGAGGACGGTCAGAAGATTCAGGGCGAAAATGGCGATTACGTGACTAAGGATGTTCGCGTGAAGACTACTTCTTACTCTGACGCCGACAACTACATCTGCGACACTGCACTTCCAGACCTTTATGGCGGCTTTGGCACAAGTCTCCGCTACAAGGACTTCGACTTCTCTATCAACTTCGCATTCCAGGTTGGTGGCAAGGCTCTCGACACAGACTATATGACTTACATGGTTGTTCCTTACGGTGGCACTTCTGTAGGTACAGCATTCCATGCTGACCTCCTCAATGCATGGAGCGTTGAGAACCAGGAGAGCAACATCCCACGCTTCTGCTACGGTGATGAGTATGCTGCTTCACGTTCAAGCCGCTTCCTCATTGATGCTTCTTACCTCAGCATCAACAATATCAACCTTGGCTACACACTCCCTAAGAGTGCTACTCGCGCTCTCGGCATCGCTTCACTCCGTGTGTATGCAAGTGCTGACAATGTGTTCATCTGGTCTAAGCGTCAGGGTCTTGACCCACGTCAGTCGATAGCTGGTGAAATTACAAACAGCTACTATGCACCTATCCGTGCAATCTCTGGCGGTCTTACAATCACATTCTAAAAGAAAGGACAGAAACAATGAGAAAAATATATAATTATATGATGGCTGCTGCTGTCGCTGCTTCTTCTCTCGTTGCTACAAGCTGTATTGACGAGACAAACCCAACAAGCAGCGTGACAGACGAGCAGCTCAACGCATCATCAAAAGCAACAGAGGCGCTCCTCTGGGCTATGCCTGCTAAGATGGTTGATTATAATGGTGCTCTTAGCAGTGATTACCACTATGACTGGGGCAACGGCACAATGATGCACATGCGCGACGTGATGGGTGATGAGTATGTTGTGACAGAGTCAGGCTACGACTGGTACGACTCATGGGAGTTCAACTACTACCTCGGATCTAACTACGCTCTGTGTCAGCTCCCTTGGCAGACATTCTACAAGCAGATTCTTGCTGCTAACTGTATTGTTCGTGCAATCAACGTGGAGACAGCTTCTGACCTCCAGAAGGGTATGCTCGGCGCAGGCTATGCTTACCGTGCAACTAACTACCTCGATGCAGCTCGTATGTACGAGTACCTTGTGAACGATGGCACTGACGCTATCAACTCTGACGGTAACAATGTGCATGGCCTCACTGTTCCAATCGTGACAGACCAGACCCTTGAGGAAGACGCACGCAATAACCCACGCGTTAATCACTATAAGATGTTCGAGTTCATCATGTCAGACCTCGACAAGGCAGAGGAATATACTCCGCTCATCGAGGAGAATTCGAAGGCAATCCCTCACCTCGCTGTAGTGTATGGTCTCAAGGCTCGCGCTTACATGTGGCAGGCTTCATTCATTGAGGAGTTCAAGGGTACTCCAGGCGATGGCGTTCCTTCTGACACTACTAATGCTTCTGCTTCTGCTCTCTCAGCTGCTGAGTACTATGCTAAGGCAGCTGAGTATGCTCGCAAGGCTATCGACCTCGGCGAGAACACTCCACTCTCAAAAGAGCAATGGCTCGATACATCTAACGGCTTCAACACTGCTGTTAGCTCATGGATGTTCTGCATGTCGCTCGTGAAGGAGTCTGACGCTGTTCAGACTGGTATCATCAACTGGACTTCATGGTGCTCTAACGAGACTACTTACGGCTACGCTTCTGCTGGTCCTATCGTCAAGGCTGCTGCAGCTTTCTATGAGGGCATCAGCGACAAGGACTTCCGCAAGCTCTCGTTCAAGGCGCCTGCAGGCAGCAAGCTCGCTGGCAAGGAGCCAATCCTCATCGACCGTGAGACATTCGACACTTACCCTGACTACGCTTCTCTCAAGTTCCGTCCAGGTCAGGGCAACACTGAGGACTACAACATCGGCTCTGCTGTCGATATTCCTCTCATGCGTATCGAGGAGATGTACTTCATCGAGGCTGAAGCAACAGCTCACTCTAACCCAGCTCAGGGTGCTAACTTGCTCCGCGACTTCATGACGGCTTACCGCTACTCTGACTACGACACTCGCGTGGAGAGCAAGGAAGACGTGATTGCTGAAATCATCAAGCAGAAGCGCATTGAGTTCTGGGGCGAAGGTATCAACTACTTCGACTACAAGCGTCTCAACCTCCCTGTCACTCGTCTCTACGAAGGCTCTAACTTCAGCGCCAAGGCTCTCTTCAACACTACTACTCGTCCTGCTTGGATGAACTGGGTGATTGTGAACAATGAGGGTACAAACAACGAGGGCGTGGAGAAGTGGAACAGCCCAGACCCATCTGACTGCTACGAGCACACTCTCTCTGACGTGAAGAAGCGCAGCAACCTCTTCGAGAAGTTTGCAATGCCACGTGGCATGAAGCGCTACTTCAATGGAGAGCTTGTTAAGCACCCAAATAGATTCTCTTTCTCACCAAATAAATAAGAAGCAATATGAAAATTATCAATAAAATTCTTGCTGCACTCGTAGCTCTCCCTCTCGTTGCAGGACTTGCTTCTTGCTCTGAACAGGAGGCTGACTATTCTGAGGCTGCAGCTATCGCTGGCTCAGAGGTTTACTTCTCAGCCGACCTTAGCAAAACTGTTGAGCTCTCCACTGAGGAGAAGGTTGCTTACATCAACCTCAACCGTGTTAAGACTACAGATGCTATCAACGTACCTTTGAAGGTGACTTCTACTTCTGCTGACATCAAGCCTGCTACAAGCGCTGAGTTCGCTGCTGGCGAGAATGTGGCTAAGATTGCTATCACCTACGACCCTGAGAAGGTTGAGCCTGGTAAGTATGACACTATCACTGTGGCTATCGACGCTCAGGAGTATGTTACTCCTTATGGTAAGTCAGATGTCACTGTCCTTGTTGGTCAGGCAGAGCCTTGGGTCAGCATTGGCTGGGGTCAGTTCTGTGACAACTACATGTGGGAAGGCATGTTCGCAGATGTCAAGATTGAACAGAATCAGATTAAGCCAAATCAGTATCGTGTAGTTGATCCTTACAAAGACATTACTAAGAGGAGTGCTCGCGATCCTTATTTCTACTTCACTATCCATAAGGCTGGCGATAAGATAACAGAGACTTATAGTGCTCCATTCGATGGTTTTGTTACTTATGAGGAATGCAATACTGGTGAATACTATGGAGATGGCTATGGTTACTACATGCCAATGTGTCCATATACTTTCACATTAGGTAGAAACGAGGCTGTAGAATCTCTTAATCTTGTCAAGAATTACTTTGAAGATGGCACTCCTGCTTACATCTCTCTCACTTCTGTTTACGGTCTTTCTGATTACGGAGGCGCATGGGATACCTCAAAAGATGAAGATCTTCTTCAGATTGTAATGCCAGGCTACACTCTCACTGACTACTCGGCAGATATTGAGTACACAGGAAAGTTCGTTGATCTTGAAAATAGCGAATCCGCTGTTGTCAACGTTGAACTTGGCGGTGACGTTGCTTCTGCTAAGATAGGCATTTTTGCTGGCAAGGCTTCTAACGATGGTCTTTCTTACGTTGAGGAGAACGGCATTGAGATTGCAGAAAGCGGTAAGTACAATATCCCATTCCCAGAGAATGCAGAAACTGGCACTTACACTGTTTATGTAGTTTCGTTCGACGAGGAAGGCGAGTCACAGAAGTATGGCTACGACCAGATCAAGTATGTTGCTCCAGGTGCTGCTGTTGAGCTTACTTGGACTCCGCTTTATCTCGGCACTTGGGAGTACTCTCTCAGCGCATTCTGCAACTATGACGAAAAGACAGAGGAAGAGTCTCCTGCATACGACGAGGGTCTTGTGCTCTCGCAGTGTGACCAGGATAGTAAGCTCTGGAAGGTTAGCCACCTCTGGGCTGATGTTGAATTCGTATTCTCTTGGGATCAGGAGAACAACGTGATCAACTTCGAAGAGCAGTTCACTGGTGCAGACTTTGGCTATGGTGAAGTTTGGGCTGTAGATTTGACAGCAATGGGTGAAGATTTCGATCCAGGCTACTATGATGCCGAAACTGGCTCGTTCATGTTCGACATCTACTATGCTGACGACCAGTACGGCTGGGGCTATGGCTTCGAGAAGTTCACTCTGACTGCTCAGTACACAGAGGCTAAGGCTCGCGCAGCTAAGGCTCGTGCTGCAAAGGCTGCAAAGAAGCACTTCGCTAAGAAGAGCAATGGCACTCCAATCAAGGCTACTGGCATCGTGAAGAGCGAGAGCAACTGCTCTGTAAAGGGCGGCATCAAGCGTCACGCTTTCAGCAAGAAGATTGCTCGCTAATTGCTTTCCAACAACATATTTTCAAGGGAACGATGCCTCAAGGTGTCGTTCCCTTGCTTTTTTTGCAAAAAACTTTGCTCGTTTCGCGATAATGTTCTACCTTTGTATTTGCTATTACACATTATATATAATATAAATTGAGAATCATGCAACGTAAAATATGCTTGGTGTTGTGTTTTGCACTGCTTGCAAGCAGTGCGGCATTTTCTAATCCAATAGGTTTCACTCGTGCGCGTTCACTGGCGCAGTCGGTGCTGAAAGGCAAGGTGCTGACGGCGAAGGATGCTGGTGGCGAGGCAAAGAGTCGCGATGGCAAGAGCTTGCCTGCGTTCTATGTGTTCAATGCGGAGAACGAGGGAGGATTTGCTATCATCAGTGGCGATGACCGCGTGTCGCCTGTGCTGGGCTATTCAAGCACTGGCACTTTCAATGCTGACAACATGCACCCTTCGCTGGAGTCTTATCTGCAGCATTGCGCTGAATACATCAGCGCAGTTCGTGAGGGTGTGGCTGAGGCTTCAACTCGTGCTTCTGAGCAGGTGGGCACCATCATCGTGGATGCTCTTTGCAAAACTCAGTGGGGACAGGACATTCCTTTCAACAAGTACTGCCCGCAGTTTGGCGGCGTGGCTGCGCCTTGCGGATGTGTGGCTACGGCAGCTTCTCAGGTCATGCGCTATTGGGAGTGGCCTTCTTCTGGCAGGGGTAGCATTATGTATAACTCAAGCGGCTACGGCATCTTGTCAAGGGATTTCAGCCAGAGCACATACGATTGGTCTATAATGCGCTATAAAGGTGGCATGATTCGCGACCCGAAGGTTAATGAGGCTATGGGTACGCTTTGCTATGACGTGGGTTTGTCGGTGAAGATGGAGTATGCCGCTGGTGGCAGTGGTGCTTTTGATGAGGATATTCGCGTGTCGTTGCCAAAGTATTTCAAGTATAAGGCTTCTACTATCGATTTGCTGCGCCGTGACTGCTTTGAGAGTTCTGAGGCGTGGATGAATGCTGTGAAGAAGGAACTGAATGCAGGTCGTCCTATCATCTGTTGTGCGCAGGACACACTGAGCGGTGGCCATGCTTTCATCATTGATGGTTATGACAGCAATGATTTTGTGCATGTCAATTGGGGATGGGATGGCATGAGTGATGGCTTTTACAATATCGAGACGCTTGCTCCAGACGATACTCGATGGCAGTTCAGTGAGATGCAGACTCTGATTGTTGGCATCATGCCAGATCCTACTGAGCAGGACTCACAATCGAAGCAGTACAAGATGTATTTGCAGAATGCGCCAGAGTCGGAAGGCACTGTTGACTTAGGCTCAGACTTTTGGGTTAAGTACAGCAATTTGATTTACCTGGGCAATGGCAGTTCGTATTTCACTGCCGGCGTAGGCTTGTTTGATGCTGAGGGCAATTTTCTGAAGGAGATTTCCAAGGAGAGTACAAATGCTTCTGCAAGCTACACTCAGCAATACAAGTCATATTATATATTGAGAAGCTTGAATGTGGCTGCAAGCATTGGCAAGGGCGAGTTCCCTGATGGCAAGTATGCGATACGCGGCTTGTTTCAGGAGCGCGGCTTTTCCGACTGGGCATTGCCCGATGTAGTTGGCGGCTCACAGCTGAACTGGATTCCTGTGGTCATCAAGAACGGTAAGGTAACCCTCAATTCCCCAGATGGTCCTTCTGCACCAAATGCCATTGAAGGTATTTCTCTCTCAGATGCCCAGCCTGCCTCTGTTGCCTACTACGACCTTCATGGCAGAAGACTCTCTTCTCCACAGAAGGGTAGCATCGTCATCAAGCACGAACGCTTCGGTGATGGTACGTCAAAAACATATAAAGTATTGGTGAGATAGAATGTCTCTGGAACTAAAAAGGGTTAACACGCATAAGTGCTATCCCTTTTTTATTGTTTTATTTTGCCTATTTCAATATGTTGTTTTATCTTGTGTACTACAATTATGGGAAATTAAAAGACAATAGAATAAACTATGAATAGGCAATCTTTTCATATCTTCTGTTAAAATAATGTCAAACGGCAATTTAAATTTGTTGGAATCAAGAAAAAGGTGTAACTTTGCAAAAAATCACATAAAAGAAAAGAAAGATTAAACATGAAAGTACAAGTATTAAATAGCAACATGCAGCTAATAGCAGAACGTGAAATCCCTAAGAGAACACGTTGCCATGTTTCTTCTATGAGACTTGGACGCAAGGTGGACAACAAGAATGTCAGCAAATCTGTCGTGGTAAAATCAGCAAATCTGTAATGGGAAAGTTTACGAAAGATTTTGGCGTGCTGGTAGATACGGTAGTAACGGAATGTTGTCTATACCCTGCCGTTGATTATACAAAGATGCCATTGCCAGAACCTGTGTTGGTAAAAGATGCAATGTGGGATACAGGTGCTGATGTTTGTGTTATCAGTAAAAGAATTGCAGATGAGCTTGGTGTAAATGCCACTGGTCAGATGTCCGTAGATGGGGTTCATGGGGAAGATATTGCAGATGTATGTTACATTCATGTAAAACTACCAACGAATGATTACATAATGAATGTTGAAACAATAATAAGGGCACGAACGGATTACGATTTTGTGATAGGTATGAATGTGATTGCTCACGGTGACATTGCAATATCAACCGCTGAAGACAAAACCGTCTTTTCTGTACGCATCCCATCTGAAGGACATATAAGATTCTAATGTGTCAAATGTGTTCTCTTTTGCCTTTGGTCTTTCAACTTTTGTGTGTGGGGGCGTATTAGAGATTCGAGTAGGAACTGTACGTTCTGAAAAAAATAAAAGCCACTTGGACAGTGGCTTTTATTGTGTGTGAATTCTCACTTGTCGTTGTAGTGTCCTTCTGCTTCGAGAATGAGGACGGTGTCGGTGTCGATGCTGTAGGTCATTCATCAATACACAATGTGAATATGGAAAATGACAACACTCTAAGATGGGAAAGTAAGTTGAACAATTACCATAAAGCCCCCTAAGATCGAAATAATGACAAATTGATGCTGAATAACATAAAAAAGACCGCTTTTTCGACGTAAAGCGGTCTTTTTTTGTTTAAAATGCCCATAAGATTATGACAAATTGCACTTTTTTAGAAAAAATCTTTAAAAACATTTTGCCAGTTCAAAAAGTCGGCGTACCTTTGCACTCGCAATCGGGAAGGAGGTTCCCCAAGAGAGTCTCCCCAGTCATTTTGACTGCCCGTCTTGCTACAGAAATCGATCTTTGACAGACTGCTTACAGGTTGAAGAATGACAAGGTAGCGGCGCTGGTTAGTCAGCGCCAAGCAATGAACAAGCAACGTCAAAATTCCATAAAACGAAAATGAAGCAGGGAAGCCTGGCCGAATCAGACAGACAGTCTCTGTGCCCAGAGCCATAGACTCGGGGCACAGGCGAAAATACATTAATTACAGTGAAGAGTTTGATCCTGGCTCAGGATGAACGCTAGCTACAGGCTTAACACATGCAAGTCGAGGGGCATCGGGGGAGCTTGCTCCCGCCGGCGACCGGCGAATGGGTGCGTAACGCGTATCCA
>JAZRYI010000054.1:0-20871 GCA_045600665.1 Bacteroidaceae bacterium
AAATTGCTAAGATGTCAACCTCGCACTTGCATCCTTGTGAGTGCTCTCTCTTTTTGTGCCTTTGGCTCAAAACGTATTAAAAATAAATAAAATAACGCCGTAATAACCAAAAACGGCACAATTAATTTTCGTATGAAAATATAAAATCATTGAGACTGCATGCAGATGATGATGATGCCAACACCTATTGGACTGGATGGGGAATTTGATAGAGTATTCTGCGATTGGCTCACACACGGTGCACAATTCTTCTTCCTGGTTTGTTATCTCATCATACTTCATATAATTACCCCAGAGGACTTGCTTGATTATTAGTTATTGGTTTTGCAAAAGTACGAAGAAAATGATAAACCAACAAGCAAATGCAGATCTTTTTACAAAAATAAATTGAAGGTGACGTTTGACTTCGTCGAGCTTTGTTTCCCTCATGCAAAACCCCATAACACAAGTTCCCAAAGACCACCAATGATCTTTGGGAACTTTTCATTTCTCTTTTTTCTCAAATGTAAGCGAAGCTATTACCCTTTCACCACCACTGCCTCCCCACAAAACTCGCAGATGTCTTTCGCAAGGGCGTTGAGGTTGTGAGAGAAGGAGTAATTATTTCTTGAACAAATCGCTATGCGAACCTGTTCTGACAAGACGGACAAGTTTGACAGATTCTGAAATGTCGTACATCAAAAGCCAATCAGGATTGATATGACATTCCCATATTCCTGCGTATTTGCCTTTTAGAACATGAGGCAGATACGAAGCTGGAACTTGTCCGTCTTGCGCCAGATAATTAAGCACGGTACGCATCTCATCGATGTTCAGACCTCGCTTTGCCATAAGTTTTAGGTCTCGCTTGAACTGACCAGAATACTCTAAGTCGTACATGTCAACCTAAGCATTGAGTTAACAATTCGTCAACAGAGGATGCTTTGTATGTCTTTCCTGCTTTCACATCCTCAATGGCTTTGATTGTCATTGCATTGAGCTCAGTTTCTGCTGGTTCCACAAGCTTCGCTGCTAACCATTTGCGGTTTCTCGCACTCAAGCCAAGGGACTCGATATAAGTCCATAGATTGTTCATTGCTACCGTTGTCATAGTGCATCTATTTATTATTTTTTGCAAAGTAACAACATTTTTTCTTCACTTCCAAATGTTATCTCCATTAAATTCCATTCACCCCACCAAATTCTCTAGGGAACTTTTCTTTTCTCTTTTTTTCAAATGTGAAGGGCGTTCAAATGTGTTCAAATGCAGGAGGATTAATCGAAGTGGATTTTAATTTTGAAAAAGTGAAAGAAAAATTGTGCCTGTATGAAGAAAAGTGCGTACATTTGCACAAACAATTCATTCCTTTAGCATTATGAGCATAGCAGAGATGAAATTCAATTCAAAGGAAGACTTCAAGCAGTTTGTCAAAAATGCGGCACAGAGAAAGCAAGAATACAAGGAGTGTCGCAGGAATGGCGCAAGCATTGCTGAACTCAATGCAAAGGGCTTCGGAACATTGAAGATATGCTGAGCCTTTCGATAGATAAGATTTCCCTTTTCTTCAAATGCGAAGCGAAAGGAACTAAAGACCTCCGTTTTCCTTCTGTTTCCACCACCCATCATCCTTCTTCGCTATCATGCGCACAAGCTCGTTCATCACCATGCACATCTCGCGAGTGATGTCGGACTCTTCCTCCATTTCTGGCTGTCCGTTGGGGGCGAGGACTGGATTGCCCTGGGCATCCTTTACTGGTCGCATTTCACGGTGGCGGTATTCATACTGCCAGGGCGACACTTCCAGTCTTCTGGCTTCTGCCACAGCATAAAATGCCTTGCCGATGGGCTTGTAGCGTTCGCTGAAACCACCTGACATCACTTCGATGACGGGGAGCAATTCATGCTGCAACAGCCTCACGATGTCACGCTCCTTGGGACTGACGCAAGCGGTGACAATCACACCGCCTTGCTCCCTCGCTGCCTTCAAAACAGCGGACTTCTGCTGCTCGAAAAGGTGGGCGTCGGCTCTGTGGCAGACGAGAGGGAAGATCGAGCGATTCAGCAGCTCCATATTGCCCACAAGGTCAATGACAGGGCGGTTATCTTGAAAATTAAGCGTAGCACTCATCTTGCTTCGGCTGTTCCTGATGCCTTTCACGGCCACTTGTCGCCATGCTTCTATCTGCTTGTTGCGATCGGCAGCGATGAAGCGGTCAGCACATAGTCCCGTCATGATGCGCTCGGGTGTCCAGTTGGTGCTCTTCATGTTGCGATGCACACGGAAAAGTTCGGGACTTTCTCCTTTGGTGATGCGGCGCTCTATGTTGGTGCGAATATATTGTATTTTCGTTTGCACTTCTTCTTCGTCAACAGCCTCCACATCGTTGTAGCCACGCACGAAGAGAGCGGGGCCTCTGAAGCTATGGCTATGGCCAGCATCCTGATATTGCTTTCGGTACGCTTTGCTGGCATACTGTTCCTTGTCTGTGTCACCTCGCCAATCTAATCCTATCGCATCCCAATAGCCATGTGTGCATCCAGTCATAAAGCCACCTATCACACGTCCCAGCTTTATCTTCCAGCCGTTGCGCATGAAGCCTTTCTTCATTCTTATAAGACCATGAAAATGCTCAGGCATCACTTGGCGTTCGATCAGTTCAACATTAGGATAAAACTCTGGAATCTGTAGCCAGCACTTGTCCACAGCATCACCTATATCCGTGAGATTGATAGTGTGCCTGCTTGCATCAATCACTCCCAAAACACTATAGCGTTCCCTGACGTTCAGAGTCACATGGAATACTCCTTCTGTATAATCTATAGAAGGGTCACGTTGTAAAGACTCGGGCAACTGCCCTATGCTTTGGCTAATTCTATATCGCTGTTCGTCCGTCATTTTTAATAGCTATAGCTTTCAAATTATTTTTGATATGCAAATATAGCACGCCTAAACAAAACAGCAAAGAATCTTCCCACATTTTTCTTCAAACACAAGCAACAGCGTTCTTTTGCATGAAGAAATGGACGAACAGCAAACAAAATGGGGAGGACATTATTGGTTTGGGTTCTCTGGCCAGGCGTGCTTTGGGTATCGTCTCTTCAGCTCTTTGCGGACATCGAAGTAGGTGGTGGACCAGAAGCTGCGGAGGTCTTGGGTGAGCTGGACGGGCTTGAAGCCGGGGGAGAGGAGCTCCATGAGGATAGGGCGAGTGGCATTGTCCACGCGTGGGGTTTCTGCCATTCCGAAGCATTCTTGCAGACGGATGCGGAGGATGGGCTGCTCGGCGCCTTGGCGATATTCGATCTTGGCTCTTCTGCCGTTGGGCAGGTGGATGTGGGTGGGGGCGATGCGGTCAACGGCTTGCTGCTGGTCGTAGGTGAGGAGCGACCAGAGCACGGTGGTCAGGTCGATCTTCTTCAGCTCGGCGGTAGTGGTGGCTTTGCCTATGTAGAGAGGGAGCCAGTCGTGGACGGATTGCAGCACGATGTCGGTGGAGAGATCGGGCAGGTTGAGCTCGGGATGCCATTGCGCGGCTGTGGCTATGCGGCGCTGGAGGTGCAGCACGTCGTCGGAGAAGTTGAGCATGCTTGTGCCGAGCTTCTTGGCGGCTTCGCAGATGGTGTGGGTGATGAGCTCGCGGTTGCCGTCGCTGATGGGGCGCGAGCTGATGATGAGGTTGCCGATGCGCTGCTCGCGTCGTGCGATGATGCTGCCTTGCTTGTTGTCCCACGAGATGTTGTCGCGCTCCAGGGCATGTTCTTTCAGGTCTTCTGGGGAGAGTGGGGCAGCGAGGAAGATGTTGCCATTGCCTGTGGCATTCATGCTTGCAATGGCTATCCATTCGTGGGAGGAAAGAGGGGAGTCGGGAGGTAGGGTGGCTGTGGTGCCGTTGGACAATCGGAACCGTCCTACGCCTTCGGAAAGCTGATGCGCTATGCGCTCAGGGTAGGCGTATGCAAGCAGCTTTCCTGCGTGTGGCTCAAGCAGATAGCTTGGCTTGGAATGTGGCGGTGCTTCTATTATCTCTGCAATTTTTTCTGCCAATGGCTTCAAGCTTACTTTCTCCGCTTTTGTCAGCATGTGAGCAATGCGGGGGTGGTAAGGATGCTGCCAGAGCGAGCGTCCGTGGGGAGTGATCGTGCCCTTGGAGTCGATGGCTTCCAAGAGCTGCAGCAAGGATGTGCCTTGCTTGACTTGGAAGGCTGGGGGAGGGGTGAGCCAAGTGAGACTGTGGACATTGCCTTCGCCCCAAGCAGCAATGTCGAGCAGCATCGGAGCGAGGTCTGCCTCCATGATCTCGGGGGTGCGGCACTCGTCCATGCGATGCTCCACGGCTTTGTTCCACAGGCGGTAGCACACGCCTTGTGCCACACGGCCTGCACGTCCGCTGCGCTGGTTTGCCATGTCGAGGCTGATGCGAACGGTCTCTAAATGGCTGAGGCCGCTTTGTGTGTCGAACACCATTTTGCGACACAAGCCAGAGTCGATGACCACTCTCACTCCCTCGATGGTGATGGATGTCTCGGCAATGGAAGTGGCAAGCACGATCTTGCGCTCACCTTCGGCGCTGGGGGCAATGGCGAGTCGCTGTTCGTGCGGAGAAAGCATTCCGTAGAGAGGGCAAATGTGAGTGCTGCCCAATGATGTGCCAAGCATCTCTTGGCAACGGCGGATGTCGGCTTCTCCGGGCAGGAAAGCGAGAATGTCGCCTACGTGCTCGCGGTGCGCCTGAATGATGGTGCGGACAACGGAAATGGCTACATCTTTCGCATCGCTCAGAGGAAAGGAGATTTCGTTGTCGGAATATATTATGTCAACAGGAAACATGCGTCCCTCGCTCTCGATGAGCGGAGCGCTGAGGGATGTGCAGATGGCTGAGGCATCGATGGTTGCAGACATGATCACGATCCTCAGGTCGGGACGGATGATTTGCTGAGCCTCGCGCGTGAGGGCTAACGCAACGTCGGAGTGAATGCTGCGCTCATGAAACTCGTCGAAGATGACGACAGACACATCCTCCAGCATCGGGTCGGAAACAAGCATTCGAGTGAGGATGCCCTCGGTGATGACCTCGATGCGTGTGTCCTTCGACACTTTCGTTTCGTGTCGCACACGGTAGCCCACCGTCTTGCCCACAGGCTCTCCTATCATGTGCGACATGCGCTCAGCCACTTGTCGTGCAGCAAGACGGCGAGGCTCCAGCATGAGCACCTTGCCATCGCCGCCCATAGCTTGCAAGATGGTGAGCGGGAGCAGGGTGGATTTGCCTGCGCCGGGAGGAGCGGTCACAACCAGCGTGTTGTGCTGCTCCAGATGTTTGTTTATGCTGTCGGCAATCAGATGTGCCGGAAGTTTGTCGGCATCGATGATGTTTTTCACCATATTTCTTGACAATGACGAAATAATCGTTTATATTTGTGCAAAATTACGAAAAATAATTGACAAACATGAAAAGAATGCTGACTTTTGTTGCGCTCATGGTAGTTGCAACAGTTGTGTTATCTGCAAAGAACGTCATTCCGCTGCTCAATCCTGCTCCTTACGACACGATTATCGACGGAAAGAAAGTGGCTCTCTACACCATCTCGAATGGCAAGGTGGCTGCGCAAGTGACAAACCTTGGTGGCTTCATTGTGTCGTTCTTCGCTCCCGACAAGGATGGCAAATACACCAATCTCGTGACGAACTATCCCAACATAGGGGGATACACAAAGTACAACCTCGGGCAAGTGGGTCCTGCTGTGGGACGTTTTGCCAATAGAATAGCCAATGGTTCGTTCACTCTCGACGGAGTGGAGTATAGCGTGACGAAGAACAGCGGCCCTCACACTCTGCACGGTGGCACTCAGGGCTTCGACCGCACGGTGTGGACTGTGCTGAAAGCCACGAAGAAGAAGGTGGTGATGCAATGTGTATTGCCTGACGGCATGGATGGATTCCCAGGCACGCTGACCACCACGCTCACATATTCCATCACCGACAGCGACGGTCTCTCGCTCTGCTTTGAATCGACAACAGATAAGCCAACAGTGGTGAACACAACCTGCCATTCCTACTTCAACCTCAATGGCATAGGCAATGGCGACATCATGGATCACAGTCTGACCATCTATGCTGACAGCATCACAGAGGCAGACCGCAGCAATATCCCAACAGGCAAGATGCTTGCCGTGGAAGGCACTCTCTACGATTTCCGCACTCCTGTGCGCCTTGGCGATCGCATCATGGAAATGCCAAAGCGCGATCCTAACGCTCCTCGTGGTCCTGGTATGCGATTTGAGATTCCAGAGGGCAAGGTGTTCCAGTATGACAATAACTTCTGCCTCAGCAACGCATCGGACGAGAAGGCAGTTTGTGTGGCAAAACTTCACTCGCCGCAGTCGGGCAGAGTGATGGAGGTGTGGTGCAATCAGCCTGGTATGCAAGTATATACGGGTGCTCGCACAGCTATTGCTCTTGAAACGCAGCATTACCCAGATTCGCCAAACCGTCCAGAGTTTCCTTCCACTGTGCTCAGACCTGGTGAGAAGCATGTGCATGTGTGTGAGTATAGGATGAAGGTGGAGTAGCGGATATAAAATACGCCTTCGGCAGACGAGGCTTCGTCCGCCGAAGGCGAAAAATGTATGTTATGAACCTTACATCTTCTGAATGAGTTCCATGCCCTTGCGGATGGCTTCCTCGTTCATAGGGATGAGCTTGTGGTGACGCTCTGGGAGAGCTTTGCGAAGTCCCTTCACCACGTCGTCGATTGTGGCGATAGGGCGTGCCTTGAGCAGACCTCCGAGCACGAGCATGTTGAACACCTTGCTGTTGCCCGAGCGAGCAGCCTCTTCCATTGCATTGATGCGATACACGTTGATGTCGTCGCGCTTAGGAGGGTTGATGATGCTGTGGCCATCGTAGATGATTGTGCCTCCTGGCTTCACCAGTGGCTCAAACTTCTCGAGCGATGGCTGGTTGAGCACGATGGCTGTGTCGTAGAGGCTCACAATAGGCGAGCTCACCACGTCGTCGCTGACGATGACGGTGACGTTGGCTGTGCCGCCTCGCTGCTCAGGGCCGTATGCAGGCATCCAGCTCACTTGCTTTCCTTCCATGATTCCAGCGTATGCAAGAATCTTTCCCATCGAGAGGACACCCTGTCCTCCAAATCCTGAAATGATTATTTCCTCAGTCATAATATATAAATGAATAATGAATAATTAATAGTGAATAATTTGAGTTACTACTTAATGAATAATTATTTTATCATTTGAAGCTTTCAGTCTCCATCTAAAATAAATTATTCATTATTCGTTATTCATTTTTCACTTTTAAGTCGCCGAGTGGGTAGTATGGGAACATGTTCTCAGTCATCCACTGGTTTGCCTGTTCTGGTGTCTTCTTCCAGCCTGAAGCACATGTGGAGACAACCTCGACGAGGGAGCATCCCTTCTTGTTGAGAGAGTTCTCGAATGCTTGACGGATTGCCTTCTTTGTCTTGCGGATGTTTGCCACTGTGTTCACAGCCTGGCGAGTGACGTAGCAAGTGCCTTCGAGGTTCACGGCGAGGTCGGTGATGTGGAGCGGATAGCCGTGAAGGTCTGCCTGACGACCGTAAGGACAAGTAGCTGTCTTCATGCCCATGAGGGTGGTAGGAGCCATCTGTCCACCTGTCATGCCGTAGATAGCATTGTTGATGAAGATCATGGCGATGTTCTCGCCACGGTTCATTGCGTGGATGGCTTCGCCTGTGCCGATGCAAGCCATGTCGCCATCGCCCTGATAGGTGAAGACGAGCTTGTTAGGCCAGAGTCGCTTCACAGCGCTTGCGCATGCAGGTGCGCGTCCGTGGCTTGCCTCAATCCAGTCGATGTCCAAATAGCGATAGGCGAACACAGCGCAACCAACTGGGCAGATTGCTATCGTGTCCTCTTCCATTCCCATCTCTTCGATGACCTCGGCAACGAGCTTGTGCACTACGCCATGGCTGCAGCCTGGGCAATAATGCATAGGTGTCTCGTTCATCAGCGCTGGCTTGCCGTAGATCCTATTTTCGGGTTGTATGAGTTCTTCTTTTGTCATATAGAGCTTTCTTTTACTTTATCCAGTAGCCTTTAGGCCAGTTCTTTGTTGTGCATTCACGAGCCATTGCCTGGAATGCCTCTACCACTTCTGTAGGCGAACCAATCATACCGCCAGAGCGACCTGTGTGATATACAGTCACCTGACCTTCCACAGCAAGGCGCACATCCTTGATCATCTGTCCCTCGCTCTGCTCAACACAGAGTATTGCCTTGAGGTCGGCAGCAAGAGTGTTGAGAATCTTGTTAGGGAATGGCCAGAGAGTCTTAGGGCGAAGCATTCCGACCTTGATGCCCGACTCGCGAAGCAGATCGACAGCCTTCATGCTGATGCGCGAAGAGATGCCGTATGCCACGATGAGGTACTCTGCATCGTCAGCCTTGTAGAGCTCATAGTCAACCTCTTCTGCCTCAATCTTGCGATACTTCTCAGCCATCTTCTGATTGCGGTCCTCCATCACGAGTGGATCGAACTCAAGCGAAGACATGAAGTTGTACTTGCGTCCCTTCAGTCCCATGCCGTTGGTAGCCCAAGGGCATTGCTGATGAATCTCCTCGTCTGTGCGACGTGGAGTGAAAGGAGGCAGTTCCACCTTCTCCATCATCTGACCAATCACGCCATCGCTAAGCACAATGACAGGAACTCTCCACTTGAATGTGAGCTCTTTAGCCTTGCCCATGCAGTCTGCCATTTCCTGCACGCTGTTTGGAGCAAGCACGATGAGGTTGTAGTCGCCATTGCCACCGCCATACACAGCCTGGTTGTAGTCTGCCTGACCTGGCTGGATAGTGCCAAGACCAGGACCGCCACGGCCTACGCTGACGATGACTCCAGGGAGCTCGCAAGCAGCCATATAGCTTATGCCCTCCTGCATCAGAGCGATGCCAGGGCTCGAACTTGATGTGAAAGCAAGCTTGCCAGTGCAGCCTGCGCCATAAAGCATATTGATAGATGCCACCTCGCTCTCAGCCTGAAGCACAACCATACCGGTTGTTTCCCAAGGCTTGTCAACGGCGAGTGTCTCAAGCACCTCACTCTGAGGTGTGATAGGATAGCCAAAGAAACCGTCGTATCCGTAGCGGATAGCAGCCTTGGCAATCACTTCGTTGCCCTTGAGCAACACATAGTCTTTCTTCTGTTCGTCCATCTTTATTCCTCCTCTTTTTTTCTGTACACCGTGATGCAGCCGTCTGGGCAAACGATTGCACAGCTTGTGCAGCCATTGCACTTCTCCCAGTCTGTCTGCTCTGCGTAGTTGTAGCCCTTATGGTTTACAGTTGCGCTCAGTGTGACAAGGTTCAATGGACATGCTATCGTGCAGAGATTGCATCCTTTGCAACGCTCGATATCGACAACGATAGCGCCTCTCATTTTTGCCATATTATATTTGTATTTTAATGAATAATGAATAGTGAAAAATGAAAAATTTGTTTTAGTCTTGCACGCCACGAAACGGCATTCCCTTAGTAACCTAAATTATTCATTATTCGTCATTCATTATTCATTTAGTTTTACGGATTAAACCTGTCCTTGCAATAGAACTCGATGATGGTCTGTGCCATCTTGCGCAGTTCCACAGCTTCGGATTCGGGATTTAGCTTTATTGCTTCAGCATACGAGTCAAGGCAAGTCTTCCAGTCTTGGCGAGCATACGCCTCTCTGCCTTGCTTGATGTATTCTTCTTCAGTCATTTTCACTTCTTTGCGTCGTTCTCTCTGATTTCCACTCTGCGAATCTTTCCCGAATGAGTCTTAGGCAACTCATCTACAAACTCAACCACGCGTGGATACTTGTAAGGAGCTGTGGTACGCTTCACGTGGTCTTGCAATTCCTGCACGAGAGCCTCGCCAGCCTTATCCTTCCACTCCTTGCCCAGCACGATTGTTGCCTTGACCACCATGCCGCGAATCTCGTCAGGCACACCAGTGATGGCGCATTCCACCACGGCAGGGTGAGTCATCAGAGCGCTCTCCACCTCGAATGGGCCAATGCGATAGCCAGAAGACTTGATGACATCGTCGGCGCGACCAACGAACCAGTAGTATCCATCCTCGTCGCGGTAAGCCAAGTCGCCAGTGTAGTAATAGCCATCGTGCCATGCAGCCTGAGTGGCTTCTGGGTTCTTGTAGTATTCGCAGAACAGACCGATAGGCTTCTTCTTGTCGGTGCGGATAGCAATCTGTCCCTGCTCGCCTGTCTCTGCCTCTGTGCCATCAGCCTTGAGCAAGTGAATGTCGTACTGAGGCATTGGCATACCCATCGAGCCTGGCTTTGTCTTGATCCAAGGCGTTGTGGCAAGCAGGCATGTGCCTTCAGTCTGTCCGAATCCCTCCTTGATTTCCAAGCCTGTGATCTCAAGGAATTTCTCATACACAGCAGAGTTGAGCGCCTCGCCCGCAGTTGTGACATGCTCGAGCGACGAGAGGTCGAACTTGCTCAGGTCCTCGCGAATCATGAAGCGGTAGATTGTAGGAGGAGCGCAGAAGCTTGTGATGCGGTATTGCCCAATCTTCGAAAGGATGTCGGCAGGAGTGAACTTCTCATGGTCGTACACAAACAGAGTCGCCCCCGAGATCCATTGACCGTATAGCTTGCCCCAAGCCACCTTTGCCCAGCCAGTGTCTGCCACCGTGAGGTGAAGGCTGCCGAGGTGCAGGTTGTGCCAGAACGCAGCAGTGCCGATGTGTCCGATAGGGTATGTGTGGTCGTGCACCACCATCTTTGGCTGTCCGCTTGTGCCAGATGTGAAGTACATGAGCATGTAGTCGCTTGACTTTGTCTGACGAGTCTCGAAGTGATACTCCTCAGCCTTCTCCACGCCAGCATTGAAGTCTTCCCATCCTTCAGGCACGATAGGGCCGACGCTGATGCGGTGCTCCACAGCAGGGAAATCCTCATGGGCTTCATTCACATTCTTGATGATGCTCTCCTCGCCACAGCAGATGATAGCCTTGATGTTTGCGCTCTTCACGCGGAAGATGATGTCCTTCTTGGTGAGGAGGAATGTGGCAGGGATAGCAACAGCGCCAATCTTGCACAGCGCCAGCATGGTGAGCCAGAACTGGTAGCGGCGCTTGAGGATGAGCATCACGAAATCGCCTTTCTTGATGCCGAGAGATCGAAGATAAGCTACAACCTTGTTCGACTCGCGTCTGATGTCGGCAAATGTGAATCTGCGCTCTTCGCCCTTGTCGTTGCACCACAGCAGGGCAAGGCGGTCGGGTGTTTCCTCTGCCCATTTGTCCATGATGTCGTAGGCAAAGTTGAAGTTCTCAGGCACGATGAACTCAAAGTTCTTCTGGAAGTCCTCTTGTGAACTGAAGGTTGATTGTTTCAGAAATCTCTCAAGCATATTGATTGAGTTTTGGAGTAATGTAAATGAATTAGTTTTGTCGTGTAAATGCGCACTTTGTAAGCATGCGCTTCTTTTTCGGTTACAAAATTACACCCAAACATTGGCTTGGACAAATAAAAAAAGTGCAAATTCAAGCGTTTTACACACACTTTGTCTTAGTGTGTAAAAATACACGACAAAAAATGCACACCCCAAAAAGAGGTGTGCAAAAGAGTATTTTGTCTTAATAAAGATTGCTGTAAAGCGGAATGGTGAAAGAGAATGTCGTGCCTTTGTCCTGCTCGCTCTTCACTTCTATCTTGCCTTTCCACATATCCACGAGGTGCTTCACGATGCTGAGTCCGAGTCCTGTGCCAGGAATGTACTCGCTGCCTTTGTAGAAGCGGTCGAAGATGTGAGTCAGGCTTTCCTTCGTCATTCCTCTGCCTGTGTCCTTCACTATCACGGTGGCAAACTCATTATTTCTGTCTATGCTTACGTCGATGCGTCCCTTCTCCGTGTATTTTACTGCGTTGCCCACCAGGTGCTTTGCCACAAGGAATATCTTTGCCTCGTCGCCGCGCACCAGTATGCTGTCTCTACCCGAGAAATAGTAAATCTCCACGCCCGGCTTGCAGTTGCGCCTTGATTCTGCTACGGCTCTCTCCACCAGCGCGTTCATCTCCACGCGGCTCTGCTTGAGCACCACCTCGTCAGCCTCAATCTGCGAGAACTCTATCACGTCGTCGATGATTTGCAGCAGCTGCGCGCCACTGCTTTGTATCGCGCCGAGGCTCTGCATTCTCTCCTCTATGCCCTCGCTATGCGCCATGATGGTGCTGAAACCGAGAATCGAGTTGAGCGGAGTGCGGAACTCATGACTCATGCTCGACAGGAAGTTTGTCTTCACATTGTTAGCATGCTCTGCCTTCAGCTTTGCCTCCTTCATTGCATACTCAGCCATCTTTCGTTCCTGAATGATTGTCATTGCGCCGATAGCGGTGACAGCCTGTCCGCTGTCGTCATACTCTTGCGCTATGATGGAGCAATCTACCCACACAGGCTCAAGCTTCTCGCCCATTCGCATCTGCAAGTCTATGCTGCCTCGCGGCACGATGCCTTGATGCACCTGCTCATACAGGTTGATGACGTCCTCTTGATACTGAGGCAGTACGCTTATTAACCATTCGTCGAAACTCATTTGGTGTGACAGGTTGCTGAATCCGTATTCATTCTTGACGAACGAGCGGTTTGTCACAACCACCTTTGTGCGGAAATCCAGCGTCCAAGGCAAAGTATTGAACACCTGCAGCAAGTCGGCAAGATAGCTCATCACATTCAGCGATTCCTCATTTCCGCCCATCAGCGCAGTCACGTCATTCTGCATTCCCGTCAGTTTCACCACGCCTTTGCTTGGAGCATACTCTGTTATCATCATGTCCACTTGATACCAGCGCCAGCTCACATCCCTTCCTGGGATTTTCACTCTCATGTATCCCTTGTATTTCTTCTCGTATCCCTTCTTTGCGTTCTCCAGGAATGTGTTGATGGAATAGTGGTCAACGGGGTGCACATACGGGAATCGTGTGAACACCTCGTGCATAGTCAATCCTTTGTCTGCGCCCATGCACTCATACCACGCGTCATTTGCATAACTCGTGTTGTCGCATAGGTTTGCCATAAAATACCCTGTTCCCGAGAAAGATGATAATTCTTCGGCAAAGACTGAAAAGTCTATCGCTTTGTTCATAAATACCAATATCAAAAAGTTTTTCAATGGTTTTCGTCAGTCGCAAAGATAATATATATTATTTTAAAGCACAAGCAATAAGTGCTTTTTTTGTAAAAAATGTCAGTTTTTAGCCCTTAAAAGTACAAAATAGCCCTTCAAATCTCACATTTCAAGTTGGTTTTGTTGTATTTTGTCATTACAATTAATAATTTTGCACTATGAAAAAGCTTATCCAATTACTTAAAGACAGACCTCGCCTCTACAGCATGTTCTTCGATTCCGACACACGCACAGGCAAGGCATTCGAAATTACGATGATGATTGTCATCGTGGTCAGCATACTCATAGCGTTCCTTGAGACCAACCGCGCCATAGCCATCGCATTCCGCGATGCGCTCACCGTGATCGAATACGTGCTCACGTTCATCTTCACCGTCGAGTACCTCCTGCGAGTGTATAGCAGCCCTAAGCCACACACATACATTTTCAGCTTCTTTGGCATCATCGACCTGCTCGCCACGCTTCCGCTCTATCTCTCCTTCATACCATTCCTGCACAGCGCACGCTATTTCTTCATTCTGCGTGCGTTCCGACTCATTCGCATCTTCCGAGTGCTTCGCCTCTTCGCCTTCATCAACGAGGGGTACCTTCTCCTTGAGAGTCTCAAGCAGAGTCTGAGGAAGATAGCGGTGTATTTCCTCTTCGTCGTCATACTTGTCATTATCATTGGCACGATGATGTATATGGTTGAAGGACAGCAGCCTGACACTCAGTTCACCGATATCCCTACCAGCATCTATTGGGCTATTGTCACCCTCACCACCGTAGGTTATGGCGACATCACCCCCGTCACCCTCATGGGACGTTTCCTCTCAGGCGTAGTAATGATTCTTGGCTACACCATCATCGCTGTGCCAACAGGCATCGTAAGCGCAACAATGATTGACGAGACAAAGAAGAAAGGAAAGAACGGCAAGTGTCCTCGATGCAACGAGAAGACAAACCTCAGAGCTAACTACTGCCAGCATTGCGGAGAGAAACTGTGAATATTATGCCTATGCCTGATTGTACAGTGTATGTGCTTGACGACATATCAAGCGTCACATCTTCCGAACTGCAAGCCGCCATCGCCTCCCTTCCCGACTGGCGAAGAGAGCAAGCGCTGAAGTTCAAGCATGAGCAAGGACGGAAGGAGTGCGCACTGAGCTATCTGCTGCTCTGCCGCATGCTGCGCGAGCAATTAGGCATCAGCGAATGCCCTCATTTCTCCTACGGCGAGCACGGCAAGCCTATCCTCGCAGAGCATCCCCACATCCATTTCAACATCAGTCATTGCAAGAGCGCCATAGCCTGTGCCGTATCGGACACGGAGGTAGGTGTGGACGTTGAGGCTGCAGGGCGATACAGCGAGAGCCTTGCTCGCTACTGCATGAACTATGCCGAGCTGTCGCAAATCCAGTCCGCAGCCTCGCCCGATGCAGAGTTCACCCGTCTTTGGACACAGAAAGAAGCAGTGTTCAAGCTCACAGGCACAGGCATCAACGATGACGTGAAAAACATACTCCGCGCAGCTGCATTTGTCCACACTCAAGACTATTTAGACTCTGGTTTCGTGCTAAGTGTGGCATTAACCGAAAAAAAAGTGTTAAATATTTTGAAGATAGAAAAATAATTGCAATATTTGCACACGAAAACTAACAATACACATATTATATTAATACAATAGCCAAGCATAAACAATAGGCTAATAATATAGAATAGCTATAATTGCTATAGAAACTATAGAGGCAATAGAGATGAGACAATAGAGATTATGGCGGCTATAGCAACTATAGAAACTAAAAAGACTATAAAAACTATAAATTTATTAACTAAAACTAATTTTTCACATGAAGAAACTCTACTCTTTCTTGGCATCAGCCTTGATCAGTGCATTCAGCTTTACAGCCAATGCACAGAATGAGCTCGTGGTTGGTGATGTGAAAGTTGGCGACCTCATCGAGCTGAGCGACGGCTCAAAGTGGTATGTGGGCGCAAACGAGATCACAAACCCATCATTCAGCATGAATCCAGCAGAGAACGACAACAACATCGTAGGTTGGACAATTGCTTCTAACTATGAACAAATGACCACAGGCAACTTCGGCTGGTTCCCAACTGGCGGTTACGATGGTGGTGCTTACATTCAGGCTATTGGTCACACAGGTGCAGGCGGCAACCGCTCAATCGGCATGCGCTGGCCTCTTGAGAACAACACACGCTACTACTTCTCATTCTATCTTTCTCACAACTCGGCTAACAACCAGTACATTCCTGTAATCACACTCACTGATCAGGAGTCAACAGGCGGTGGCCAGAACGAGACTCCAGGCAACTACCTCATCGGTATGGCAGGTGACACTTCAGACGGTTGCCTCGGTTTTGCAAACTTCGTTGACGAAGACGGCGACGGCGTAGGCGAATGGGCACAGACAGCATGCTCTTTCGAGTCAAAGGAATTTACTTGGCTTCAGTTCAACGCACGCTGGCTCAAGGAGAACAAGATCCAGGCTGCATTCGACGGCTTCTTCCTTGCTAAGCTCTACGACCCAGCAGAGATCTCAGCAGAGACAGTTGCATACATCTCTCTCCAGTCAACAATCTCTAACGCATACTCACTCCAGGAGAACGAGCTCGCTGACTATCCTTCACTCTCTGAGGAACTTGGCGACTTCATCATGGAAGGCGGCTATGAGGATCTCAGCGAGTCTGCTTCACTCGAAGAGCTTCAGAAGGCTATCGACGACATCGTAGCAAAGATGGAGGCATACAAGGCACTTATCCCATCGCTCAATAGCTTCCAGACACTCCTCGACGAGGCTAATGCAATGGTAGAGGAAGAGACAACATTCCCAGGTCTCGACGCATTCCTCTCAGCACTCGAAACCTTCAACAGCTGGGCTGACAACGGCTACTCTAACGACTCTGACTCAATGACAGCAGAAGAGTACATCTTCGCACAGGCTGCTGCACTCAAGCAGGCAATCGCTGACTATCGCTTCTCACAGAACGCATCAGAGGACAATCCTGCTGACTACACATTCTTCGTTGACAATCCAACATTCATCTCTCAGGGCAAGTGGTACAAGGGCTCATACACTGGCGGCGACCAGCGCACAAACACAGAGCCTAACGGTTCTGCACTCCCTGAAGGCATCACAAGCTGCTGGAACGCATGGAGCAACGAGCTCAACGCTGCTACTGCAGTTGCAATCGCTCAGGATCTCAACGACCTTCCAAACGGCTACTACAGAATCTCTGCACAGATGCTCACACAGACTGGTCTCATCACAAACCAGCACCTCTTCGTGACTTCTTCTGTTCAGACTGCAGTTTCTCCAGTCATGACTATCGACGGTTGGGACAGCGCACAGTGGGAGACACTCACTACAGATAAGGTGCTCGTTGTTGACGGCAAGCTCACTATCGGTGCAACAGGCAGCGGCGACAACGACGAAAATAGCACACGTGGCTGGTTCTGCGTCACTGACGTCAAGCTCAGCTACCTTGGCAAGGCAACAGACGAGGAAATCGCTGCTGCAATCGCTGCTAAGTTCGCTGACTCAGAGGCATACGCAGCTACAATGAACCTCGCTGCCGACAAGGCTGCTGCACTCGAGGCAATTGCAAACGCTAAGTCTGCCAACGACCTCGACGCACTCAAGGAGGCTCTTACTACAGCAGAAGCTTCACAGGCAGAGTACAATGGCATCATCACAGGTTCATACGCTAACCTCCAGGATTCTATCGCTAACTCATACAACGCTAACGCACTCGCACTCGCTAAGGTTCCTGTTCAGTACATGACAGACTACCTCGGCTCTGCTGCTGCAACATACACAGAGACACCTGCCATCACAGCTGTTCTCCGCTACTACCGCGACACTCTCATCCCTGCAGTTCAGAACGCAGAGGTTGTTGCAGGCACATACGCAGGCAAGGGCAAGGAGATCATCGAAAGCACAATCCAGTCAGTTGTTTCTAACCTCGCTTCATACGTAGGCGACACTGAGGCTCTCGCAGAGCAGGTAGCAGCACTCGCTAACGCAATCACACTCGCTGAGGCATCTGAGGTTGCTATCGTTGATGGCGCTGACCTCACAGCTTACATCGCTAACCCAACAGTTGACGACGAGTCAGGCTGGATCTACGACCGTCCAAAGGGCGACAAGAACACAACTACAAGCCAGGGCGTTGACGGCGTTTCATCAAACCGCTACCTCGACTGCTGGCAGTCTGCTGCAGGCACAACACGCTTCACAGCATATCAGGTGCTCAACGTTCCTAACGGCAAGTACACACTCTCTAACATCATGCGTACTTCAGGCACAGGCGTATACCTCTTCGTCTCTGACAAGGCTCCTGCTAAGGACGAGGAAGGCGTTCTCTCTCTCGACCCAGCTGCTAACACGATCCTTGCAGAGGCAGTAGTTAAGGCTACTCCAAACGCTAAGTACGGCATCACTTCTGAGGAAGAGGAGACAGCATACACAGACTCACGTGGCGAGCTCTGGATGGCTGCTGTTGACCGCGTATGCGCAGCACTCGGCATCACTCCAATGGAAGGTGTATCTATCTACGACCTCCTCACAGAGAACAACGACGGTTCTGCTGACTGCCCTGCAAACGTTGATCCATCAGACTGGAGCATCGCAATGGCTAACACAGCAAACGGCCGCGGCTGGTTCAACAACAGCATCGAGGTTGAGGTTACAAACCACACTCTCGTACTCGGTGTCACTTGCGACTACGTATTCGTCAACAAGACAGAGGAAGAGAAGTTCTCTGGCACATGGTTCTCTGCCGACAACTTCAAGCTCACTCTCGACAAGGTAGGCGACAACGCAGGTTGGGATCCAACATCAGGCATCAGCGACGCAGTACAGACAGTCAATGCTAAGGTTGCTGCAATCTACTCAGTTGACGGTCAGTCACGCAGCAAGCTTGCTAAGGGCATCAACATCATCCGCATGTCAGATGGTCAGACTCAGAAGATCTACGTAACAGAATAATCAAGCATACTCACAATGAAAAGGGGAGGCTCTTTGCCTCCCTTTTTTTAATAAAAAGACAAACTATGGACTTAATACCAAGCTTTGCTGTCGATCACACCAATCTTCAGCCAGGAATCTACATCTCGCGCAAGGACAGCGTAGGAGGCGAGGAAGTCACTACCTACGACATCCGCATGACAGCTCCCAACCAAGAGCCAGCCATGGCGCCAGCAGCCATCCACACCATCGAGCACCTCGTTGCCACCTACCTCCGCAACGACCCCGAGTGGAAGGACAGCGTCATCTACTGGGGACCTATGGGCTGCCTAACAGGCAACTACCTCATCATGAAGGGCTGCTATGCACCCGAGACCATCCGCGACCTCATGCTCAAGGCATTCCAGTATGTCGTTGACTACGACGAAGAAGTGCCAGGCACCACTCCTGCCACATGCGGCAACTGCCTCATGCACGACCTCCCTATGGCAAAGTGGGAAGCCCGCCGCTACGTCGCACGCCTCACCAATTCCTTCTGCTGCACCTACCCAGGCGTAGAGCGCCCAAAGGCAAAAGAAGGCATGGAGTTCTTCGATGCATGACATAGACAGGAACCTGCAAAGAAAATGAAAAGAAAGCTAATCCCGATACTCCTTGTGCTGGCATGCCTCTTCAGCCAATGCACAAGCAACTCTAAAGACACAGAAGGAGGCAGCGACTACCCATCGATGGAGACATTCGCCGCCATCGACAGTTGCATGAGCTACATGGCAGCAGACCCCCTCAAGGCGCACCGCATGCTCGACTCTCTCAAGGAAGCAAAGCTGATGACAGAGCAGCGATGCGACTATTATCATGCTATGGTCATTTACTGTGGCGATAACAACCTCGACAGTGCTCTCCTCATCTGCGACCGCTTGCTTGACGCAAACGATTTCGGCGATGATCTCTACCTTGAAGAAGAAATCTGCGTCTTAGCCTCCAACATCACCTCGACCAGCAATCGCCACATCGAAACGCTGAAGTACGCCAATCGTGGCATATCGCTCTGTCATGGCAACAAAGACATGCGCGAAGACGAAGCCACGCTGATGGGGCGAGTAGGTGTGGCAGAACATGCGCTTGGCAGGCTCGACCAAGCGCGCGAGACCTATGCAAGAGCCTACAGCCTGCTCAAGGAAAGCAATTCCTTCTCTGGACTTATAGCCCTCATCTCCCTGCAGAAGAAGCAGGAAATGCTCTACAAGGATGCCAGGGATTACGACAAGGCAATCAGCATCTGTCACGACATCATCGACATGGTGAATCGATTCGACCGCCAGCCGTCTATCGTCGAGCAGCGTCCCGAGACGATGCAAGAGTCAGGCATGGCTACTCACAGCTTCGCCGACTTCTACCGATGCCAGATGTACGCCCATATTGCCCGTGCCTACCGACAGAAGATACAGAATGGTAAGTCGCGCAATGTGCAAGCAGACAAAGACTCAGCCAATGCCTACGTAGATAAATGGCTTGCCACAGACGAATCGCGCTCTCCCGACGATGTCGCCTATGCCTTGCCCGAATTGTATTTCACAGGCAAGAAAACAGAATTTGCAGAAAACAAGAGGGTGGTGGAAGACTTGTACCGAGGCGACAGCCTCGTCAGCGAATACGTTGACTACCTCACACTCTTGGCAGACGACGCATCTTCGACGCAAGACTACAAGACCAGCAACTCATACCTCAAGCGTGCCATCGTTCTCAGCGACAGCATCCGTCAGCAAGAGCTGATGCGCACCCTCTCCGAGCAGATGTCGCTCAACATGGTGCAAGAGCAGCAGTTGGCGCGCCAGGATGCTGAATACCAGCTTGAGCGCCAGCAGCTGATCATAGTGCTGCTGACCTCAGTCTTGATCATCATGGTCATCGTCGCACTTATCATTTCCGTCCTTGTCCACAAGAACAAGGAGAGCCGGGAGATTATCGAGACAACTCAGCAAGACTTGACCGAGTCGATGGCAGACATCAAGGACTTCGTCATGCAGCTGGAAGAAAACAAAACAGAGAAAAACGCCCTCAACATGGCAGCCCTGTACGAGCGCATCGACATAGCGATGAAAGAGAATAAGCTCTACCTCAATCCAGAGCTGGACGTCAAGATGCTTGCAGAAAACGTGAACTCATGCCGTTCCGTTGTCTCTACCTGCATCAACAGCATCACAGGCAAGAGTTTCCGCTCATGGCTCGCAGACTACAGGCTTTCGCTGTTCATTCAGATGCTTGAGGAGAATCCCGAAGCATCCATCTCCGACCTTGCCATGCAATGTGGCTACAAAGAACAATCCACTTTCCGTCGCCAGTTCAAGTCTGTGCATGGCATGACAGTAGGCGAGTACAGGAATCAAATCCTTGCTCAGCAAGAAGACCGCAAGTAGCATAGCAATGCCATAGTAAGATAACGCCCTCACCTCGCAGGTTGACTGAATACGAGGTGAGGGCGTTAATCATTTTTTTTGTAATAAGTAAAATACTTTATTTATTGGTATTACTGGAATTAGTGTGAAGGTGCGCAAGCGCCAATTAAGAAAACAAAAGAAAACATTGGAAAACAAAAGAAAACCTATTCCTTTGTAGATAATTGCCTTTAGTTATGCTTTGTTTTCTTTTGTTTTCCAATGTTTTCTTTTGTTTTTCTCATTGGCCCAAAGGGCACTTTCACACAAAATCCAGTAGAACTTATTTATT
>JAZRYI010000055.1:0-36291 GCA_045600665.1 Bacteroidaceae bacterium
TTTGAAGGTAGTATTGAGGTAAAAATGCACATTAAGATAGCAAGGATGTCCTCGGATTTCCATTTCCCGATGTTCTTTTTTGATGTATGGAATAGGTTCGGGGTGAAAGCGAACTTGTTCTTTTCTTTCCCATGACAGAATCATGCCATACTCTCCATACTCCTTTGCCCGTAAGGACTGCAGTCCTTTCCCTTGCAGGACAACAGTCCTTACGGGCAAAGGACTATGGAGGATGTGAATGCGTGCATTTCGGGACAAAAGGTAATGCGAGGAAGTCGTTGCCTCGGTCGGGGAGTTGTTCCACACAACGCCGCTGCTCGTAGCGGTCGAAGAGGCGCCTTGCAGCCAACAGAAAAAGTGGATGGTTAGTTCTGAAAAACAAACTAAGGACTTCGTGTGAAGTCCTTAGTTGAAGTGATCCGCTTGGGGCTCGAACCCAAGACCCCAACATTAAAAGTGTTGTGCTCTACCTACTGAGCTAGCGGATCTAACCTTATAGAGCTTATGCACCAATGCATTTATTTTGTTGCGACAGCGTTTTAGACCGTCAGGTGTCATAAGCGAGTGCAAAGGTAGGGAGTTTTTTTTGAATTGACAAATTATTTTGCCATTTTTTTTAGGGTGAGCCGAGTTTGCGGGATGTTATTCCTTGTATTTTGTCATCATTTGGTAGCTGTAAATGCTGATTACCGCAAAACAGATGAGTGGAATGACGAATGAGACATTGACTGAAGGGAGACCGAAGAGGATGTGGTCGTCGCCGCCAGCATCGATGATCATAGACTGGAGCGGAGGGAGTACGCTGCCGCCAAGGATGCTCATGATGAGTCCTGCTGCACCGTATTCAGCATCGCGACCGATGCCTTGCAGACCTATGCCGTAGATGGTTGGGAACATGAGCGACATGCAGGCTGAGACGAGTACGAGGCAGTAGATGCCAAGTCCGTTGGAGAGTCCTATCACGCCGCACATGAGAAGGAATGCCACTGAGGCGAAGATGAGAAGTATGTGCGCAGGTGTGAAGTACTTCATGAAGAGCGTGCAGACGAAGCGGAATACTATGAACGATGCCATGGCGAAGATGTTGTACTGCTGAGCGAGCTGAGCAGCTTCTGCTTCTGGCAGTTCTGCCATGAAATAGTGCTTGCCATACTGGATGATGAAAGTCCAGCACATGATTTGTGCACCTACGTAGAAGAACTGCGCAACGACGCTTGCCATATATTTTTTGTTGGCGAAGAGACGCTTGAGCGAAGGTATGAGTGCATCGTCGCCCGATTGAATCTTGATTTGTGTGTTTGGTATCTTTGTGAGATACAGAACAATGAACACTACTGCTATGACTGCGGCAATGACAAGGTAAGGAGTGATGAGCACTGAGAGGTCGGAGTCGCGCAGTGCGGCAAACTCATCGTCGGACAATACTGAGCGCTCTTCGCTTGACATAGGATTGAGGTTTGCCTGAATGACGAACATTGCTACGAACATGCCACTGATGGAGCCGAGCGGATTGAACGACTGGGCAAGGTTGAGACGGCGAGTGGATGTTGCCTCGTCGCCCATAGAGAGGATGAATGGGTTGGCAGAGGTCTCAAGGAAGGACAAGCCGCATGTGAGGATGAAATAGGCGAAGAGGAATGGGTAGAAGTTGCCCATCATCTTGGCAGGGAAGAAGAGCAGCGCACCAATGGCATAGAGGGCGAGGCCAATGAGGATGCCTGCCTTGTAGCTGTGGCGCTTGATGTAGATGGCGGCAGGGAATGCCATGCAGAAATAACCTCCGTAGAAGGCTACTTGCACGAGGGTGCCTTCGGTGACGCTCATGCGGAAGATGCGCGAGAATGCCTCGACCATAGGGTTTGTGATGTCGTTGGCAAACCCCCACAGCGCAAAGCATGATGTGATGAGAATGAATGGGATGACGAACGATGTGCCGTCTTTGGATTTTAGTAAAGCCATAAATGTAATAATAGGTTATGTTGTTGATTGTTATTAGCTTCTGCTCACTTGCAATCCCTTCTCGCTCAGTGTCATATCGACGAAGCGTGAAGAATCGGTGAGAGGATTGGCTGTGAGAATCTCGCGAATGCGAGAGGCTGCCTCTGGGTCTTTTGCCACCATGTAGAGGTAGCCGCCGCCACCTGCGCCAGGGAGCTTGTAGCCAAGGCAGAGGTCGTCAATCTGCTTGCATAGGTTGGCAACCATGGCTGGTTCTGTGCCTGAGTCGAGAGCTTTGTTTTGTTGCCAGGTCTTGCGAATGAGAGTGCCGTATTGCTGGAAGTCGCCAAGCTGGATGGCATCGAAGAGGTTGAGGGCGTGCTGCTTCATCTGCTGCAGGATGTCGAGATGCTCGTTCGAGTTGAGGAACATGCCTTGGACGATCTCTGCAAGTATTTGCTTTGCAGTGCGAGTGATGCCTGTGTAGTAGAGCAGATGGCACTGCTGGTAGTCGGGCTGGCGGAAGAATGTGTCGGGCAACCAGCGCACGACAGGTATCTGGTTGAATCCGCGCTCGGTCTGCAAAAGCTTGATGCCTGGAAGGATGCCGCCGTACTGGTCTTGCCAGCCGCCGCCAGTGGTGAGGAGCTGCTCGAGGACGAGGGAGCGATTGCCGATTTCGTGCTTGTCCCAGCCGAGGCCGCAGAAATCGGATAGTGCGCCTATGACGGTGGATGCGAGTATGGAGCTTGTGCCCAAACCTGAGCCGGCAGGAATTGCTGAGAGGAGTGTTATCTCAATGCCAGAACCGAAATCAGAGAGCTGCTCTGTGAGTGAGTTGTATTTCTCGGCACAGAATTGTGGCAGGAAGCCGCAGAGGGCAAGTGCTGCCTTCGGTATGGAGAATGGGGAACCGACCTTGTTGAAGAGCGAAAGCTCATCGTAGGTGGTGATGTGCTCAACGGCTCCTAAGTCAATGCTTCTGCAAGTGATTTTCAGGTCTTTGCATGGCTTGATATACACTTGGAGTGGTTGTTGTCCGTTGAGCTCGATGGCAAGATTCACCACATTGCCGCCACGCAGAAGGCAGTGGGGTGGTGTGTCGGTCCAGCCACCAGCTATGTCGATGCGCACAGCAGAGCGTCCCCAGACAATCTGGTCTTTGTAGGCTGTGAGCCGAGGCAGTTGTGGATGCTGGATGGCTGTGTCAACTATCTGGGCTTGCAGCAAAGAGAAGGCGCGTCGCTCGTTGTCTGTGCTGTCCTCTCCGCGCAGCTTTTGCACTTGCGAACGGAACATAGCATCGTGGATTTGCTGCATAGGCATGGCATCGTCGGCAAGGGGAGCTGGCAGAGCAATGTCGTGGTCAGCGTATTTCTTTGCAATGTCTTTGAGGTCTATTTGATAGAAGACGCTTTTGCGGTAGTTGCTTGCCAGTTTTATTATGTCTTTTGACAAAAGCTGTTTGCGCTGTTCGCTCTGCCGTTCAAGATTTGCCTGTGCTGAGATTTCGTCAGCAGATAGGCGAGGGAGGGAAGCCCATTCGGCACTGAGGTCGTGTTGTGGCTCTGGGGAGAGCATCCATGCAAGCAGTTTTCCGAGCTGTTCTTTGTCGTCGCTCACAGGATAGATTTCTGCTGCTTGCAGGTCATGCTGTGTTGGTATGCTGTTGAGGCTGATGTTGTGCTTCTCTGCCCATTTTGGGAATGGTGTGCCAAGGAACTCAGTGGAGTCATTGGCTATTGAGCCTCGCATGGCATCGTTGTAGCCATAAGGACGAATCACGAACGAAGAATCGCCTATGGCTTGAATGTCAACGCATTGCCCAGGCAAGAGGGATATTTCCCAATTGTTGTAGGGAATGCCTGTGACAACATTCTTGTTGCTGACTTTCCATGCAGATGTGATGTGTGAATTTTCAATCCAGATGTCGGAGCATTGCTCAGTGAACTTTATGTCGATGAGAGAGTTCTGTGTGAACACAGCAGGATGCTTCTTCACGTTTTTCTGAATGATCATTCGCTGGTCGAGCACAATGTTTTGAAGGGACGCTGTGGAGGAGATCATTTCTCTTGTTGTGCCGTAGTGGTAGAACTCGCCGCCTTCGAGGGGAAGGATGACAACCTTGAGCTGGTTGATTTCTTCGTCGATGGCAGTTGGAGTCTTGCCGAGGGCACAGCCAAATTCGGAGTAAAGGTCGTAGGAACAGAAATCCTCAGGTGCATAGCCATCTGATTTTTTGCTGCGACGACGAAGGATGTCAACGGCACGATCGTTGAGAAGCCAAATGCCAATGTCCATCATGGCGAGGTGGGTCTGTGAGAGCTCTGCCATTTGTGCTGTTGAGGGTTTCTGAAGCACAAAGTCGAGCAAGTCAGGCGTCTTGCGATTCATGAAGTAAACACCGTGGTTTTTTGCCAATGATGGCTCTACCCACAAGCCGTAGCACACAACGTCCGCTTCGGGAATGGCTTGAAGCGGATGAGTGGAACGAATGAAGACATCGCCGCTGACGATGAGGGTGTGGAGCGAATCAGGTGCTTGTCGCATGATACTATCATAAAGAGGCAGTTGCAGGTCGAGAAGTGTTTGGTCTATCTTCTGCCCCCTCATCCAACGAAAAACAGGGACAGGGAGGGATATCTTGCCTGCTGCGGCATAGGCAGGAAGACGGCGCGACTGACCTCCTGCATGGATGAGAATACGCTTCTCTTTTGATAGCCACGAGAGGAACGAATCACCCGATTCTTGCATCATCAAGGGGTCTGACCCCTTGATGATGCAAGAGCGTTCGGCAGAGTATGCTTGCTCGAGAAGCCATGTTGTGCCACCGCCAGAACCTAATTTGTGGCCGACAGGGTCGGAGGTGCAGTAGTATTCTGATGAAGGCAAGTTATTTATCTGTAGGTACTTGCTCACCGCATTGGGTGGCAAAGAAAGAAGTTTCTTCATATATTTTGGCAACTTTTCTAAATTAACGTTAGTTGGTTACATGAGCGGATTCATCTGCTGGTGGCTGTTCTTCGGTTTTCTCTTGCAAGACATAGCGCTTGTAGTAGGACACGATGAGTGTCGTGATAGGCAACGCGATGATGAGTCCGACGAAGCCGAGCAGTGTGCCCCAGATGGAGAGGCTGAGCAGTATGACTGCGGCATTGAGCCCTGTCACCTTGCCCATGATGCGAGGCGTGAGCACCCAGTCCTGAATGGCTTGAACGACTGCAAACACGATGAGGGCTGCAAACATGATGCCCCAGAAGTTTTCTCCAGAGTCGTGTGCTTTGAGCAGGCCAAGCACTATAGTCGGTATGAAGCCAATAACCTGGAGGTATGGCACGAGATTGAGGAAACCGATGAACAAGCCAAGCGGAATGGCAAGTGGAAAGTCGATGATAAGGAATCCGATGGCGAATAGTATGCCTACAAGCATGGCGATGATGGTTTGTCCGCGGAAATAACTGTTCATCCCTTTCTCTACGTCGGACACGATGCCCTGCACGAGAGCTCGATGCTTTGGAGGCACGAGCTTGAATATGCCATTGGACATGAGCTCGTAGTCAACGAGGATGAAGAACATGTAGATGATTGCAATGAGTGAACATATCACACCCACCACAGCGCTGACTGAACTGCTGATGAGCTTGAAGAACTGTGGCACTCTCTCTTCAAGGAACTCTGACACGTCGTTGATGGTGAGTGCTTGAGTGATCTCGTTCAGGTCTATGTTGCGCTTCACGAAATCTTCCACCTCAGAGGTGACGGATGTGACGGTGCGGTCGGTGGTGACATAGCTGACGATGATATCCTTCAGCCTGCCAATTTCGTCGATGATGGGCGGAATGATGAGGAAGCATCCTCCGATGAGTATGCCTAAGATGAGAAGGGAAGTGAGAATGATGCTGGCAACGCGTGACTTCACCTTGCACTTGTACTGAAAGAAGCATACAATAGGGTGCAGCAAATAGGCGATGAGCCATGCCACAAGGAATGGAATAAGCACGCCGCTCAGTCTCCGGATGAGGAAATAGGCAGCGATGAGCACTACAATCGCAGTGAGTGAGCGTACCACTCGGTCAAAAGTTGAGTTGTTTGCTTTCATAATCAAAAACGAGTTGTAATTCACAAATTCAGTACGAAGATACACAAAAAGTAGTGTATAATCGCAGTTTATTGTGAAAAAGTGTTGTTGGAAGCCAAAAAAACGTGGTTTTTAGCCTACGATAATGATTTTATTTCTATTTTTGCCAAAAAATAATAAGAACAAGATGGGAAAACTGTATGTGGTGCCAACTCCTGTGGGCAATATGGAAGATATGACCTTCAGGGCAATCCGAGTGTTGAAGGAGGCAGATTTGATTCTGGCGGAGGACACTCGCACATCCAGCGTGCTGTTGCAGCACTATGACATACATGGAGATCTGATGTCGCATCATAAGTTCAACGAGCATGAGACGGTGCAGAACGTGGTGAAGAGAATACAAGGAGGCTTGACTGTGGCACTCATCAGCGATGCAGGCACTCCAGCCATCAGCGATCCTGGTTTTTTGCTTGTTAGGGAATGCGTTCGGAATGGTATAGAGGTGCAGACTCTGCCAGGACCTACAGCTTTCGTGCCAGCGCTCGTGAGCAGCGGTTTGCCTTGCGACAAGTTCTGCTTTGAAGGTTTCTTGCCTCAGAAGAAAGGAAGGCAGGCAAGGCTTGAATTATTGAAGAGCGAGACTCGCAGCATTATTTTCTACGAATCGCCTTATCGCTTGCTGAAGACGTTGATGCAATTTGCCGAAGTGTTTGGTGAGGAAAGGCAAGTGAGCGTTGTTCGCGAGATATCCAAACTGCACGAGGAAAGCGTGAGAGGATCCTTGAAGGAAGTGATTGCGCACTTTGAAGAGGTGGAGCCAAGAGGCGAGATTGTCATCGTGCTTGGTGGATGCGAAGATGAGCCTGAGGAGATGGAGAATGTAATAGCCGATAAGAAAAAAAATAGAAAGGATGAGCCTTTGAGTCCTGTAGATATGATAATGGGCAAGGGTAAGTCAAAAAATAAGTATAAGATTAATAATTAAAAAGAAAAAGATATGAAAAAGATTCTTTTTGCAGCAGCCGTTGCTGTTTCTATGCTCACAGCTTGTAATGAGGGTGGCAAAAATCCTATTTCAAACGATGCAACTCGCGATTCATTGCAGAGCATCATTGATCAGAAAGACACCGAGATCAACGAGCTCATGGGCAGTATCCTTGAGGTGGAAAAGGGTTTTGACCTCATCAACGAAGCTGAAGGCAGAGTGAATATGATGAAGAACAATGCCGAGAACAACAGCACTGCTACCAACATCCGCGAGAACATGGACTTCATTCAGGAGACTCTCGCAGAGAACAAGCGCAAGATAGAGGAACTTGAGGCTAAGCTCAAGAGCAGCACCATCAATTCGGCAAAGCTGAAGGAGGCAATCGCATCGCTCACTCAGCAGTTGAACGAGAAGAACAGCGAGATAGAGTCGCTTCGTGCGCAGCTGGCAGAGAAGGATGTAGTGATTGAGGAACTTGGAAATACTGTCAACACGCTTCGCGATGAGAACACTCAGGTGAAGGAGCAGAAAGCAGAAGTAGAGCAGGTTGCACACAATCAGGATCAGCAGCTCAATACGGCTTGGTATGTGTATGGCACATCAAAAGAGCTGAAGGAGCAAGGCATCCTAAACAAGGGAGAAGTGCTGCAGGGCAACTACAACAAGAACTACTTCACAAAGATAGACATCCGCAAGGTGAGCGTAATTCCGCTCGACTCAAAGTCGGCAGAGCTTCTCACAACTCACCCAGCAGGCTCTTACACATTGCTCAAGGATAGCAAGGGCGAATATACTCTTCGCATTACAGACGCTAACAAGTTCTGGAGCATCAGCAAATACCTTGTTGTGAAGGTAAAGTAACCCTTTTTGCATTATGATTAGAAAAATAATAATACCGGTTTTGGCAATGGCATCATTCTTGATGGCATTGCCAATTTTTGCTCAGTCAGTAGATGATTGGCAACCAATAGGCAAATGGCCTTTTGTGAATAAGCAGTTCAAGGTGGCTACCGTATATACTGGCATTTTCAAGAAATCCAAAACACAAGTTCCTTGCAATATCCATGTGGGCAAGCATGCTTTGTGGTATTCGCAAAACGATACATTGCTTGAAGCCAATCCTGGCACGGTGCTGAGAGTGGAGTTCCCTGATGGTGAAGTGTACATGCCAATCGGCACTCAGCAATTCTTCGGACGCATCGTGAGAGAGGACTCTATCAACGGAAGGATAGCACGCGTGTTCTGCGTGCGCACAGTGGATCAGCATGCTGTGGATCAGCGTGCCTTGGACATTATTAACAATACCCAGAACAATCTTCAGCTTGGCGGACTGGGTGTTGGTTTTGGCTCGTTCATGGCTGCAGTGGCGGATGCGAATGGTGGCGTGCGAGAAGAGGATTTGCCTCTGCCGATGAAGAACATCTTCTACTATCAGATGAACGGCGAGATATTTGAAGCAACAAACAAGAACATCCTTTCCCACATCAATCCAAAGCGCAGAAAGGAATACAATGTATATACCCGCACGGCAGAAATCATATCCACTAACGAGTCGTCGATGCTGAAGGTTTGGAAGGATTTCTTCTTGAACTATTAAATCGATAAGGCTGAAATGAAAAAAAGGCACAGGATTCGGAATGATTGTGAATCCTGTGCCTTTTTTGTCTGTATGTGCTTTTTTGAGCAGCTTTTATGAAAGAGGTTTCATGAGCGGTATTTTTCTACAAGACCGCAGTTGATGACGTCATACACTTCCTGCATGACAACCTTCGAAGGTTTGCCAGCGCGCTGTTCGGCACTGATTGGCTTGTGGATAGTGAGGGTGACTGTGTTTCGAGTCACAGACTTGGCATTGCGGCTGAAGGCATCGAAACTGCCATTGATAGTCAATGGCACGATAGGCAAGCCAATCTCATTCGCAAGCATGAATGAGCCTCGCTTGAAAGGTCCCATCTTGCCTGTAAATGTTCGTGTGCCTTCTGGGAAAATTACCATCGACATACCGCCCTGCAAAGTCTCTCGGGCTTGTTGAACAGCCTTGTTAATGGCAGAAATAGAATCACCTACGTAAATTTGCTTTGATTTTTGACAAGCATAGCCGACGAAAGGTATCTTCCTCAAGTATTCTTTCATCATCCATTTGAAATTGTGACCAAGGTAGCCATAAACGAGGAAGATGTCGTAGTAGCCTTGATGGTTGGCAAGGAATACGTAGCTCTCCTTGGCATTGATGTTTTCTCTTCCTTCCACTTTCACTTTCAGCAAGAACAGCCAAAATGCGCACTTAGACCAAAACTTAGGCACATAGTAGCTTACGTATTTCGTGTCGCCAAGGAATGCCGCGATAGTCACGGTGAGAGATACAAGTATTGTTAGTACCACAAAGAGTGGCAATGCAATGCAAAAAGAGTATATTTTATAGAGTATGTTCATAGAATGTTTGTTATACTAATGATTATTTTGTTGTCTGCTGTTTTATGATTGTGCTGTCTGCTCTTTTCAGCGTTATTACATTGACTTCAGGCCAGGCTCCAAATCGGAAAGGGAACATCACAGCTCCAATTCCATCACTTACGTTAAGAATTTGGTTGCCTTCAGTATATGCTCCTGACCACTCATCGTAAACGTGTGCCACTGGTGACCATCCAAACACCTTGAACTGTCCAGCGTGAGTGTGGCCTGAGAGCGTGAGCTGTATATTTGTCTGAGGGATGATGTTGCGCCGCCAATGTGTAGGATCGTGGCTCATGAGCACTGTGAAGCAACTGCGCTTCAGTCCTTTCATTGTCTTGAACAAGTCGCCGTATGAAGGGAAAGGAGGGCGGCCGTCATTCTCAACGCCTGCGATGACAAGTGAATCTGTGCCTCGTCGTATGATTCTGTGGTCGTTGAGCAAGAGCGTCCAGCCATAACTCTTTTCTCGCCTCTGCAATTCCTTCACGTCGTTCTCTCTGTCAAGCTCGTCTGGATATTTCAAGTACATGCTGTAGTCGTGATTGCCCATCACGGCATACACGCCATCGGGGGCATTAAGCTTGTTGAGGTCGCGGCGGAAGCCGTCAAGTTCTGTGCTTTGGTGATTCACGAGGTCGCCTGTGAAGAGGATGACATCGCATTTCTGTTCGTTGATCAAATCGACAATCTTGCGTGCATCTTTCTCATTTCCATCGCGAAGCGTGCCAATGTGCATATCGGAGAACTGCGCAATGCGGTAGCCATCAAACTTCTTTGGCAGATCCATAAAATAGAATGTTTGCTGATGCACCACATAATGATGGCGTCCCACGAAGTAGCCATAGCAAAGTATTATGAATGAGAACATTGCCAACGTCATGCCGATGATGCGGAATATGCGCACAAGTGGGTTCCACCGTAAAAGATGCCCAATGCCATCAAACAGCATGAAGAGTGTTTTTGGAGCACTTATGCCGAGGAACACTATCATGTATATGCTCACCCAAGGCTGATGCTCTGGCTTCATATCATTTGATTGCACGATGACGAACATTGCTGCCAGCAATGCCAATGATGGCAACCACCAAAGCACATGCCACCACCATCGTTTTGTCCAGCGCCTTATATACATTGTATATGTATAAGTGTCTGGCAAACCGAGCATTATCAATATCAATATGAGTATGCGCAGCAGCATTTGAGTTATTGCGTTGTTTTAATTTAAGTTTGCAATCAAGTATTTCTTCACCTCATCGAAGGGTGTGTTTTTGCGTAGGGCGTAATCGCGAATCTGCTCTTCGTCTATCTTTCCCACGCTGAAGTATTTTGCCTTTGGGTGACTGATCATGAAACCGCTTACGGAAGCATGAGGTTGCATCATACCATGCTCAGTGAGCGTCACTCCAATGCTTTTGAAACCTATTAGGTCGTCTATCAGGAAGTTGAGCGATACATCAGGCAAGCAAGGGTAGCCAATGGCAGGTCTTATGCCTTGAAACTTTTCCGCTTGCATTTCTTCCACGGTCAAGTTTTCGTTTGGTGCATATCCCCATATCCTCTTTCTCACTTCCTCGTGCAGTCGTTCGGCTCCTGCCTCTGCAAGCCTGTCTGCTAGCGTTTGCAAGAGCATCTTGTTGTATTCGTCGTTTGAGAATGTCTTAGCAGCATCAATATTGACAGAGGTGGCAAACACTCCGATTTTATCTTTCTTTAGCGATTCCTGAGGACGAATGTAGTCGCTCAGGCACATGCAGTATCCATCATTGTTGGGTGATTGCTGGCGCAGCATTGGAATGCGGATGGGCTCGCCATACTCGTGATACAAGCCGCAATCGCAAAGATACGTTTTCTGCACTACAATGTCATCTCCATCGCTATAAGCAGGCAGCACCTCCACTGCACATTTCACTTTCATGTATGGCTGCATCATTCGGAGCATCTTTAGCGCTTCCTTCTTCAGATGCATACCTTCGTCAGATCGCATCGGCACAGACCAAGCATAGAAGAAGTACACCCAATTGATGTATTCTGCAACATCGCTGATTCGGTAATTGATGCGCATCCTTTCTTTGCCAGTCTTTGACTTAGTTGTTGAAAGTCAATTCATTTCCTCTTACACCATCCACAACGATGCCGTCGCTGTATGCTGTCTTCCCATTCACTATCGTGCGACGCACCTTCCACTTGAATGTGCGCTCGTCCATCGGTGTCCATCCACACTTTGTGTAGTATCTGCCCTTCATCACTTGCCAGTTGCCGTTAGCATCGACGAGCGTGAGATCTGCGTAATAGCCTGGGCGGATAAATCCGCGCTTCTCTATGTGGAACAGCTTTGCAGGATTGTGCGACATCAAGTCTGGTATTCTTTCAATTGGCAGCACGCCCTCGTCGCTCATTTGCAGCATTGACACGAGCGAGAACTGAATCATTGGCATTCCTGAGGCAGCTTTCAGTGCGCCACCTTCCTTTTCGTTGAGAAGGTGTGGCGCATGATCCGTACCAACCACGTCAATCAATCCATTAGTGAGAGCTGCTCTCAACGCTGCTTTGTCTTCTGGAGTCTTGATGGATGGATTACACTTGATACGAGTGCCCATGTGGTCGTAATCTTCGGTGCTGAACATGAGGTGGGCAATAACAGCCTCTGCCGTTATCTTCTTATCTTCCAGTGGCTTGCTGTCGAATAATTCAAGTTCGCGAGCCGATGAAATATGAGCGATATGTAACCTCGCACCAGTATCCTTAGCCAAATCCACTGCTAATGAAGAAGATGCGTAGCAAGCTTCCACGCTGCGGATGCGAGAATGGTAGCGCACAGGGAAATCGTTCTGTCCTTTGTATTTCTTTTTAAAAGCCTTTATATTCTGCTCAATGATACGTGTGTCTTCGCAATGCGCCATGAGCAAAAGCGGGGAAGTGGAGAAGAGCTTGCGAAGCGATTCCTCTCGATCGACAAGCATATTGCCAGTGCTGCTGCCCATGAACACTTTCACGCCTGGCACTCTTCTCACATCCAGCTTTGGCAGTAAATCGACATTGTCGTTTGTTGCACCAAAGAAGAAAGAGTAGTTCACGCGGCTATGTTTTGCGGCGAGCTGGAACTTCTCCTCGAGCAGTTCGATAGTAGTTGTTTGAGGATTTGTGTTTGGCATTTCCAAATACGAAGTCACACCACCTGCAGCGGCTGTGCGGCTCTCGCTTGCAATGTCAGCCTTATATGTCATGCCAGGCTCACGGAAATGCACATGATCGTCTATCACGCCAGGGAATAGGTACATACCCTCTGCGTCTATTTCTGTATCGTAATTTTGTGTGGAATCATCGCATTCCAACACTGACTGGATCATTTCGTCTTCTATCACAACCGATCCTACGAATTTCTTCCCCTCGTTCACGATTGTTGCGTTTCTGATAATGGTCTTCATTCTTCTGTGCTTTTGATATTAGATGAATTCTTTGTGAGCATTCTCGAATTTCTGCAATTCTCCCACTCTTGGATATTTCTTGAACCAGCCGTCCCATCTTAGGCGCATCACTCCGAAGAACGCCTCGCCAAAGATACCGCCGTTCATTTTCGATACGCCTTCCACTCTGTTCACGAAGATGACAGGAACTTCCTTGATGCGGAAACCGCACATATAGGTTGTGAACTTCATCTCGATTTGGAAAGCATATCCCTTGAAGCGAATCTCGTCAAGGTTGATGGTTTCAAGCACGCGTCGCTTGTAGCATTTGAATCCAGCAGTTGTGTCGTGCACCTTGAATCCTGTCACAAATCTCACATATTTCGATGCGAAATACGACATCAGCACGCGTCCGATAGGCCAGTTAACCACATTCACACCCGAAACGTACCTGCTGCCTATGGCAAGATCGAAGCCCTCGTCGGCGCAAGCGGAATATAGGCGCGGCAAGTCGTTGGGATTGTGGCTGAAGTCTGCGTCCATCTCGAAGATGTAGTCATACTTGTGCTCGATGCCCCACTTGAATCCAGCTATGTACGCAGTGCCGAGCCCAAGCTTGCCTGAGCGCTCCAAAAGGAAGAGACGGTCGGAAAACTCAGATTGCATCAAACCTTTCACAATCTTGGCTGTGCCGTCTGGCGAGCCATCGTCAATGACGAGAATATGAAAACACTTATCCAAACCGAATACGGCACGGATAATCTTCTCTATGTTCTCCTTCTCATTGTAAGTAGGAATGATAACTATGCTGTCACTTGCATTCATTGCGGTTGCTTTCTATGTGATTTGAAACGGATTAAATGTTCTTATTTACTTGCAAAGATAATGATTTCCGTCCATACCACAACTTTCTTTCCTTAGTTTTTATATCTTTTTAGGGAAGAAAGTTGTAAAATGCACTTTTTTCAGCCTTTTCATTCACTTTTTTCCATGCCTTGCAGCACATTCAAAGCTGCATCCATAGTGCTTATACCCTTCACCAAAAGCGACTTCCTGTCGCCATCGCGAAGCGTGCAATTTCTGCCGTGCCAGCTTATGTAGGTGAGCACTTTCTCGAATGCCTTGCTTTGGAAATATTGTTCCTCGGTGGTGAAGTAAAGTATCATTCGCCTCTGCTTCAGCGTCACTTTCTCAATGCCCAAACGCTGCGCTGCCCACTTGATTGGCATGACTTTCAGCAGTTCTTCTCCCTCCTCCGGCACATTGCCAAATCGGTCGAGCAATCGCTTGCGATAGTCTTCAAGCTGACGCTCTGTCGTGAATGAATCCAGCTCTCGGTAGAGACTCATTCTTTCGCCACTGCTTGGCACATACTCTTCTGGCAAGAAGGCTGGGATGTCGCTTTCCACATTGCTTTCTGTCACGAACTTCGTTCCGCTGATCTTGCCGCTTGCATCCTTATCCTCGTCTGCAAACAAGTCCACGAACTCACTTTCCTTAAGTTCGGCAACAGCTTCATTCAGAATCTTTTGATACGTCTCGTAGCCAAGGTCAGTAATGAAACCGCTCTGCTCAGCTCCGAGCATATTCCCAGCTCCGCGAATGTCGAGGTCTTGCATGGCAATGTGTATTCCGCTGCCAAGGTCGGAGAAGTTCTCCACAGCCTGCAAGCGTCGGCGTGTCACGTCGCTAAGAGCCACGAGCGGAGGTGCGATGAGGTAGCAGAATGCTTTCCTGTTACCACGTCCCACGCGACCTCTCATCTGATGGATGTCGCTCAAGCCATAGTTCTGTGCACTGTTGATAATGATTGTATTTGCATTAGGCACGTCAATACCGTTCTCTACGATTGTGGTGGATAGCATCACGTCATAGTCGTAGTTCATGAAGTCAAGGATGATTTTCTCTAAATCCTTTGGATCCATCTGTCCATGTCCAACGCAAACACGTGCATCAGGCACGTACTTATGTATCATTGCCTCAATCTCAGGCAAATTGCTTATCTTATTGTTCACTATGAACACCTGCCCGTTGCGGCTCATCTCAAAATTGATAGCCTCAGCAAACACCTCAGGCGAGAATGTATGTATCTCAGTCTGAATAGGGTAGCGGTTTGGTGGCGGAGTTTGTATAACAGACAAGTCTCGTGCGCCAAGCAATGAGAATTGCAGCGTGCGAGGTATTGGCGTTGCCGTCATCGTGAGTGTATCTACATTCACTTTTATCTGACGAAGCTTCTCTTTCACAGCTACGCCAAACTTCTGCTCTTCATCGATGATAAGCAGTCCTAAGTCTTTGAACTGTACTTGCTTGCCAATCAATTTGTGCGTGCCGATGATGATGTCTGTCTTGCCCTCCTTCAGATTCTCGAGTGCTTGCTTCAGCACCTTGCCGTCTCTTGCTCTGGTCAGGTAATCCACCGTCACAGGGAAATCTTTCAAGCGTGTAGAGAATGTCTTGTAGTGCTGGTAAGCAAGCACCGTAGTTGGCACAAGCACAGCAACTTGCTTACCGTCGCAAGCCGCCTTGAATGCCGCTCTAACTGCCACTTCCGTCTTGCCGAAGCCCACATCGCCACACACCAGTCTATCCATCGGACGCTGCTTCTCCATATCAGCCTTAACTTCTTGTGTTGCACGCAATTGGTCAGGAGTGTCCTCATACACGAAACTTGCCTCCAGCTCATGCTGCATATACGAATCCTTGCTGTATGCAAACCCCTTTTCCTGCTTTCTTTGGGCATAGAGCCTGATGAGGTCGCGAGCGATGTCTTTCACCTTGCTCTTCACCTTGTCCTTCATCTTCTCCCATGCTCCCGAACCGATCTTGCTCAGCTTTGGAGGCTCTCCTTCCTTGCCCTTGTATTTCGACACCTTGTGCAGTGCATGAATAGACACATACACCGTGTCGTCATTTTTGTAGATGATTTTTATCATCTCCTGCATCGTGTCACCTTGAGGCACTCTTACCAGTCCTCCAAACTTGCCCACTCCGTGATCTATGTGCACCACGTAGTCGCCAATCTCGAATTGCTGTATCTCTTTGAGAGTCAGTGCCACCTTGCCTCTGCGAGCCTTGTCGCTCTTGAGGTTATACTTGTGGAAACGGTCGAATATCTGATGGTCTGTGAAGTAGCACCTCTTTGTGCCCTCGTCAATGAAACCTTCGTGGATTGCCTTGTTCACAGGGTCGAACTTTATCACATCCACTTCGGTCTTTGCCATTTCCTCAAATATGTCTTGCAAACGCTTAATCTGCTTCTCGCTGTCAGCAAATATGCTTATCTTATACCCCTCATCCAGCAAGCGGTGAAACTCTCTGTTCACAAGTTCAAAGTTCTTGTGGAACATAGGTTGAGGACTTGTCACGAAATGCAAGGTCTTTTCGTTCGAGTCGCTGTTTTGCTTCAGTTCCAAATGGCGGAAGCCAACAATCTGTCTCTTGAATTCCTCGCCGCTGATTATGAAGTTGTTGAATAAAGTCTCGTTTTGCGTTTCTGCTTCTGTGTGAGCTTGTGCCGAGAATCCATCTTTGTGTATTTGCTCTATCTTGTCGCACACATACACAAGGCTCTTTGTCGCAATTAGCGTATCCTTTGGCAAAAACTCCAGCAACGAGATGTAGTTGCAGTTTGCTTTCGACATCTCTGGCACTATGGTCATCATCTCCACCTTGTCTTGCGAAAGCTGACTCTGCACGTCAAACGAGCGGATGCTGTCCACCTCGTCACCAAAGAAATCGATGCGGAAAGGCAAGTCGCTTGAGAATGAATATACATCCACAATGCTGCCTCTCACAGCGAACTGTCCAGGCTCATATACATAGTCAGTGCGCTGAAAACCAAGCGACAGAATCTTCTTCTCTAATTCGCCAATATCAAACAAATCCCCAACTTTCATCACGAGCGAGTTCTCGTCCAGCTCACTCTTCGAAACCACTCTCTCTGCGATAGCATCAGGGTATGACACCACGATTAGCGAACCATCCTCGGCAGAAAGCCTTGACAGCACTTCTGTTCTAAGAATCTCATTAGCAGGATCCTTCTGATTGTACTTTATGGCACGCTTATACGACGAAGGGAAGAATAGAACCTTTTCCTCGCCCATCATCTGCATTAGGTCGTGATAGAAGTACCCTGCATCGTCCTGGTCATTCATTACCACCAGCATCGTTGGGCAATTCCCCTTGCCGCTGTAGGCTGATGCCACTAGCATAGGGGCAGACGAACCGCAGAGTCCGTCAGCCTTTATGTGCTTCACCTTGCTGTTTCTTATGTGCTTAGCAAAGTCTTTAGCGACATCCGATGCCGCTAATATAGAAAGAATCTTATTTGTTTCCATCGCTCTATTTCAGAACCCAAACACTGCACTTGCAGTCTTTCCTGTGCCCCACGCGAAGCTTAAGCCACAGTCACTGTTGGCTCACAGTATGTGCGAGCAAACAATCTAACAAGCAGAAGTGCATTCTGGCTCGGACGAGCAATCTTGTTCTTAAGGTCTAGTATTTTACATTCGTTGTAGTTTCTTGGGGTAGAGTCAACCATAGGCAAATTGTTTTAAGTTTCACTTCGTTGTTTATTATTATAAACGAACAAATCCTTATTTTATTATATCAAGTAACGATGAAAAAATGCGCTTCATGTGTTTTTTTTTGAATTGTTCCCATCTGAAGCCCATTGATTAACCGTTAATTCTCGTGCGTCTCACGCTTCAGCACTTCGATGCTGTCAAGCGAGAGGAGTGATGTGCCTGAGGCTTTGTCGAGTTCGGCTTTCTGCTCCTTCTGGAGATAGATAGGGTAGTCTTTGCCGAGAGGTAGGATGCGGAGCTCAATGCTCTTGCCTACGAGGTCAGAGAGGCGGACGAGCATTGGCTTGCCGTTCCAGAAGTTGTCCTCAACGAGGATTCCGTCGGCATAGATGCGGGCAACGTCGCCTCGGTAGTTGATGCGGAGGAAATAGTCGTCAGGCTCTTCGAGAGCAGATGGCTGGAGATCCATCGTCATTAGCTTGTCTGTTTTGATGGATGGATGACTTTCGGCAAACAGAGTGAGCTTCCATGTCGCAGCTTTCTCAAAATCAGCGTCAGAAGGCATTGCCGCTACCTTCTGGCTTCCCATCTTGATTTCGCGCACTCCTTCATGTTCTTTCGTCTTCGTGCAAGAGATATTGACTTCGTCTGTCACTATCCATGCCTCTTCAGCAATGCCATTCTCGCTTTTGAAGAGAATGCCGCCGTGCTGGGCATAGTGCATCTTGCCATCGATGACGAAGGCTGTCTTTGCCTTGGCGTATGAGAGAAGCATGATGCTTTTGCCATTTATCTTTGTTGTCTTGTCAAACTTGAGTGAATAGTTCTTCCCGTTCACGTTGATTTGTGGTTTCTTTGCCCCTTCTACGGCAATGAAATACAAGCTATCATCTGTTTTTGCGAATGGTTGCACACTTGATGATGAAATGGTTAAACCTTCCCACTGCATGCCGAGTGGAGTGACGCTTGCTTTGCCTTGCTCGTTGAGAATGCGCACATAGTCGTTGCGGAACTCAAAGCAGCCTCTTCGTGCATAGTTGTCAGACAGCGTGTCCACGTCCATCATTGCGAGCTCTTCTCCCCAGTCGGCAAGGAACTGATGCAGCCAGCGGCTTTCGTGGAATGCCGTTTCGTTCATTTGCCCCATTTCACCAAGTGGCGATTGGAAATCGTATGTCATGTAAGGCATATCGTTGTAGTTGGTAACTGATGTTGCCTGAGTTTCTGCCATCGTGTGAGCTGGGTTGTAAGGATTTGTTCCGCCGTGATACATATAGTATCCAGGCAGGTTGCTTCCAGACCCCAGCTTGCAGATAGCAAGCGGAAGTATCTCTTTGCCAGAGATGTTGATGCGTCGATGATATGCAGGCATCATGCCTCCGCCAAGTTCGCAAGTGAGGTAAGGGTACTGCAGGTCATTCTTGTCCATCTTCGTGTCTTGGTTCGTGCCAAAGGTTTCTGTGGCAATCACACCGCTGATGCGAGTATCCTTCATAATGAATGCCTTGGCATACTCGCCAGGCATATCGGTGAGTACTCTATCCCAGAATCCGTCAGCATAGTCGCCATACAGCGGCAAGAGTTTGCCAAACTCCTCTTTGCCATTCAGCTTAGGCCATCCTGTGCGTGTATAGAACGGTACGTCAAAGCCAATCTGCGTAGCCATGTCCTTCAGTCGCATATAGTACGACCATGGTCCGCGACACTCATTCTCAATCTGCATGCCTATCACTGTGCCGCCATTTTTCCACAGCAAGTCATTTGCCTGTGCGTATATGTTGCTGAACAATCGTTGCGTTGCTGCAATGAATCCTGGAGCCTCGCTGCGAAGCTTGTACTGCTTAGGGGCATCCTGCGCTTTCTTCGCTATCCATTCCGGGAAACCGCCTTGATACACCTCGCCATGACAGAATGGGCCAATGCGAAGCACCACAGGCATTTGCTCTTCCTTGCAAATCTCGAGGAAGCGATGCAGGTTCAGGTTGCCGCTCCAGTTCCACTTTCCCTCTTCTGCCTCATGATGAATCCAGAACACATAAGTGGAAAGAACGGTGATGCCGCCCGCCTTCATCTTGCGCACCTCACGCCGCCAATCTTTTTCTGGAACGCGAGAGTAGTGGATTTCTCCCATCACGGGGATGGAGTGATGACCATCGAAGATGATGCCATGACTATCCACCAGAATGCTATTGCCTTGCGGATTTGTGGCTGTGCCGAAGGTGAAGGTGTCTTGCGCCGATGCTGCTAATGAACTAATGGCGAGTGCTATGGAGAGGAAGAAGCGTTTCAATTTAGTAGTGAGTTTAGAGTTGAAAGTTGAGAACTGAGAGTTTTTGTATGTGGGTGTTATTTCCTTTTCTTGCTCAGTGCGTATGCAATGCGCCAAGCACCGCGACCGCCCATGTGAGTATAGAAAATGAGCATGTTGCAGGTGATGCGCTGCCAGAGCGTAGGGTGGAAATTCTCCTTGCGGAATAGCGTGATGGTGTTGGCTGCCATGCGATACTTTCTCTTGCGAGAGAAAAGGTTTTCGTTTAGCACCTTTCCAAGCAGGATGCCTGTGCGGTAGTAGAGCGGAAGCATCAGCTGATCAATGTGCGGATAGAGGCAGTTGAGGTGCTGCGCATGGTAAGTTGATAGCGGTTGTAAGATAGAAGAATTGACATTGTTCACCGCTACAGTGAGAGTGCGTATAAGTTGCTTGTAGTTATTTGTGAACGACTCGCCAGTGATGCTGTCTGCGTGCACATTGATGTTGTGGAATGCCTTGCCCGAGAACCAGAGTATGTTGGCCCTGTGCAGCATGGCGCGCAAGCCGAGTTCCCAGTCGTTCCAAATCTTGCATTCCACGTTCCAGGCTCCGATGTCTTTGAGGTATGACGTGCGGAAAATCATTCCTTGCGTGTTGAGCACGTTGCCGAGAATCTGCACTCGTGGATCGATGGAAGGGATGTACTCTCTCACCTTCTCAGCGCCATTCACCTTCATCTTTGTTGGCACGGCAATCATGTCATAGCCGTCAGTGTTCAGCTCGCCCATCACTTGCAGGAACATAGGATCGAACTCGTCATCGCTGTCGAAGAAGAACACCCATTCCGTCTTGCACGACTTCAGTCCTTTGTTGCGAGCTGCTGCCGCGCCTGGGAATGTCTCGCGCAGTAACGTCATGTTTGGACGATCCTTGATGTATTGTTCGCAGAACTGATAGGTGCCATCCTTGCTTTCATTGTCCACTATGATAATCTCTTTAGGCTGCACGGATGAATGAATGACAGAATCGAGAGTCTTGCCGATGTACTCTCTGCGATCTTTCACTGGAATGATGATTGTTATATCCACGGTAGTATGATTTTGTTTCAAGTTTCAAACTTTTATGTTTCAGGCATTATGCCTATTAATTTGCAAATATATGAAAAAAAAAGAACAACAAAGAAAGCCAAAAGCAAAAAATGAGTTACCTTTGCAAAAAAATAGAAAACAATGCGTATTCTTTTGCTTGGCGACTATAGTAATGTGCACAGCACACTTGCCGAGGGCTTCAAGGCTCTTGGGCATGAATGCGTGGTAGCAAGCGATGGCGACAAGTGGAAAGATTATCCTCGCGACATAGACCTGAAGCGCGAGTTTGGCGTGAAAGGCAACGCATCGTTCCTGTGGCGGCTGATAAAGGCATTGCGTTCGTTTCGTGGCTATGATGTTGTGCAGCTCATCAATCCTATCTTCGTCGAACTGAAAGCTGAGAAGCTTCCACCTCTATACCGCTACATCCGACAGCACAACAAGAAGGTTGTGATGGGGGCATTCGGCATGGATCACTATTGGGCGCACATCAACTCGCATATTCGTCCGCTCCGCTACAGCGACTTCAACTTCGGTGACGCGATCCGCACTGACGCAGAGGCAGAGTTATATCGCCACGAATGGATTGGTACGGCAAAGGAGAACCTCAACAAACTTGTAGCTCATGACTGCGACAGCATCATCGCAGGCTTGCAAGAATACTGGGCAACCTACAATGAAGTGCCAGAACTGCGCGGCAAGATGACCTACATCCCTTTCCCGATAATGATGCCATCTGAAGAACCTAATCTTACGTTAGGCGATAAGGTTAAGATATTTGTGGGCATAAGCAAGAACCGTTCAGCATACAAAGGCACCGACATTATGCTCGCAGCGGCACAGGCAGTTCAGCAAAAGCATCCTGATCTTCTCGACTTGCAGATAGCCGAGGGTGTGCCTTTTGCGCAGTATCAGAACATGATGAATACGAGCGATGCTATACTCGATCAGTTGTATAGCTACACTCCAGCCATGAATTCCTTGCTTGCCATGTCAAAGGGAATTATTAATATAGGTGGCGGAGAGCCAGAGAATTACGAAATCTTAGGAGAGCATGAGCTTCGCCCAATCATCAATGTGGAACCGAACTACGAGAGTTGCTACCACGAGATTGAGCAACTCGTGCTGAATCGCGACCGCATTCCTGAGCTAAAGCGTCAGAGCATTGAATACGTGCGTAAGCACCACGACTACATCAAGGTTGCAAAGCAATACCTTTCCACATATAATATATTATTGGGAAAGGATTAACGCCCTTGTGCACGAAGTACCACCCAGCTTCCTTCACGCTTCTCCACAAAGCATTGCCTGTGCCATACACATAGCGGAAAGTGGCTCCCTTTGTTGTTTGCAGCTTCTTGTTTTGCAAGAATAATGTTCCTGTTGTGTTGGCTGGTGTCTGCACTATGCATTGCGGAATATACAAAATTTGCTTTCCTGCTTTCTCTGCATCCTTCATGAATACTTGCTCCTCGCCAGCACACAGATGCTTGCTGCCCAGTCCGAATCGTTCGTCAAAGGCTATTCCAATGTCTTGCTTGAACGTCATTTCCACCGAACTAACAAAATCAGCAGGGTAGGGATGCAGCGGTTCCCCTTCTAAGTTCTGCGCTTGAAAGGTTATTATGTCTGCTTCCGGATGCAGCTCGTATGCATTGAGTATGCTATCTACAAACTCTCGCTTGTAGCGGTTGTCATCATCGGCAATCAAACAAACATCTCCAATGGCATATCTCATTGCATTATTGCGGTTCCTGCTCAATCCTTTTCCTTGCAGCGTTGTGATGATGACATCCGCACGTTCCTTCAATTCTTTTGGCATCATTTCCAAGAATCGCTCATCCGTATATTGCATAGACACAACATAGTTGACGTCACTCATTGGCGACATCAACACGCTTGGCACCTTCTCTATGCCTTCGTCTATCGTGCAAATCAGGATGGATATCGACAAACCCTTCACCATCTACAATCTTCTCTAATATCTATAATTTCTCTAACCTCTAACCTTTACCCTCTAACCTTTACTCTCTACCCTCTAACCAACTCCCCAATCACATCACACCATTCTTCATCCGGCTTCACGAATGATCCGTCTGGCATGAATCGCGAAACAGCAGCAGTATAAGTCTTGAAGCCCATTTTCTCTGCCACTTCCGTATTCTTCGTAGTGTCATCGATGAACAGACACTCCTTTGCTTTCGCCCCAATCTCAATCAGTACCTGCTCAAAGATATCTGTGTTTGGCTTTGCCATGTGCATCTCTTGCGATAGGAATATCTTGTCGAAGTCTGTGTAGGGATCCACATCATCGGGGAAACTGTTATTCACAATCCATTTCCAGTGTGCATCATTTGTGTTGGACAGCATGTAGATGTTGTACTTCTTGTGCAGCTCGCGTATCATATCCATCTTGTGCTGAGGAATTGTGAACAAGCATGCGTTCCATGCCCTCTCAGTCTCTTCCAGTGTAGTGCCAGGAAGGCAGTATGCTTGCAGCATCTTCATGAAATCCTCCGTAGGTATTAGTCCTTTGGAATAATCATCCAGAAAGCCAACAGCCGATACGCCTTCGCACATTGTCGAACCGCCGTCGCCTCCCATCTCCTTCTGCTTTTCCATCACAGCTTTCATGTCGAAGCCAATCTTGCCAAGCTCCCTCATCGCATTCTCCATGCTGATGTCGAGCAGCACGCCACCAAGGTCAAATATTATATTCTTTATCATTGTTTTATTACGTATTTGTTGCAAATTAACGAAATTCTTCTCTCTTTACAAAATAAATAAGTATAAAGGTTTTGTGTTTTCCTCAGAAAGTGTTTCCTTTGCAAACAAATTAACAAAAAAGAATGATTTATGGCTGAAGAAATGACAATATCGCAGGGTACGAAAGAAGAGAAGTACCAAGAGTTGCTGCCGCAGATTCAATCTGTGCTTGAAGATGAACCAGACATGATTGCCAACATGGCGAACATGGCTGCCATGATCCACGAAACCTTTGGCTTTTGGTGGACAGGTTTCTACCGAGTCATCGATGGCATTCTCGTTCTTGGTCCTTTCCAAGGTCCGCTTGCCTGCACTCGCATTCGCAAAGGCAAAGGAGTCTGTGGCACCGCTTGGGCAGAAGAAACGACGCAGGTCGTTCCCGATGTTGACCAGTTCCCTGGGCACATAGCCTGCTCCTCTGCAAGCCGCAGCGAAATCGTTGTTCCTGTCAAGAAAGATGGCGAAGTGATAGCAGTCCTCGACATCGACAGCGCCGACCTTAACACCTTCGACGAAACGGATAAGAAATACCTGGAACAGGCAGTAGAGTATCTTGTTCTGCATAAAACATCTTTATAAAGAACATCCCTTTTATTGTGGACTCGAGTCTTTCTGCCGAAGGCATCAAAGGTGCATCATCAATATTTTTTGTAATTATATTTGTTGAATTAGACTATTTGTACTCTTCATCAACATTTTTTCAATACTTACTTGTTGATGAAGATTGTTTTTATTAATTTTGCATACTCGACTTATTATTCGTGTGAATATGGCACAGACTGTTAAATACCCAATAGGAATACAAGAATTTGAAGGACTGAGGAAAGATGGTTATCTTTATGTGGATAAGACTGCTGTAATAATGAATCTTATCAATAGAGGTAAGTATTACTTCTTGAGCCGTCCACGTAGATTTGGCAAGTCGCTTTTGCTCTCAACTATACAGGCGTATTTTGAAGGCAAGCGTGATTTGTTTAATGGGCTTGCTATTGATACCGATGAAATGAGTTGGGAGGCGCATCCTGTGTTTCGATTAGACCTCAATGCTCAGAAGTATGATGCGAAAGAGAGGCTTGACGAAATGCTGGAAGATTTTCTATCGCGCGAGGAGGCTAAGTATGGTGTGGCAAAAGATTGTGAGTCTCTTGCCATACGTTTCTGCAATTTGATTCGTGGTGCATGTGAGAAGACCGGCAAGCGTGTCGTGATCCTTATTGATGAGTATGACAAGCCTATGTTGCAGGCAATTGGCAATCCGACTCTGCAAGATGAGTACCGCGCTACGCTAAAGTCGTTCTATGGTGCGTTGAAGTCTATGGATGGTTACATTCAGTTTGCTTTCCTCACAGGTGTGACTAAGTTTGGCAAAGTGAGCGTATTTTCCGATCTCAATCACTTGACAGACCTTTCGATGGATGCTCGCTATTATAATATATGTGGCATCAGCGAAGAGGAATTGCGTGAGTATTTCAAAGAAGGCATTGCAGAGCTTGCTGTTGCTAATGACTTGACAGAAGAGGAATGCTTGGCAGTGCTTAAGGAGCGTTATGATGGCTATCATTTCCATCCGAAGGCTCCAGGAATGTATAACCCTTTCAGTCTTCTTAAGACAATAAATTCAGGAGAATTTGGTAGCTATTGGTTTGAGACAGGAACTCCAACCTATCTTGTGAAGCTTCTACAGCTTCATAACTACAACCTTGAGGCAATGTCTAAGACCCAGACATCTGCCGAAGTGTTAGATTCTATTGATAATCAGGACACGAATCCTATACCTGTCATTTATCAGAGCGGGTATCTGACGATAAAAGGATATAACTCTCGTTTTGGAACTTACCTCCTCGGCTTCCCCAACAAGGAGGTTGAAGAGGGATTCCTCAAATATCTCATTCCTTTTTACAGTAGCATCAAAGCAGTTGATAGTGTTTTCCAGATTCAATGCTTTGTGGATGATGTGGAGAATGGGCGTACAGAACAATTCATCAAGCGCCTGAAGTCATTCTTTGCAGACACACCATACGAATTGGTGAAGGATATGGAGAACCACTATCAGAATGTCCTCTTCATCATTTCACGTCTCATGGGCTTTTACACCAAGGCTGAGTACCATACAAGCGAAGGACGAATAGATATGGTCATTCAAACTAACGACTATTGCTATGTGATGGAATTTAAGCTTGATGGAACTGCAGAGGAAGCACTCAAACAGATAGAAGATACTCATTATGCTTTGCCTTTTGAGATGAACAATCAAAAGATTATCCGTATAGGAATGAATTTCTCAAATGAAACACGCAATATTGATGGTGTTGTTATTGCATAACGAACTCAACAAAACAAAAAACGCCGTATAATCCCACGAAGGGACTATACGGCGATTATGTTGTTTCTGAACTTCCGAATTTCAGGGATTAAGGGATGCCGAACTTCTGAATCTCGATTTAGAACTGCTCCAGTATCCTGATGCGTTCTGCTGTGTCGGGGTGGGTGCTGAACATGTTGTTGAGGCTGTCGAGGAAACTCTGCTTCAGTTTCTTAGGATGGATGATGAAGAGTTGGGCAACATCATCGCGTGAAACGTTGTTCAAGCCTGGATCGCTGCTTATCTTGCGAAGAGCGGATGCCAAGGCACGGGGATCTCCGCATAGTTCTGCTCCGCCTGCGTCTGCCATGAACTCGCGCTTGCGACTGATGGCGAAGCGAGTGAGTAGGGTGAGGAAATAGGCGATGGCGCTGCAGATGATGGCGGCAACAATGATGACGATCACAGCCACTCCACCTCCTTCTTTTTTGCTGCTTCGCCTGTCTCCAGTGTAGAGGAAGATGCGGAATACGCCTTGTGTGAGCATTGTGAGCAATGTGCTGAGAATGCCTACGAATACGATGCTGATGATGAGCACCTTAGTGTCCTTGTTGCGAATGTGGGTCAGCTCGTGACCAATCACTCCTGCCAGCTCATCGTCGTTGAGGCGGTCTATGATGCCTGTGGTGAGCGTGACGGTGTATGTCTTCTGGTTGATGCCAGAGGCAAAGGCATTGAGCTGAGGATCGTCCACTATGTTTATCTTTGGCATTTCCATTCCGCATGCCATGCAAAGGTTCTCCACGATGTTGTAGATGTGAGGATTCTCTCTGCGCTGTAGCGGACGTGCACCTGTGGCTGATTGAATCATCTTAGCGTTGAAGAGATAAGCAATGATGAACCATACGCCAACTATGATTACCACCCAAGGCGCGAATGTGGCGAATGCCGCAATGACCTGCTGGAAGTCGTATATAGTGTATGGATCCCCATACTTGTCGTATGCTTCGTCAAATCCAAACACGCAACAGAACAGCAACAGCATGCCAAGTATGATGCAAGGAAAAGACAACAGGAGCAGAATGCTGTTCCTGTTGTTCTTATTGATTTGTGATTGTATTCCGATGTATTGCATTAAGCGGCAATAGTGTTAGTATCACTAAAACTCGATTTTTGGTGCTGTTTCAACAGCCTTTCTCTCTTCAGGAGCAACTTCGTACATTGCTTCTTTCTTGAAGCCAAACATGCCTGCGATGAGCACGCCAGGGAATGTCTGAACTGCGTTGTTGAGCTCGCGAGTGGCTGTGTTGAAATAGCGGCGAACAGCAGCAAGCTTGTTCTCGATGTCGCTGAGCTCGCCTTGAAGCTGAAGGAAGTTATTGTTAGCCTTGAGGTCAGGATAAGCTTCGACAGAGATCTTGAGTCCTGCAAGAGCGCTTGAGAGCATGTTGTCTGCCTTCATCTTGTCGTCGATGGTAGTGGCAGTCATACCAGTTGTGCGTGCAAGAGTGATTCTCTCCAGCAACTCTTTCTCATGAGTTGCGTAGCCTTTCACTGTTGCCACAAGCTGAGGCACGAGGTCGAAACGCTGCTTCAGCTGAACGTCGATGTTTGCAAAAGCATTTTCACGATTGTTGCGAAGTTTCACAAGGCTGTTGTAAGTGCTTATTGCCCAAATAGCGAGAAGCACTACAGCTCCGATAAGAATAATACCTGTCATTTTTTTTGTTTGGATTATAATAAGTAATTGTTTCTTTTTTGTTCTTATTTTTAGCAAAGTTATATTAAATTATTTGTTATTCAAGTAACTTTCTCCGTTTTTTCACTATCTTTGTGCGAAAATAACACTAAATAACAGTTTTCTCTCGCAATATGATGCGTTTTATAGCCTCATTATTCTTTTTAATATTGACTTTGTTCACCTTCGCTCAGCAGCATAAAGGCAAGCGACTTGTTGCGGCAAAGACCACCGATACCTATACAATATATAATTGTGCTGATAACGATGGCGTAGTCATCACAGCAGCCGACGACGGCCAGGTCATTGCCTATACAGACAATGGCAACATCGATCTTGCTATGCAGAATCCTGTGTTCAGAGCAATGGTGGAGAACTTAGGCAAAACACTCCCTCAAAAAGGTGGACGCAACCTCCGCAAGACTATCAGCAAGCGCCTCTCCGCATCCGCATCTCATGTCGCGCCTCTCCTCACCGACAAATGGCATCAATACTACGAGCCATACAATCTCCTTGCTCCCAAAATCGACACCACTCTATGTGTCTCAGGATGCGTGGCTTCTGCTATGGCGCAGGTCATGCATTTCTGGCGTTACCCCGAACATGGATATGGCTCTTACACATACGTCGATTCGCTTGGATGTGGGCAGACGCTCACGGCAGACTTTGAGAATCACTACTACGATTGGGCAAACATGCTCGACGATTATGAAGGTGTGAAATACTCTGATGCCCAAGGATATGCGGTGGCTCAATTGATGTATGACTGCGGCGTATCAGTAGATATGAAGTATGGCGTGGATGCAAGCGGAGCAATCAGCGTGAGACAGCCATTAGCTCTTTCTTCTTATTTCGGCTATGACAAGTCAGCGCAGATGCATTTCCGAGATTTCTATTCCATCGACGAGTGGACAAGAATGTTCAAAGAAGAGCTCGATGCTGGTCGCCCAATCCTCGTCAGCGGATATAACTACAGGCTTGGTCATGCTTTCGTCTGCGACGGATATGACGAAAACGGCTTCTTCCATTTCTCGTTTGGCAACCCAAGCGGGGCAGGCGATGGCTTCTTCTATCTGCCTTACCTCACGCCAGACTTTCCCCCAAGCCAAGACCCTAATGACCCAGAGAGCGGTTTCAACCTCTTGCAGAGCATGGTCACTCACCTTTTGCCATCCACTCATCCCGATGCCACTGGAGTAGAGAACCACGTCTTTGCCATGTCGTCGATGAGCGTGGTGGGCAAGGATTCGATTGCGGTGAACAATCTTGGCAATGTGGGATGGAATCTGCACAACGATTCTGTCGCTCTTGCACTTGTGCATAATGGTGAGATAGCGTCTTTTCCATTCGTGTATGATCACGATTTCCTGCTCGAAGAATTTGACGACACGGTTTATACCGACACCCTATGCCTCCAGATGAAAGAGCCTGTTGCAGACGGCGTGTACAAGCTTTTGCCAATGTATAAGGACAATGGCTCTTGGAAAGAAGTAAGAGCATCAGTGGGTGTGCCAAACTACCTCATTGCCAATGTGAAAGACAACAGCATCGTGTGCGCTGTGGATTCAGCCAATACGTCTTATCTCACGCTTGAAAGCTATGAGTTTCCAGACTGGTTGCCTGCCAGCAGCAAGCCCGATTTCACAATAACTCTAAAGAACCATAATGCAGAGTTCTGCGGCAGAGTGTATATCATGCTTGAAAATGTCATCGACTCCATGCCTTCTTATCTGATTCAAGAGCAAGGCTTGACGCTCATGCCCGACGAGGTGGTGACTCGCCATTTCCACCGCACCAATCGTGTCATCTTCCCGGGCACCTACAATTTGCTGATTCTTTATGACCACGACTTGTTCTCTTCCGATTTTGAGGTATTTGATGAAGAGCCACTGAAGACAGTGGTCGTGTCGGACAAGCGACCAGAAGATAGCATTGCTGCCCTGAAAGAAGATGGCACAGACGATGCTCATGATGACATCTACGACGTGAATGGCGCACGAATTTCAAGTGTCAATCAGTCAACTGGCATATATATAAAGAATAAAAAGAAGTATATTGCACGATAAACTACCGTTTTTCTTTGTCAAAAACAAGAAAAGCAGTAACTTTGCAACTTGTTTTGAGCAGGCTATGCCTATAGGTTCTGCAGCTTCTGTAGTCGCAATAGGTTCCTGCAGCCCAATAAATAAACTGAAATTGTAAATAAGTAAAAAGTAAATATAATGATGACAGCAAAAGAAATACGCGAGTCTTTCAAATCATTCTTTGAAAGCAAAGAGCACCTCATTGTACCATCAGCACCAATGGTTATCAAGGACGACCCAACGCTGATGTTCACAAATGCAGGCATGAATCAGTTCAAGGACATCATCCTTGGCAACACAACTCCTAAGTCACGCCGCTGTGCCGACACTCAGAAGTGTCTTCGTGTGTCGGGCAAGCACAACGACCTTGAGGAGGTAGGCCACGACACCTACCACCACACTATGTTCGAGATGCTTGGCAACTGGTCTTTCGGCGACTACTTCAAGAAGGAGGCAATCTCTTGGGCATGGGAGTACATCGTCGATGTTCTCAAGATCAATCCAAACGACCTCTATGCCACTGTTTTCGAAGGCTCGCCAGAGGAAGGTCTTTCACGCGATGACGAGGCAGCATCCATCTGGGAGCAGTTCCTTCCAAAGGATCACATCATCAATGGCAACAAGCACGACAACTTCTGGGAAATGGGCGACACAGGACCTTGCGGCCCTTGCTCTGAGCTTCATGTCGATTCTCGTCCTGACGAGGAGAAGGCTAAGATTCCTGGACGCGAGCTTGTGAACAAGGATCATCCACAGGTGATCGAGATTTGGAACCTCGTGTTCATGCAGTTCAACCGCAAGGCTGATGGCTCTCTCGAAGGTCTTCCAGCCAAGGTGATCGACACAGGCATGGGCTTCGAGCGTCTCGTGCGCACACTCCAGGGCAAGACATCAAACTACGATACAGACGTGTTCCAGCCATACCTCAAGGTGCTTGGCGACATGGCAGGCGTGAAGTATGGCGAGAAGGAAGAGACAGACATCGCTATGCGTGTGATCGCTGACCACCTCCGTGCTATCGCATTCGCTATTGCCGACGGTCAGCTCCCATCCAATGCAAAGGCTGGCTATGTCATCCGCCGCATCCTTCGCCGTGCTGTTCGCTATGGCTACACATTCCTTGGTCAGAAGGAAGCGTTCATCTACAAGCTCGTGCCAACTCTCGTTGACGAGATGGGTGCAGCATTCCCAGAGCTTCCAGCACAGCAGAAGCTCATCATGAAGGTGATGCAGGAAGAGGAGAACTCGTTCCTCCGCACTCTCGAAAATGGCATCAAGCTCCTTCAGGGCGTTATCGAAGAGACAAAGGCTGCTGGCAACACAGAGATTGCTGGCGAGAAGGCATTCACACTCTTCGACACATTTGGATTCCCTCTCGACCTCACAGAGCTTATCTGCCGTGAGCAGGGGATGACAGTAGATGAGGCTGGATTCAATGTAGAGATGGAAAAGCAGAAAGCGCGTGCTCGCAACGCTGCTGAGGTGCACCTTGGCGACTGGGTGGTTCTCAACGACGTAGAGAGCGAGTTCGTAGGCTATGACTATACAGAATACAACTGCCGCATCGTTAAGTACCGCGAGGTGAAGCAGAAGAAGGGTAGCGCTTACGAGATGATTCTCGACAAGACTCCTTTCTATGGCGAGATGGGTGGTGAGGTTGGCGACTCAGGCGTGCTCGTCAGCGAAACTGAGACAATCAAGGTGCTCGACACAAAGAAGGAGAACGGCGTGGCTATCCACATCGTAGATCAGCTCCCTGAGAACCCTGAGGCTGAGTTTATGGCTTGCATCGATGTAGAGCGTCGCCGCGCTACAGAGGCTAATCACACTTGTACTCACCTCCTCGATGAGGCACTCCGTGAAGTGCTTGGCTCGCACGTTGAGCAGAAAGGCTCGCTTGTTTCGCCAGAAGGTCTCCGCTTCGACTTCTCTCACTTTGAGAAGGTTACAGCAGAGCAGCTTCGCGAGGTGGAGCACATCGTGAATGAGAAGATTCGCCAGAACATTCCTCTCAAGGAGTATCGCGACTACCCAATCGAAGAGGCAAAGAAGCTTGGCGCTATCGCTCTCTTCGGCGAGAAGTATGGCGACAAGGTTCGTGTGGTTCAGTTCGGCACAAGCGTTGAGTTCTGTGGTGGTTGCCACGCTCAGAGCACAGGTTGCCTTGGCATGGTACGCATCGTGAGCGAGAGCTCTGTCGCTGCAGGTGTTCGCCGCATCGAGGCCATCACAGGCAAGGCAGTAGAGGAGGCACTCGACAAGATGCAGGATCTCGTTGCCGACCTTCGTGGCTTGCTCAACAATGTTCCAGACCTTCGCGGTGCTATCGAGAAGGCTATTGCTGAGAACAAGGAACTTCAAGCACAGGTGGACGAATTCAAGGCTCAGAAGGCTCAGGAACTCAAGAAGGATATCATCGCAAACGCTAAGGACATCAATGGCGTGAAGGTTATTGCAGCTGTGCTCCCTATCGATGCACAGGCAGCAAAGGACATCGCATTCCAGCTTCGTGCTCAGTTCCCAGAGAAGCTTGTCGTTGCTCTCGGTGGAGCTCTCGGCGCAAAGCCAAACCTCACAGTGGCATTCTCCGACGACCTCGTAGCAGAGGGCAAGAACGCTGGCAAGATTGTTCGCGAGGCAGGCAAGCTCATCCAGGGCGGCGGCGGCGGTCAGGCACACTTCGCTACTGCTGGTGGCAAGAATGCTGACGGTCTCTCGGCTGCTATCGATAAGATCGTTGAGCTCGCAGAACTGTAATGCACATGATTAATGACAATAAAAGAAAGTTCCCAACTACTGGGAACTTTTTTTTGTTTTATGCCGTCTGCTCTTCCTTCCAATTCACAAAAAACACCCTCTTCGTAGCGCGGGTGATGGCAGTGTATAGCCATCTGAAATAATCAGGCCCAAGCATGTCCTCTGTCATGTATCCTTGGTCGATGAACACATTCGTCCACTGTCCGCCCTGTGCCTTATGGCATGTGATGGCGTATGCATACTTGATCTGCAAGGCATTGAAATACGGATCTTCCTTGAGCGCTTTCAAACGCTCAGGCTTGGTGCGGAGATGAGGATCGTAGGAATAATCCTCCATTATATTATTAAATAATGTGTCTTGCTGTTCACGAGTGAGTGCCGGAGCCTCAGCTTGCAGCGTGTCCATGAGCACCGTTGTCTGCATTTCGTAGTCGTAGTCGGGGAAATGGAGGGTGCAATCGGCAAACGTGAAGCCATACAGTTTGCGCTGGTTGCGAAGGCGTCTGACTATGACTGTGTCACCGTTGGCTATGAAGTCGAACGGAAGCGTCTCTGCAGTGCCTTTCAGCTCTTTTGCAAGGCACTCAGTCCAGTAGTAGTTGTTCTTGGCAATCATAAGCATATCACCGCTTTCGAGCTGTTCCTCGCGCCAGAGAATCTGTGCACGAATGCCGTTGTTATATACGATAGCACGCTTGTTGCTGCGAGTCACCACTATCGTCTCGTCCTCGCCGTCTCGGTGGTAGCATTCTTCCAGAGCCTCAATCAGGTCATTGCCAGATATATTGATGACATCGGGGAATCCGTCAAAGCGGATCTTGGGCAATGAGAAGATGTCGTCCGTGTCCATCAATTGACGCAATCGAGTCGCATTCCACAGTATGCCCGAGCTCTCAGCCTGGCGCACCACCTCAGTGAGCGTGTGGCTGCGCACTTTCAAGCCATAGCCATTCAGCACCTCTTCCTGCAATGCTGGACTTTCGCCATCACCCACAGGCGGCAGCTGAGCCGTGTCGCCCATGACGATGAGGCGGCATCCCTTTCCTCCATACACGAAATGAATCATGTCGTCGAGCAGACGCCCCGTGCCGTAGATGCTGCTGGCGAGGAATTCATCATTGGCTATCATCGATGCCTCGTCGCAGATGAAGAGCAGGTTCTGCTTCATGTTGAAGTTGAGCGTGAAGATGCTGTCCTTGTCTATCGACTTCTGGCGATAGATGCGTTTGTGGATCGTGAAGGCTGGATGATTGGCATAGCCAGACAGCACTTTTGCCGCTCTGCCAGTGGGTGCCATCAGCACGCATTCACGCTCCAAATCTTGCATCGTTTTCACCAATGCTGACACCAAACTCGTCTTGCCTGTGCCAGCAAAGCCCTTCAGCAGGAAAATCTCGTCGGAGTAGGGCGAGAGGATGAAATCGCACATTGAGTTGACAACTTCTGCTTGCTGAATTGTCGGTTTAAAGCCAAAATTATGCAAAATCAGGTCTTTTAAGTAGTCTTTAAGCATATTTTTTCAAAAAAAAGTCGATAGTTATATTATCATTTCATTTTTATTCATTATTTTTGCAACACGAATATAGTGATTATTCTGCAAACAAACGAAAAAATAATAAAAATTAATAATACATATCATGAAAAAAATTTTAATTAACTCAATTTTGCTCATTTGCACATTGGGTCTCGGCTATGCTTGCTACTCAAGCATCTACAGTGACATCGCCTTCGACGAAGAGAAGGCAGCTCGTGAAAAAGCAGTTATTGATCGCCTCATGCAGATTCGCGACGCAGAGGAGCAGTACAAGATGACTTTCGGTCAGTATTGTGGTACTATCGACTCAATCATCGACTTCGTCAAGAACGGCAAGACTGTGGATAAGATCATCAAGGATGGTGAGCTTACAGACGATCAGCTTGAGGCTGGCATGACAGAGAAAGAGGCAGTTCGCCTTGGTCTCATCAAGCGTGACACAGTTTGGATGACTGCTGCTGTGAAGCTCGGCATCACTAATCCAGACTCAATGAAGTATGTTCCTGTAGGTCGCAAGGCTGATGGCACATTCACTGTTTACACTTCAAGCTTCGATCCAGCTATCAAGGACACTGTTTACCAGGGCGTGATTGAGCTCCGCAAGAAGGCTCAGTTCAACTTGAAGTCAAACGAGTTCGATATGCTTGTAGAGTTCCGTGCTCGTCTTGAGGACTACATGGATGGCATGAGCGAGAAGAAGATCAATAACCTCAAGACTAACCTCAAGAAGCTTAACAAGAACCGTGCTGAGCTTATGCTCGACAACGAGGATGATATGGAAGGCGAATGGTTCGGTCTTCGTATTGGTGACCTCGCAGACCCAAGCAACAAGATGGCAGGTAACTGGGAATAATCTTTATGACAGAAACAACAGTTAACAATAAGAGTTTGTCCATTCGAGTTTGCTCGAATGGACTTTCTTTTTGCACGTATGCACCAGGACAGGAAGAGCCTTTCAGCTACCGCGTGTATGACGTGAATCATACCATATCGCTGGCAGCCAACCTGAAGGAAGCACTCCTGAGCGAGGATATGTTGAAGGAGGACTATCAGCGCGTGAACGTGCTTGTCACCACGCCTCACTTCACCACAGTGCCTGTGGCTGCATTCAGCAAGGAGGATATTGAGCCGATATATCAGTTCACATTCCCTAAGGACAAGCCGCAGCACGTCAGCTACAATGTGCTGCGTCGCTCAGGCATTGCCATCATCTTCGGCTTGGAGCGCAATATCTATCAGCTGCTGCTCGACGACTTTCCTCGCGCACGCTTCTATGCCTCAGCAAGCACGCTCATCGAGTTCTTCAGCGAGAAGAGCATGTTTGGCCCTGGCAAGAAGATGTTTGTCTATTTGCACGAGAAGGAAATCACAATCTATGCCTTCGATCAGGGCAGGATGCTGTATGTGAACGACTTCTTTGCTCAGCACGTGAACGACATTCAGTACTACACTCTCAACGTGTGGAACGAGCTTGGCTTCTCGCAGATGGACGATGTGCTGAACGTGGTGGGCGACAGCGACGAGAAGTGCGCCAAGCTGGCAGAAAAAGCAAAGTATTTCTTGCAGAACGTGAATGTGATTGACCGCAGCGAGGATTTCCGCGACAAGCTCACGGCAGGTCACGGCACGATCCCTTACGACCTGCAGACACTATTAATATGCGGATTCTAAGTTATGAGAATTATCAGAGGAAAATACAAAGGAAGGCATATTCCTACCCCTACCAACTTCAAGGCGCGTCCTACTACCGACTTTGCCAAGGAAGGATTGTTCAACATACTTGAGAACGTGTATGTGGATTTCGAAGAAGAGCCTACTGCGCTCGACCTATTTGCTGGCACAGGCAGCATCGGCTTGGAACTTGCAAGCCGAGGATGCAAAAAAGTGGTCAGTGTGGAGAAGGACTTCAAGCATTGGCAGTTCCTTGCCCGTGTGTGCAAGGAGCTTGACGCCAAGGAGTGGGTTCCGCTCAAGGGCGACGTCTTCAAGTATGCGGCATCATGCAAGGAGCAGTACGACATCATCTTTGCCGACCCTCCCTACGCTCTGGAAAACCTGAAAGACATTCCCGACGCTGTTCTGCACCTGCTTGCGCCTGATGGCTTGTTCGTGCTTGAACATGGCAAGGACTACAGCTTCGCAGACCATCCGCGCTTCGTGGAGCATAGATCCTACGGCAGCGTCAACTTCACATTCTTCAAATGATCTTCACCTTCGGTATGCATCATCAAGGGGTCAGACCTAGGCTGTCAAGTTAAATATTTCTTCTGTCCCATTTTCCAGGAATTCCAGAGTCCTACTGAGTTACATTTAAGTACTTGAAATTTAACACTTTAGCACTAATATTTTAACATAAAATATTTGCATAACTCGCTGATTT
>JAZRYI010000056.1:0-23750 GCA_045600665.1 Bacteroidaceae bacterium
AAGAAGCTTGACGATGCTGATGCCAGCACCATCACCAAGAAGTACATTCGCTTCATTCCGGGCAGCCGCTTGAGAGACGTGATCAAGAACATCAGCGTGGAGGAGGCTAACTCATTGAGCGAGGAGGAATAGCGCTATGGACAAGAAGATTGATTGGAAGCTTGTGCTCCAGATTGCACTGACCATCCTCACTGCTGTGGCAAGCGCTCTCGGCATCTCATCTTGCGCGATGAAGATGTGGTGAAAAAAATGCATCATCAAGGGGTCAGACCCCTTGATGATGTGCCCCCCTTGATGATGCAAAAAAGGAGGACTTAGTGGTCCTCCTTAAACATTTTCATTCTCTCGTCCAGAACGCTGTAGAGCTCGTCTCTCATTCGGCTGGTGCAAGCGCGCACGCCTTGCTGCAGAGAGCCTGTGGTGTCGAGGTTGATGGAGCTTACTCCGTAGTGTATCAGTTCCTTGACCAGTTCTGAGCCGCTCATGCCTGGATAGGACAGCGAGAAGAAGAAGCCGTCGCCTATCTCTTCGTTCACGTCCTTGGGGTATGTGATGGTGAAGCCGTTGTCGCTGAATATCTTCTTCATCTTCTGAGCGCGGATGGCATATTCCTTCGTGTCCTCGATGAAGTTGATCTTGCCTTCGCAAGAGAGGCGCAGCATCTCTGCATAGCCATATTGAGTTGTGGCTGTGCATCCTGAAGTGATCATGTACTGAATGCTGGCTATGAATGTAGGGCCGAACACGCCCTCGTCGTGATAGCGCTCCACAAAGGCTGGGCATTTTCTGTCGAACAGCTTATCGCTGATGCACACCAGGGCTATGCGCTGGCCTGCGTAGGAGAAGATCTTGCTTGCAGAGAGCATGAGCAGGTAATTGTCTGTGTAGCGTGCCACTGTGCGGACGTATGGTGCCTCGTATGGGTGACTGAGGTCGCGTCGATTGTCCATGGCGAAATATGCCAAGTCTTCCATCACTATGACATCGTGCTTAGTGGCTAATTCGCCTATGATCTGCAGTTCCTCTTCTTCGAGAGAAATCCAAGCAGGATTGTTAGGATTGCTGTACACGATAGCCGCAACGTCGCCATCCTTCAGCTCTTCTTCCAACTTGGCACGAAGCGCCTCGCCACGGTATGGGAAGATGTCAAACTCTTTCCACTCTATGCCGAGGATTCTCAGCTGGCTCTTCTGAATTGGGAAACCTGGGTCGATGAACAGCACCTTGCCCATCTGCGGGTAAGACTTGCGCTGACAGCAAGCAATGAAACTGCCAAATGAACCTGCCACGCTTCCCACAGTAGGAAGACAAGCGCGAGGCGAGATGTCAACATTGATGAATGCCTTGACAAATTCACTTGCAGCCTCTTTCAGCTCTTTCACTCCTGCCGCAGCAGGATACTGACTGCCTATGCCACTATCCAAAGCTTTTTTCTCTGCCTCAACTCCAAACTTGTTGATTGGCAAGCCTGGTGAACCTTGATCCATTCGGATGAAAGGTATGCCAGTCTTTTGTTCCAAATACTGAGCCATGAGCAGCGTTTCGCCTATCGTGGCATGTGAAAGGTCTGCCACATGGTTGACATGAGCAGCTTCTTGTACCAATTCGTTGCTGAATATCTTCATTTGAGTTCTAAGTTCTTGAGTTAGCAAGTATTTGAGAAATAAAAGGAGAAAACGCTTCTCCGCTTTTTCGTCTCTCGTCTTTGTTTCGCAAAAATACAAGTAATATTTGTAAAACAAAAACAAAACGTGCAAAAACTTACTTTTCCTTAGGCAAAATACTCTCAAACCCGCTCATATATCAACTGCAAAGTACAAAATCTGCTGCATAATATTTGTTTGTTTTGACAGAAAGGCGTAACTTTGCACTCGCAATGGTTTGCTTGCAGAGCAATTAAAAGGGAAAACGGTGCGATTCCGTTACAGTCCCGCTGCGGTATGCCCCAAAACACAGAGGATGCTATCGTGCGACATTTTGCCACTGGACAGATGTGGTCTGGGAAGGTTTGCAAGGGTAGCAGGGGTGAGTCCGAAGACCTGCCATGTGCTTGAACCTCACGTACGTGTGGGAGACTCTCGATGTAAGGGTTATGTTCAGATTGTACACATTTAATTGATTAACTAATTTATACAGACAAATGAAAAAGTATCTTTTGATGGCTGCTGCCTTGTTCATGGGCTCAGCTATGTTCACTTCATGTAGTGACGACGATGACGACGAGCCAAAGGAGAAGACTTACACAGTCACTTTCGAAGGCGATTATTTCACAAAGCTTATTGACAACCCTCAGTACAATGGTCCGCTCATCTACAGCGGTGCAGAGTATAAGTGGACTGACGAGGTGACTAAGCTTTCTTCTTTTTGTGAAAAGGAAGACTGGTCGCAGTGGGGCGAGCAGTATGCTGGCGTGTTCGGCTGGAAAAACGGCATCGCGATCTCAAACTACATCGACAACGCTGAGACTGCAAGCTATGACAAGCAGCTTGCTGTGCCTGTGAGCAATGGCTCGTCAAACTTCGCAGTGGTTTGGGACGATGGCAGCGAGCTTTCTTTCGCTGATGGCAAGGCTCACGTGATCAAGACTATGGATGTTTGCCTCACTACCTACACTCTCCGCAACGTGCAGAAGAACTGGGGCGAGGGCTATGAGTTCAAGGTTAAGGCTACAGCTACTCTTGCAGATGGCACTGAGAAGTACATGTACATCGAGTTTGCTAAGGACAAGGCTGCTTGCGAGCATTGGATGACTGCAACAATGGAGTATCTTGGCGCAGTTAAGTCAATCAAGTTCACATTCGACGGTACAGACAAGGGCAAGTACGGTCTTTCAACTCCTAAGTACTTTGCATTCGACAATGTTGTAGTTGTACTCTAATTCTTTTCGATGAAAACTATTAATAAATTATACTCATGCATGCTGTTGTTGGCTTCTCTGCTGACAACAGCATGCAGTGGTTTAGAGGATGAGGCTCCAGATGTGCCTGTTGTGGGCAACACAGATGGCGGCGTGTTCATTCTCTGCGAGGGCAATTTCAATGCCGGCAACTCCACCCTTTCGTATTATGATCCAGAAAAGAAAACCGTAGAGAACGGAGTGTTCCGTCGCGCCAACGACCGAAAGCTGGGCGACACGGGACAGTCGATTTGCATATACGACGACATGGCGTATGTGGCAATGGAGAACTCGGGCATAGTGTGGGGCATTGACACAGAGACATTCAAGGTGAAAGGTCAGCTGACAGCTTCGGCCGAAACTAACATCATCAACCCTCGCTACGTGCACAAGGTGAGCGACACAAAGGCTTACGTCACCGACCTCTACGCTCACTACATCAACATCTTCAATCCGAAGACGTTCAAATACACAGGCTCTATCTCGGTGGAGGAAGCAGCGAATCTGGGCTATTGCTCAACCGAGGAGATGGTGCAGCACGGCAAGTATGTGTTCACCAATTGCTGGTCGTACAGCAACAAGATTCTCGTCATCGACACAGAGCAGGACAAGGTGGTGGAAAGCATCACGCTGTCGAGCTGGCAGCCTAAGTCGATGAAGATGGACAAGAACGGCAAGCTGTGGGTGATCACCGATGGTGGCTACTCCACCAGCGAAGAGTCGTTTGGCGACAATGTGCCTCATCTCTACAAGATTGATGCCGAGACGCGCAGCATAGAGATTGACCAAGCGCTCGCAACGGACGAGGCTAATGTGCAGATTGCCATCAACAGCACTGCCGACACATTATATATAATAAACAACGACATCTATCGCATGAGCATCAACGAAACCAAGATGCCTGCGCAGCCATTCATACAGGCTCCTGTGGACAACAACGGCACTCGCCACAAGCTTTATGGCATTGGCGTGAACCCACACAATGGCGAGGTGTATGTGGCAGATGCGGTGGACTATCGACAAGCTGGCGTGGTGTATCGCTATGCATCGAACGGTAGGCTTATCGACCAGTTCAAGGTAGGCATCACACCTAACCATTTCGCTTTCAGCAATAAGGCAGCGAGCAACATTCCAGAAGGGAGCAATAAAGATGACAATGACGAAAAGCTGGCGCGTGCGCTGGTGAGCAAGATTTTTGAGTACATGCCTGCTCCAGGGCATCAAGTGAATGGCTACACAGTTGTGGGCGACTTCATCCACGATGGCGCAACGATGGAGGAGGCTTGCGACAGCGTGCTCAGCCATTTCAAGCGTCAATTCATGGTGAGCCTCGGTGCTCAAGGCGGCTATCTTGTGGCTGGATTCGACCACAATGTGCCAAACAGCAATGGCGACTACGACCTTGCCATCAAGGGCAATCCATACAGCTATCAGTCGGAGCCAGGCATTGTGTGGGTGATGAAGGACGAGAATGGCGATGGACTGCCCAACGACACTTGGTATGAGATTGCGGGCAGCGAGTATGGCACAGAGAATGAGACGCTTGACTATGCTATAACATATTACAAGCCATCGGCTCCGTTCTCCGACATTCGCTGGACAGACAATCAAGGCGGCGAAGGCATTGTGCCCTACATGAGTGCATGGAACAAGCATGAGTCGTATTGGCAAGACTGGGTGCCGACAGAGGATTCGCCAGAAGGCTCTTGCCGCACTTACTACGGCTCACGCCTCAAGGACACTCACACCTACGAGAATGGCTACACCATGGAGCCTCCTTTCGCTTGGGGCTATGCCGACAACGATGGCAAGGATTACTTCAAGAACGATGCTTTCGACAAGAGCGGCGCAAAGTGCTACATCAAGCTCTGCAACGCTGTCACTCGCGAAGGCAAGCCTGCAAACCTCGACTACATAAATTTCGTGAAGATTCAAACTGCACAAACTGGGCACTCGCCTAACCTGGGCGAGATCAGCACGGAGGTGCATGGAATTTGGGATTGCCACGTGAAGTGATTGGGAATCGAGGAATCGAATAATCGAAATATCGAGGAATCGAGCAATCGAATTTTCGACATTTCGAATTTTCGGACAATCGAGCTGTCGAAACAATCGAATCATCGAATCATCGAATCATCGAAAAAAAAAAACAAAGAACAATGAAAAGGCTCTTCTCCATATTAACAGCGACAACGCTCATCCTTTGTGCAAATGCGCAAGAGAGACATCGGGCCGTACAGCTCGATGATGTGCAAGTTGTGGCTGCACGAAGGCTGAAGGATGTGGGCATAGAGAAGACGACCATTGACACGCTCATTCTGCATGACAACATCTCGCTCTCGGTTGCCGACATTCTCTCGAAGAACTCTACGCTCTTCGTCAAGTCGTACGGAAGAGCAACCGAATCCACGGCTGAGTTCAGAGGCACATCACCGTCGCACACACAGGTGACATGGAACGGAATGAAAATCAATTCGCCAATGCTCGGCACTCTCGATTTCTCCACCATTCCAGCTTACTTCATCGATGAGACAAACCTCTATCATGGCGCTTCGTCAATCAACATCACGGGAGGCGGCTTGGGAGGCGCTGTTGAACTTGTCACAAAGCCTGTCACAGCCGAAGGGCTTCATGCTCAATATGTTCAAGGCATAGGCTCGTTCGACACTTACGACCAGTTCTTGCGACTGACCTATCAGAAGGATCGCTGGGCTGCCTCTACTCGCATTGTGTATTCCACATCCAACAATCGATACACATACACAAACTATGACAAGAAGGTGGATGTGCATGACGAACAGGGCAACATCATCGACTCCTACCATCCGCAGGAAAAGAACAAAAGCGGATACTTCGACGATGTTCATGCTCTGCAAGAGGTGTATTACAATGCTGGCAATGGCAATCGCCTTGGCTTGAACGTGTGGTACACTCACTCCAAGCGTGGCTTGCCTTTCCTGAGCGTGGATTATAAGGACGATTCCGATTTCAAGAATGAGCAGAACAATGATGCTCTGCGCTCGGTGCTTTCGTGGCAGAGCACACACGACACATGGACGCTCAACACCAAGACTGGCTACATCTATAACCAGATGGCGTATGACTATTTCACCATGCGGCAGAATGCGAAGAACAACATCACGAAGTCAAGCAGCAACACCAACACCGCTTTCCTCTCTGCTTCGCACGATTGGAACATCGGCGAGGCTCTCATGCTCACATCTGGCATAGCGTCATACTACAACCATGTGAAGAGCTCGGACAAGAGTCCGTTTCACATCGGCGATAACTTCAACCTCGGCAGATGGGACACCGACGCGAACGTTCAGCTACGTTGGCGTCCGATGAAAATGCTTTCCCTGGCTGGTGTTGTTCGTGAGGAAATACATGGCAATGAATGGATTGCGCCTATTCCTGCCGCCTTTGCCGATGTCATTCTCTATCAGCCTTGGAACCTTGTGCTGAAGGCTTCCGTGGCACAAAACTACCGATACCCCTCGATGGACGACCTCTATTTTCAGCCTGGAGGCAATCCAAGCCTGAACCCAGAGAAAGGCTTCACCTACGATGCTGGCATTGAGTTTGCCATAAAGCAGAAACGCTACACATTGAAGGGCAACGTCACAGCCTTCGACTCACACATCAAGGACTGGATTCTCTGGACTCCAAACCCTAAAGGATTCTGGGAGCCTTCGAACGTGAAGAAGGTGCACAACTATGGCATTGAAGCCACAATAGGAGGCGAGGCAATGCTCGCTAAAGACCTGAAACTGACAGCACAAGCAAACTACGCCTACACTCCGTCGAAGAACATTGGCGAAGACATCAACTCCAACGATGCGAGCTATGGAAAGCAATTGTGCTACGTGCCTAAGAGCTCATCAAACGTGAATGCAAAACTGCAATGGACGAGCTGGACGCTTGGGTGCCAATGGTGCTACTACAGCGAGCGCTTCACCACTACGAGCAACGAGGTGAACTACATCACTGGGCGACTCAAGCCATACTACATGACCGACTGCTCGCTGGAAAAAGCCTTCCGGATGAAAGGCATCGATCTTTCGCTCAAAGGCGTTGTGAACAACCTGCTCGGCACAGAATACGTCACAGTCCTCTCCCACCCTATGCCAGGACGAAACTACGAAATATACTTAACTATTAAATTATGAGAAAGAGTCTTATCATTCCATTCATACTCACATTGTTCATGGCAATCCTATCGTCATGTACAAACAACGTTAGCTCCTCTGCTCCAGAAGGTTCAACTTTGGAGATGCACCACTCCGACCTCCTCACTCTCACCGAATGCGAAGGCTACACATACGCAGAAATCGCCAACCCTTGGGACAGCGCAGGCATCCTGCACCGCTACATCCTCATAGACAAGGACTCAGAGCTTCCTGCCAACCTGCCCGAAGGCGACATCGTGCGCACCCCTATCAGCAACGCCGTTGTTTACACCTCCGTTCATTGCGGACTCATCGACCAGCTCGGAGCCTACGACTGCATAAAGGGCGTGTGCGACCTACAATACATAAAACTCAGCCGACTGCAAGCCGACTGCGCCTCTGGCAAAATCAAGAATCTCGGCGAAGGCACAAACCCCAACATCGAGGCAATCATAGACATGTCTCCTGATGCTATCCTCCTCTCTCCATTCCAGAACAGCGGCACTTACGGCAAACTCGGCAAGCTCGGCATTCCTATCGTTGAGTGTGCCGACTATATGGAAACCAGCGCACTCGGTCGTGCGGAATGGATGAAGTTCTACGGCATCCTCACAGGCAAGGCATACGAAGCCGACACCACTTTCACCGCACTTGAAAAGCGATATGACGAACTGAAAACTTTAGCGGCACAGAGCAATGGGAAAGGGAAGCAGAAAGTCATTACAGACCTGAAATTCGGCAACACATGGTATGTGCCAGGGGGACAGAGCACAGTGGGTCGCCTTCTCGCCGATGCTGGTGCTGATTACCTCTATGCAGAGCGTCCTGAGAGTGGCTCTATTCCACTCGCTCCCGAGGAGGTGTTCGACCGCGCCATTGATGCCGATGTCTGGGTGCTGAAATACAATCAAGCTACGGACAAGACATACGCAGAGATAGCGCAAGAATACGCTAACTATGCCAACATCAAGGCATTCAAGAATCGCAATGTCTATGGATGCAACACAGGCTCAACTCCTTTCTACGAAGAGACACCTTTCCACCCAGATCTCCTTCTGAAGGACTACATCAAGATTCTCCATCCGGAGCTTTTGCCAAATTACGAATTGAGATACTACAAGAAGATAGAAGATGAGAAGTAGCATAAAGATTGGCGTTCTTGCCATTAGCATAGTTGTCCTGTTCGTGCTGAACCTTATCATCGGTTCGGTTGACATTCCTGTTGGGCAGGTCTTCACCATCCTCACTGGCGGCGAAGCTTCCAAAGCCAGTTGGGCATACATAGTGATGGAGTCGCGACTTCCCCAAGCCATCACGGCAATGCTCTGCGGAGCCTCACTCGCAGCATCAGGACTTATGCTTCAGACATCCTTCCGCAACGCCCTCGCTGGCCCGTCCATTCTCGGCATCACCAATGGCGCAAGCCTTGGAGTAGCACTCGTAATGCTTGCCCTCGGTGGCGTGATCGGTGCCGACTCTTCGTTTCAAGTGGCAGGCTTCTTTGCCATCATCGCAGCAGCTTTTGTTGGCTCACTTCTTGTGCTCGGCATCTTGCTTGGACTCGCCTCCATCATACGCTCCAACATCATGCTCCTCATCGTAGGCATCATGGTGGGCTATCTCACATCATCACTCATTTCGCTGCTCAACGCCTTCGCTTCGGCAGACAATGTTCACTCGTACGTCATGTGGGGAATGGGCAGTTTCAGCGATGTGTCGCTGCAGCAACTGCCTTGGTTTGCAGGCGTGAGCCTTGCAGGTCTCATCCTTGCCATCCTGCTCATCAAGCCGCTCAACGCCCTGCTTCTTGGCGATAGCTACGCTCAGAATCTCGGCTTCAACATCAGTCATGTGCGCCGCTGGCTTCTTCTGTCAACAGGTTTGCTGACTGCAATCTCCACAGCATTCTGCGGCCCTGTGTCTTTCATAGGTCTTGCCGTGCCTCACATCGCACGCATGTTCATAGGCTCAGAGAATCATAAGGTTCTCCTCCCTGCCACCATCCTTTCGGGAGCATTCATCGCCATGCTCTGCAATCTTCTGTGCATACTCCCAAGCAACACAATCTTGCCTCTGAATGCCGTGACACCGATAATTGGCGCGCCTGTGATATTGTATGTGATACTGTATAAGAAAGATTAGAGTGGAATGTAGGATAATAGAGTTAAACAGAAAAAGAATTAGACAATGAAAAAGATATACGTTGCTGGCATAGGTCCAGGCTGCAAAGAAGACATAACCCCTGCTGTAATCAGTGCAATTGAGGACAGCGATGTGGTGGTTGGCTACAAGTATTATTTCCAGTTCATAGAGCAATACCTGAAGCCTGGCACTGAGTGCATCGACACAGGCATGAAGCGTGAGCGCGACCGTGCAGAGCAAGCATTCTGCCTGGCGGAGCAAGACCGCACTGTGTGTGTCATCTCCAGTGGCGATGCTGGAATTTACGGCATGGCTCCGCTCATCCACGAGATGAAAATTGAGCGCAGCAGCGATGTGGAGATTATCACGCTTCCAGGCATCAGCGCTTTTCAGAAAGCGGCATCGCTGCTCGGTGCGCCAATGGGACACGACTTCTGCGTCATCTCGCTCAGCGACCTGATGACACCTTGGTCGCTCATCGAGCGAAGAATAAAGTGTGCAGCAGTAGGCGACTTTGTCACTGCAATCTACAACCCAAAGAGCAATGGCAGATACTGGCAACTGCACCGACTTGTGGAGATATTCCGCAAGGAGCGCCATCCCGACACACCTGTTGGCTATGTGCATCAAGCTGGCAGGCCTGAGCAAACGGTGCACACCACTACTCTCAGCGAGTTTGATCCAGAGGACGTGGATATGTTCACGGTAGTGATCATTGGCAATAGCCAGGCTTACTTGCACAATGGTCAGTTCATCACTCCACGCGGCTACTACCGCACACAGAGCAATGAGGGAAAGAATGTAGGACAGAACATAATGATTCAATCCTTCCGCACCATCAGGGGCGAACTTCGCTATCCAGACATTCCGATATGGAAACTGTGGCCATTGCTTCACGCTGTGCACACCACTGCCGACTTCGACATGGAAAACCTATTGTGGATTGACGACAAAGCAACGGAAATCTTATTCAACAAGATTCAAGACGGCACGCTTCGCACTATCGTGACAGATGTGTCGATGGTGGCAAGTGGCATTCGCAAAGGCGCTTTGCAGCGACTCGGCATCGAAGTGGTCTGCTACATCAATGATCCTCGCGCAGCGGAGATGGCAACCCGACTTGGCATCACACGTTCGCAAGCAGGCATGCGACTCGCTGCCGAAGAGCATCCCGATGCTCTCTATGCCTTTGGCAATGCACCAACAGCATTGCTCGAACTATGCGAACTGATGCGCAAGGGCAAGTGTCAGCCTGCTGGCATTGTCGGTGCGCCAGTCGGTTTTGTGCATGTGGAAGAAAGCAAGCATGCTGCAAAGGCATTCCGCTCTGTGCCTAAGATCATCATCGATGGCAGGAAAGGCGGCAGCAACCTCGCTGCAACGCTGGTGAATTCTATCCTCACTTTTGATGATGCGGAGCAGTTGAAACCAGGAAGAGACGTGTGAGGACGAGAGGAAAGAGAGCAAGTCTATAGTAAGGATGTGACACTGCATATAACGACAAAATGAAAAGGAGCATTATTATAGGAATTAGCGATAGTCGTAATCAATGGTTTCCTCCTCATGTAGAGGCAATCATTCGCAGAGGGCATGTATTCTCTGGAGGAAAAAGACATCATGAGATAGTAGGTGAGTGCTTGCCTGCAGACTCTGTATGGATAGATATTACTGTGCCGTTGTCTGCTGTGTTTGAGCAATACAAGCAGTATGATGATGTTGTAATCTTTGTGTCTGGCGATCCTTTGTTCTATGGGTTCGCTTCTACCGTTATGCGCGAGTTGCCAGAGTGTGAGATAACTGTGATTCCGTCGTTCAACTCATTGCAGATGCTGGCGCACCGCATGTGCCTGCCTTATCAAGACATGCACGCAGTGTCGCTGACAGGTCGGCCTTGGGACAAGTTTGACGAAGCGCTTATCAGGGGAGAAGAGTTGATAGGCGTACTCACCGACAAGGTTAGGACGCCGCATGCCATAGCAGAGAGAATGGAGGCATACGGATACACAGACTACAGAATGACTATCGGCGAGAATCTTGGCAACGAAGAGTCGGAGCGCATAAGCGAGTATAATGCTAAGGACACATACGCAATCCCGAATTGCATCATACTGCGTCGCACTTCCAGCACTCGTCCTTCACATGCTCGACTTGGCATTCCTGAGTCGGAGTTTCACTTGCTGAATGGCAGAGCAAAGATGATAACAAAGATGCCTATCCGCCTGCTCACGCTCTCCATGCTCGACCTTCACAACAAGCAATCGTTTTGGGATGTCGGGTTCTGCACAGGCAGCATCAGCATAGAGGCTAAGCTGCAATTCCCACATCTGAGGATAACGGCATTCGAGATAAGAGAGGAGGGCCGTATGCTGATGGAGCAGAACAGCAAGCGATTTGGCGCTCCTGGCATTCAAGCCATCGTTGGCGATTTCCTGCAAGCAGATGTGTCACAGCTTCCTCCACCCGACGCTGTATTCATCGGAGGGCACGGAGGACACCTGCAAGAGATGGTGCAGAAGATTCACTCGGTGCTATTGCCTGGTGGTTGCATAGTTTTCAACAGCGTGTCGGCTGATAGTCTGAAGATGTTTGAGGAAAGCATAGCAAGCGTTGGCATGCAGATTGCGAGCACCACGCAGATCACCATAGATGAACATAACCCAATAAAAATCATTAAAGCACAATGATACAATACGAATACATAAATGAGAAAGGGCGCTGCCTTGCGGAGAGGATAAAGGAGAGGTTGAAGGAAAACGAGAACGTTAACGATAACGAGAACACAAACGATAACGAAAACTATAACAAAAACGATAACGAGAACACAAATGCTATTGTTTTTGTAGGAGCACTGGGCATTTGCGTGCGCAAGATTCTGCCTCTCGTGAATGACAAGCACACTGACCCTGCAGTTGTCTGTGTGGACACAACAGGCAAATACGTCATTCCTGTGCTGAGCGGCCATGTAGGCGGTGCGAACAAATTGGCTCGCACCATAGCAAGAGCGATTGGCGCTGAGGCTGTGATCACCACCCAAAGCGACAACTCAGGTCTCTGGGCACTCGACACTTTGGCGAAAGAGAATGGATGGGTGGAAGGATGGTCTGCAAGAGGGGGAGTTTCACTCGTGCAAAGCTCAATCAACAACGAGATAGCTCTATTCGTGAATGGCGAACCAACAGCGTTGCTGCTCGACTGTGTTGACGAAGGAACAAAGCGAATGCTTACTGAGTGTCCATCGCATGTTACGATCGTGAATAGCGCCGAAGAAATAACTGCAGAGCGTTTTCGCCTTGCCATCATTGTCTCGCCAAGAATGTATTCTATTGACAATGTGCCAACTCTGCACTACATTCCTAAATGTACTCACGCAGGTATTGGACTCGCGCACCAAGCCGCACCAGCCGAAGAAATCATCAGCGAGATATACGACAGCATTGCTCAGCAAGGCATAAGTCCGCTTAGCATAAAAGACTACAGCACAATAGACTTGAAAGCAGATGAACCTGTAGTGAAGCTGCTGCAAAGCCAAGGCGAGACTGTGCTTTTCTACACTGCTGACCAACTGAATGCAAACGAAGTGCCTAACCCAAGCACTATTGTAAGCAAGCACGTTGGCACGCCCAGCGTTAGCGAATCTGCCGCGCTCATGCACGGTGACTTGATAATGGAGAAGACGAAGGGAAAGAACTGGACAGTAGCATTGAGCATGGCAAAACCTCGAGGTCACATAGAGATTGTTGGTGCAGGTCCTGGCGACCCTGAACTCATCAGCATACGCGGCCGAAGATTCCTTGAACAAGCCGACCTCATACTGTATGCAGGAAGCCTCGTGCCTCGCGAACTGACTGAATGCCACAAGCCAGGTGCAACGGTGCGCTCCTCTGCCGACATGGATCTCGACGAGCAATTTGCACTGATGAAGCAGTACTACGACCAAGGACTCCAAGTCGTTCGCCTCCACACAGGCGATCCTTGCATCTATGGCGCTATCCAAGAACAAATGGCGTTCTTCGACACCTATGGCATGCATTACCACATCACACCTGGCATCTCGTCCTTCCTTGCTGCAGCAGCCGAGTTGCAGAGCCAGTTCACAATACCCGAACGCTGCCAAACCATCATCCTCACTCGCGGCGAAGGGCGCACACCAATGCCCGACAAAGAGAAACTGCACATGCTTGCCCAGCACCAGAGCACAATGTGCATCTTCCTCTCAGCAAGCATCGTGGACGATGTGCAGAAGCAGTTGCTCGATGGCGGCTATCCACCTGAAACCCCTATCGCAGCATGCTACAAACTCACATGGAAAGATCAGAAGATATACCGTGGCAAACTCATTGACCTTGCCGACATCATCCATTCCAACCACCTCACACTCACCACTATGATAGTTGTGGGCGAAGCAATTGACAACCGCCAAGGTCTCAGCAAACTCTACGACGGACATTTCACTCACCTATTCAGGAAAGGCAAATAATGCTACTCATTTTTGGAGGAACAACCGAAGGACGCCTTGCAGCCAGCGTGTGCGAAGAAGCTGGCAAACCATTCTACTACTCTACAAAGAGCGGCAAGCAAGACGTAGAGATGCACAACGGCGTGCATCTCAGCGGTGCCATGACCTCAGCCGACATAAAGCAGTTCTGCCACACCCACAGCATTCGCTGCATCATCGATGCCGCCCACCCCTTTGCGGAGAATCTGCATAAGGAGATTGCAGATGCAGAAGTGCCTGTTGTGCGAATACAGCGTCAGCGACCTGCCATTTATGATAATGTGTGCTATTGCGATGGTTATGATGACGCTGTCAATCAATTACAAAATGCTGATGTTCATTGCCTACTCGCCCTTTCAGGAGTCAATACCATTGCAAAGCTTAAACCCTATTGGACGCAACACAAGACCATCTTTCGAATACTGAATCGTGAAGAAAGCATCACGATAGCACAGCGTCAGTCATTACCCGAAGAGAGCGTCATATACTACAACGACAATCTACAACTACCAACGAAGGACGAAGAGATTGCCTTGCTGCGCTCTGTTGGCTGTGATGCCATCATCACGAAGGAAAGCGGCACATCGGGAGGCTTTGAGCAGAAAGTAGAAGCGGCTCTTTCGCTTGGATTGAGAGTGTTTGTGGTGAAAGCGCCTCAACTGCCCTACAACTGGACATACGTGAATGGCAAATACGGTCTGCGACGCGCCATAGAGCAATGCGCACCCGATTTCTTCCCAATGAAGATAGGTTTCACAACAGGCGCTTGCGCCGCAGCAGCAACCAAGGCAGCGCTCCTCTCCCTGCTTGGGAATGATATGCCCGTAGAGGTTTCTTTTGCACTTCCCGATGGCGAGATAATGAACATGCAAGTCCACTGCGAGGATGTCGGTACAGCATCAGCAATAAAGGATTTCAGCGATGACCCCGACGTGACGAAAGGTTGCAAGATAACAGCGCACGTCGCCCTGTCCGACGATGGCAAAGTCACCTTCCTGCAAGGCAAGGGAGTGGGCGTGGTGACGCTTCCAGGGCTTGGCATCCCAGTTGGCGAACCAGCCATCAATCCCACTCCGCGCGAGATGATTGCCAATGAGGTTCTCGCCCTCGCGCCACAAGGTGCGCAAGTCACAATCAGCGTTGAGAATGGCGAGGAGATAGCCAAGCACACTTTCAATCCAAAGGTTGGCGTAATTGGCGGGATAAGCATCATCGGCACCTCAGGCATCGTTAAGCCACTCAGCAACGAAGCCTTCGTGCAGAGCATACGCCGCGAACTGGAAGTGGCTCGCGCCATCGGCTGCTCAGACATCGGCTTGGTGGCAGGCATGAAAAGCGAGCAGGCGCTCGCCGCAGAGATACCAGACCTCCGCTGCATACACTACGGCAACTTCATCGGCGACTCACTCACAGCTGCACATGAGTTAGGTTTCAAAACCGTGTACCTCGCCATAATGATCGGCAAAGCTGTAAAGCTTGCAGAAGGGCATCTCAACACACACTCGCACCAAGTGCAGATGAACAAGGAGTTTCTGATTAGCGTGGCAAAAAAAACTATAAAGCCTATAGGAGATGCCGCAACTATAGCACCTATAGATACTATAGCACCTATAGATACTATATCCTCCCAAATCAACTCCGTGACAATGGCAAGAGAGCTATGGCACATTATGCCACAAACATTCTTCGCCGAAATAGAGCGGCTTTGCCTCATGCACTGCCGCAAAGCATTTCCAAATGGCAACATAATAATAAAACTGATACGCAATGACAAAGACTAAAACCATAGCAATGACGCTTCTCGCGCTCAGCATCCCCCTCTTGGCAATCGTCAATCTCGCCATGGGCTCAGTGGCCATCCCCCTGACCGACGTGGTGAGCATACTCACAGGCTCAGATTGCGGCGACAACACCGAAGTGTGGACGAGCATCATCATGCGCACCCGACTGCCGCAAACCCTCACCTCCATCGCGTGCGGCGCAGGCCTCTCTGTGGCAGGCCTTCTCATGCAAACCGTCTTCCGCAACCCACTCGCAGGACCATCAGTGCTCGGCATCTCATCTGCTGCCAGCCTTGGCGTAGCATGCGTGGTGCTGCTGACAGGCATCATAGGCAGCTCGGTCAGTGAGTTGGGCATCGTGGGCAATGCCACGCTGACGCTCTCTGCCATAGTTGGGGCACTGGTGGTAATGGCAATAATGATATATTTGTCGAATCAGATACGAGGCAATGCCACGCTCCTCATCGTGGGAGTGATGATTGGCTATATAGCATCTGCAATAGTTGGAGTGCTGAAATATTTCAGCAGCGAAGAAGACATTCACACTTACGTCATCTGGGGACTCGGCAGTTTCTCTCGCGTCACAGGCGGACAAGTGTATCTGTTCTGCTCTCTCATCGCCATCGCTCTGCCTTTCTCGCTCTTGCTCTCCAAGCCCCTCAACATGCTTCTGCTGGGCGATGCCTACGCCACAAGCTTAGGCTTGCAGATCAAGCGTGCGCGCACGCTCATCATACTCGTGGCAGGCGTCCTCACCGCTGTTGTCACAGCATACTGCGGACCTATCATGTTCCTCGGACTTGCCGTTCCTCACATCTGCCGCGGCATCTTCTCCACCTCCGACCACCGCATCCTGCTCCCAGCCACCATCGCATGCGGAGCATCCTTGGCACTTATCTGCAACCTCATCTCGCGCCTCCCTGGATTTGAGGGCGCATTGCCTATCAACTCCGTCACGGCACTCATCGGCGCACCAATCACATTAAGAGTATTATTGCACAAAGCTAAATAAAAAAAGGGAGCATGGCTCCCTTTTCTATTTGATGAAATCGTAGAATACAGGCTTATGCTCTGACATCAGCTCTGGATGAAATGCCTTCACGAAATCGGCAAGCATCAAGTGCGGAGCCACAGCACCGAGTTCTCGATACGGAGTCTTGGTGAAGTTGCAGAACACCACCTTGCCTTCCTTATACGCCTTCACGTCAGCATATCGCATATCCTCTGCAGCCAAGTCTGCAAGCGTGTATGTCTCGCCAAATGATCCATCAATCTGCCAATAGTCAGCATTGATGCCGCGAGCATACACCCACTCGAAGTCGAGCGTCACGCCTCCTGTCTCGTCCTGATCATCCATGATGTACTGCGCGCCAGCATCGCTGAACAAGCGAGCCATATAGCTCTTTCCGCCCATCACGTACCATCCCTCTCTGAGCTGTCTGCCCGACAGCACAGTAGGCAGTTTCTCGCCCTTGTCCTTCAGCTCCTGCACGCTCTGCTTAGTGCGGAGATACTCTTTCTCCACATAGTCAAACACAGCATTGGCACGCTTTGTCTCGCCTGTAAGCAAACCCACCAGCTTGATCCATTCTGCCTGACCAAGCGGATCCACTTCCTTGTAGCCATGATGAGGCACAAGCGGAACGCCGCAGTCCTTCAAGGCATCAAATCCGCCATGCTTCGATGCCGACACGAAGATGTAGTCGGGATTCAGCGCAATCACCATCTCGCGGTCGAAATTGCCTTCCTTGCCCACCTTCTTTGTCGCATTGCTGGCTATCTGTTCCTTCACTCTTGGCGAGAAGATGCTCTTCAGCGAATTGATGCCCACGATGCAATGCTCCAAGCCAAGCACTTCGAAGTTGCCAAGCTGCAAAGCGGTAGTGCACACGAAGCGCTTCTTGCCCTCTGGCTGCACCACAAATTCCTCCACCTTGCTTCTCTTAGCCTTAGGATCAGGATTGCTGACCTGTATATGTATTCCATCGTCCATATACTCCACCTTCAATCCCTTGGCATACTTGATCTCTATCTTGTCCGGATACTGCTCTGCAAGTGCCAGCACAGAGTCGTAGGCAGTAAGGATGTTCGCCTCTGCCTTCTTCTCTTCCTTGCTTGCGCCGCCATTGCCGCTGCATGAAAACAGCAAGGCGCACAGTGCTATAAGCACCATGCACCAATTGCTACAATATCTTCCAATCATTATTCTTCTGGGAACATCGAGTGATAGTAGTCCTCCAAGCCCTCATCATCCACAGCTTCCTGAGTGTGCTGCATCCAGATGTTGAGCACGCCTGGCACCTCAAGAAGACCGAGAGGGTTGTCCTGACCGCTTACTGTCCAGCCAGCCACATTCTTGAAGTACTCAAGCCAGCTGTTGTCCTCGCTCTCAGCCTCTTCTGCATCCCAGTACTCTTCACCCTCGCCTACCATGTCGTTGTGAGCGTGGTCACCAGCGATTGACATGAGAGCGTGGAGAGAGATGTGACCAGCCTTTGCCTGACCATTCTCCTGGATTCTGTCCCACACATCGTTCTTGTAGTTGTCTGGCATGTCCACAGTGCCTACGTAGTAGTTAGGGTTGATCTTCTGAAGAGCCTCCTCCAGCTCAACATAGCGAACATTAGCCTTATAGCTGTCATAGCTATCTGGATTGCCATGGCCCATGAATGCTACGATACCGTTCTTCAACTCGCTGCCATACTGAGCGTGAAGAGCCTTAGCTGTAGCGTCAACATCGTTGCCAGCACCCTCGTTTGTAGTGAGAAGTGGAGAGCCGAGCTTCAAAGTCACCTTTGAGAGGTACTCGTCGTCGAGGTCGCCAAGGTAGTTGTTAGCAAAGTCCTTCATGTAGTTGATCACGCGGTTGAACTCCTCGCCAGGGATAACCTGAAGCGACTGCACCAAGATCTCGTCATACTTTGCAGTGCCGAAAGCGTGCAACCAGAAATTAGGAGCATAGTAGTTGCGCACCTGTGCACCCTCAGCCTTGTGCTCACCAGCAGCAGCACGGTTGATGCAGATAGCTGAGCTGTATGACACATACACGTCGTAGTCCTTGAACTTCTTCTCATAAGCAGCCTTTGTTGCATCGAATGCATCGAATGCACACTGCCATGTTGAGCCGAATGCCACGAGCAAGATAGCCTTATCGTGCTTCTTGCCGTCTTTCACCTGCTTGTCAACAGCGTTCTGATACTGAGTGTAGTTGTTCTCTACCTTGTCATCATCATCCGAACAAGATGTGAATGACATAGTCATTGCCATAGCGAGCATGGCAAGAATCATTGCTTTAATCTTCATTTTCTTCTGATTTTAGATTATTGTTAAACTTGTTTTGAACTTTCTTTCCCTTATTGAACTTCACCGTCAGCGACACATACGCCGTGCGTCCAGCCGTTGTTGTGCCGAGGTGATGCCCATGCATAGCCGTGTCGCGATAGTTGAACACATTGTCCACACCTGCCTCTGCCCTCACGCTCGTCGTCTTGCTGCTCAGCATGTCGAGCTCGTGCGTGGTGGTCAGTCGCCATGTCTGGTACCCCTTTCCGTTGCCATCGTTCTGATAGTATCGCTTCGTGCTCATCCTGCCATACACGCCCACGCCCAGCTTATACCCATCATTGAATCGGTGTCCGTATGTAGCAAACGCCGTTCCCTTATGATGCGCCATGCCATCTATAGTCACATTCACCAATCGGTGGTGAGCATCATCATACACGTGCGCCTTCGTGTCAAGGTATGAATACGTCAATCCCACATTCAGTTCCTTCGTCACGCTCCAGTTTGCCGTCACATCCACACCACACGTGCGCGCGTCCTCCATATTCTTATACATTCGCGGAGTAATGTCGCCACTATCATCTCCCAGATATGAAGACGTCACTCCTTCTGGTATCTCATCCTTACCCACATTCACCAATGTGATCATATTCTTCAGCTTATTCACATACCCCGTCACCGACACCGAGCACTTTCCCATCGTGTATTCCGCATTAGCAGAAAAATAATCGGACAGCTGCGGATTCAGCTTCTCATTTCCCATGTAGAAATAAGTCTTAGCGCCCATCATCCTCACATACCTATAGTGCAGCTCCTTCGTTGTCGGAGTCTTGAATCCCTCACTCCATCCCAGTCGGAAACGGAAATCGCCAGCCGACACCATTGCCGACACCTTAGGCGTAGCACGGAATCCGAACGCTGCATTCTCATTCAGTCTCAATCCTGCCGTCACATTCAGCCATTTCGCTGGCACATACTCATCCTGCACATACAGCGCTCCCGTCCAGTCGTCGCAGCTGCCTGTCTGCGTGCGAGTAGGCGCCTTCAGATAGTCGTACCTGTACTCCATACCTGCCGAAAGACTGTTTCCACCCGGCAAGGCAAACACGCCCTTCAAGTGCGCCATCACTCTCTGCTGATCGCTCTGCAGATTCCTCTGTCCCTCAAAGAAAGGGAACAGCACAGTTGATGTCGGGTCAGGATTGCCATACATGTCGAAGCCATCCTCCAGTGTCGTCGCCGTATATTTATAATAGTATGCGTGCTGATTCCAATCCACATCCAGCGTCACAGCATCACCGCCTTTCAGCTTCAGCACACCACCAGCAGATGCAGAGTTGTTTCTATACATCAAGTCGTATGTATATACATCAAACGAAGCATGAGTGCCGTCCTGAGGTCTGTATATCCGTTTCCAGTACGCCGAGCCTTCGCCATACAGCTCCAATCGCTCGCTCACATTGTACGTCAGTCGCTCTCTCACTTGCCAGTTTGTGTACTTGTTCACTGTCATGTTCCTCGAGTCGTCGAATATCTTGCCCTCAGCCTCTTCCATCTTGCTGTTTTGCCAGCCGTCAGTGTGCTGAAGCTGGAAGTTGGTGTACGACTGCAGCTTTCCCACACGCACTCCAAAGCCATTGTGCTGTCTCACATCATTATGCGAGCCATAGCGACTCGTGTTCTCCGCCAGCACACCTTCATTCATCTCCCTGTTCTTCGTGATGATGTTTATCACGCCAGCAATAGCATCCGAGCCATACAGAGCCGAATGTGCACCGCGCACAATCTCAATCTTCTCCACATTGGCAGGATCAATCATGCCAAGGTCATTCTCGCCACCCACATCGCCGTGCATTCTCTTGCCGTCTATCAGTATGAGGATGTAGCTGTTGCCCAATCCATTCATCTGCATCTGACTGCCCATGTCGCCCTCATTGAAGTCGAAGCTGGCAGTCAAGCCGTTCAGAATGTCCTGCAGCGACGCACCGCCATAGGTCTCAAGCATCTTCTTCGTGATCACCTGAGTCTCCACCGGGGCATCCTTCAGCATGTGGCGAGTACCCGTACCCGTCACCACAAACTCGCGCAATTCGCGCTCAGAGTCTGCCTTTCCCACACTATTCTGTGCAAATACATGCGTAGCACAAATACATGCCACACACATCAACAGTATGCGCATATTCATTCTATGAGTCATGATTTTTTCAACTCCCCACCGCCTAACCCACGAGCACAAGCAGAGATAACATAAGAATATTGGCAGGTCTTCTGACTCGTTCCCCAGCTACTCCTTCCCAGTTGGCTTTTACCCCAACCAGTGGATTCTCAATGTAGCTGCAATAACAGAACTTACAGCAGCGGGACTGTCCAGGATTCTCACCTGATTCCCTATTAAACTCCGCCCCCCGAAAGGGACTTCGTACCAAATTCGATTGCAAAGTTACACATTAACTACGAAACGCCAAAGCATTTTCAAGGAAAAATAACACAGCGGTCACGCTTCAATGCCTTCTCCGTCCATTCCACAGGCACAAAAAGCCAACTCTCATCCACCTTTGGCACATACGTCCCCTTTGTTCTCAGATACTCCCACAATTTCCCCCTGCTATCCATATCACACACGCAAACCACCCGTTCCCTCAACTCCTCAGCACCAATTCCACCACCCAGCGTCAGCATCTCGCCGCCACCCGACGCATGATAAGAATTCACAGCCACCGTATATCTTTCATTCAAATCAAACACCCTGCCGTCCTCCATGCCCTTTATCCTCACTCTCTCCCCCACTTCCTTCGTCAAATCCACCTCATACACAACGCCTGCCGCCGACAGCATATTCAGCGACAGATTCTTCAATCCCTTACGTCTTCCCCCATCCAGTATATAATCCATCAGCAAAGCCTCATCCTCTGTCGACTCCATCCTGTTAGTCCACAAGCCATAGCTTCGCTCCAGCACACCCAGAATCTCCCTTCCCGTCAATGAAAGAGTGCACACCTCCGTGTTGAACCTATACAACACAAACAAATCCCTCACCGTCATCTCACCTGCGCCCAAATACGTGTCGAATCCCACAGGCGATGCCAGCGACACCTCTGCCCCTGTAGCCCATCTCTGCATCTCATGAAACAGTCCTATGAATGCCGAAGGGCCAAAATACGCATCCCTCTCATCAATGCATTCCTTCATCTCACAAACAGGCACGTTCAGCCACTCTCCAAACTCCACACACCTATCCTCTCTCCTCTCTGCAACCATCCCCCCAACATTCACCAACTCCACCCTCTCAACCCTCAACTTTCCACTCACAACTCCCAAATCAACCACTCCAACCACATCACCACCTACTCCCACACACCACACATCCCCCACTCTATGCAGCGCCGCATGATGATCATGCCCATACAAAACCAAGTCAAAACCAGCCACTTCCTCCGCCACTCTCCTCGCCACATTCTCACCCTCCATTCCGCCATCCCAGCCAGAATGCAGAATGCCAACCACCGCATCCACCGTCTCCGTTTCCCTTATCACCCTCATCCATTCCCTCGCACTCTCCACCACATCCATTATCTCCAACTCCTTCCACTTCTCCTCTGCCACCCAACGTTTCACTGCCACAGTCACCAATCCCATCACAGCAATCCTCTTTCCCTCTCTCTCCATCACCACATACGGCTCCACGCCATCCATCCTCACATTCGCCCCAAGCACAGGAAACTCGCATCCCCTCACCCATCTGCCCATCACCTCACGACCAGCCTCAATATCATGATTCCCTATCACTCCCACATCATACCCCATCACATTCATCTCCCTTGCCACAAGATGCATCCCATCCACTGCCACCTCATTCGCATAGCACGTCCACGCACTGCCCTGCAGGCAATCGCCTCCATCCGACAGCACATCCGCCCCAAGCCTCAACTTGAGTTCCAGGCACATTTCTGCCCCATGCATATCACTCGTGTGTACCCACCTCATAATGTCATTTTTCTATTTCTCTTCTATATAACAAGAGTCATTACCCGCCTTTGTTGAGGGAATCTCAAGTTGACTGCAAATATACAACCAAAAAATCAATCTCCATCACTTTCCCCATAGTTTTTTCTTTTGCCCAAACACTACGTTCATCAAAAACACGTCTTCGATAGTAAAATGCAGGCATTTATTCCTTTCTTATGGATACGTCTATTCAGGCGGTGCGAATAAGTGCATTAACACGGTGTGAATAACGGCATTCATACGGCATGAATAATAGTATTCACTGGAACGGCTTTTTATGAATACGTGAACTGAGAAAGTTGCTATATATCTGCCCCAAAATTGACGCACAGCCTTCTTTTTAAGCACAAACTCTTCACTCTTCATCAATTGGAGGTAAGTAAATGAATTATAGTACATTGAGTGAGTGAAGAGTGCTTTCTAACTCTTCACCACTCTTCACCCACTCTTCATACCCATAATGTACGTATTATCAGATGATTACAACCCTCTGATGAAGAGTGAAGAGTGTTTTTCATTTGCTCACGCTTTCAACAAACTGCACCTCACTTACTTCAATTACAATACCTAATTCAGTAACAAGCATTGAGTCATCTGCTTTCGAGGGTTGTATGTAACCACACCAAAATAACTGATAATAACTGATACTAAGAAATAATAAAACACTGAAATACAGCACTTTCTAAATTTTAACACTTCAAATCTGATATTTGGTGGTTCCCGATTTTCCGCTTAAATTTGCAACGTATTTCTACCGCGGAGAATGTGAGGAGCTATTTTTTTGTCACTTTGCAGACTCAGTTGACAAGGGTAGACATGAGTGAACAAGTGAAGACAAAGATGCGGTCATATCTTCGGTAATCGTGACGATGCGGAATGAGTTGACATAGGTGGAACATAGTGCAACATGATTGACAAAACAGTGGAGATACACAAGACAAGTGAAAAACCAGCAAAATACCATCAAAATGAGAACAATA
>JAZRYI010000057.1:0-13820 GCA_045600665.1 Bacteroidaceae bacterium
ATTAGAAAAACCAAAAAAAACAAAAGAAAACAAAAGGAAAACCATAATGTTTTTTCTTGTTTTTGTTCTGTTTCTCAAAGGTTTTTCTTAACATGGCGCTTGCGCATAAACAATCATACACAATTCGTCGAATTCACGTTAATTATTGTTTATTGATTCAAGCAACGCTCTTATTTCGCCATCTTATAGATAGCCGCCATGTCATCGCGTGAAAGAACTTTAAGTGCGCCAATAGTTGTAGTGCCGTAGTTGCTGCACTTGTCTGCCATCTCCTCGATTTCAGCATCGGTTATCTCACGACCGATCAAGTCATGGATGTTCGTAGGCATGCCGATGGACTTATAGAAATCCTCCATCTTGCGGATGCCAGCCAAAGCAGTAGCCTCAGGGTCCTTGAACACGTTTGGCACATCAAGCACATTCACTGCAAAGCGAGCGAAGCGAGTTATGTTTTCGTGCATAGTGTAGCGTGCCCAGCTGCCCCACACAGCAGCAAGACCCGCGCCGTGCGATACATCGAACATGCCCGACAGTTCATGCTCCAGATTGTGAGTTGCCCAGTCGCCTGTCGTGCCGCAACCCGTCAGGTCGTTGTGAGCAAGCGATCCAGCCCACATCAGTTGAGCGCGATGCTTGTAGTTCTCAGGTTCTTCCAGCACAACGTGTATGCTGTTCATAGCAGTGCGCATCACAGCCTCAGCCACATTGTCTGTCACGTCCATATCGTCCTCTTTCGAGAAGTAGCGCTCCATAGTGTGCATGATCATATCCGTAGCACCGCAAGCAGTCTGCCAAGCAGGGAGAGTGTAAGTGAGCACAGGGTTCAGCACAGCAAACTTGCAGCGGAACTCATCTATGCAGTAGTCCTTCTTCAGTCCTCCCTCGTCGTTAGTGATCACGCTGCCGTCACTCATCTCGCTGCCTGCAGCAGGAATAGTGAGTACGCAAGATGTAGGCAAGCACTCCTTGTTGAAGGCCTTGCGAGTGTAGAAGTCCCACACATCTCCTTCATAAGGCACACCTACCGAGATTGCCTTCATTGAGTCGATTACAGATCCGCCACCCACAGCCAGGAGGAAATCCACACCTTCCTTGCGGCAAATCTCAATGCCCTCGCGCACCTTGCTCACTCGTGGGTTTGGCACCACGCCGCCCAGTGTCACGTATGCAATGCCCTCAGCCTCAAGCGACTGGCACACGCGGTCGAGCAATCCCGAGCGCACCACGCTGCCTCCGCCATAATGCACGAGCACTTTAGTGCCGCCATATTTCTTCACTAATTTTCCTGTCTGGTTTTCTGTGTCAGGTCCGAACACCACGTGTGTCGGAGCGTAATACTTAAATTCTTTCATGTTAGTTTAATAAAGTTATTTTATATACAAGTGTATCCTCCGTCCACAGGAAGAGCCACGCCAGTCACGTATGACGAAGCCGGAGCAGACAAGAAGAGTGCAGCAGAGTCAAGCTCTCCTTCCACTCCATATCTCTCCTGAGGAATAGCATTCTTTGCATACTCCTGGAACCAAGCGCTATCCAGAGTTTCCTTAGTGAGCGGAGTTACGAAATATCCTGGGCAGATTGCATTGCAAGTGATGCCATACTTGCCCCATTCAGCAGCCAGCGCGCGAGTCATGTTCACCACTCCGCCCTTTGCTGCGTGGTATGGAGAAGCCGGAGCGATTTTATTGCCCACGAGTCCGTACATTGATGCGATATTGATGATTCTGCCATACTTAGCAGGAATCATTGCTTGCTTAGCCACAGCGCGAGCTACTTTGAACGAGCCGAACAGGTCGATATTCATCTCATTTGCAAACTGCTCATCAGTAATCTCCTCTGCAGGAGCCACAGCGCCAGTGCCGGCATTGTTGATGAGGATGTCGATGCGTCCGAAATGCTCCATAGTGGACTTCACCACAGCCTCCACACTCTCTGTATCGGTGATGTCGCAGCGCATAGGCAGAGCCTCCACGCCAAACTCCTCAGTGAGCATCTTTGCCACCTCTTCCAGTTTGTCCAATCTGCGTGCAATTGGAACGATTTTGCACCCTTGGCTTGCCAAAGCGCGAGCCATTTGTACTCCAAGACCTGTTGAACATCCAGTGACTATAGCCACTTGTCCTGTCAAATCAAAGTAATTCTTCATATTCTACGGTATTAAAAGGTTTGTAAATGCGTTGTGCCTATTTCGCAAATGTTTTGGCAAAGATATATAAAAGAGTTTGAATAAATAAGATTTTTAATGACTTTTTTGCAATAAAAATATAATTGTACTCAATTTTTGCTATCTTTGCTCATCAAAAAAATCATAATGCACAACAACCAATGATAACAAAACTGAACTTTGAGCCAGATAGAATAGCGAACTATATGGATTTTGTGCCCTACATCACCACAATGTCAGAGCTATACAATGCCAAGTCACTCTACGACGGCTACGATCCCTCACATCCCGAAACCTTTGCCACTTGCTACGATCAGCGCGTGTACAGCTACTTCCTCGACTCGGGCAAGGTGACCGACAATCCTCTTGAGTCATTAGCCCGCAGCATCCACGACCACTTCGTGCGCAAATACATACGCGAGCTTCTCGATTGCTATCGCAAGACGCGCGTCGTAGGCGTGATGGGAGGCAGTGCCATGCGTCGCGACGACGAAGCGTTCCGCAACATCGCCATCATCAGCAAGAAACTCACCGAGGCTGATTCACTCATGGTGTCAGGCGGAGGCTCAGGAGCCATGGAGGCAGCTATGCTTGGCGGCATGATGGCAGGCCGCACCCAGGCAGAGCTCGACGACGCTATCAGCATCTTGGCTAAAGCGCCAAAGTATGGCGAAAGAGGCTACATCGAAGCCTCCTTCGAAGTGCTCAGCAAATATCCTCAGGAACAGGACTACGAATGCCTCAGCATACCAACATGGCTGTATGGCCACGAACCTACCACGCCATTTGCCACCCACATCGGCAAACTCTTCGAGAATAGCGTGCGCGAGGACCTTCTGCTCACCATCTCCACAGGCGGCATCATCTACACCCCAGGCAGCGCAGGCACCATGCAGGAGATATTCCAGGAGGCAGTGCAGAACCACTACCTCACCTTCGGCTTCAGCAGTCCTATGGTATTCCTTGGCACCAATTTCTGGACAGAGGAAATGCCAGCCTACACCATGCTCAACATGCTTCTCGTGTCTGGGCGATACAAGAACCTGCTTCTCTCCATCACCGACGATCCCGACGAAGTAGTGAGCATCATCCAGGATTTCCAGAGCAAGAATGCCCATCTTGATAACAAATAAACATTACATATATGAAGACAAAAGCACTATCATTAGCAATATGCGCAGCTCTCTCCATAGCAGCGCAAGCCGAAAACCCACGCTGGATGCGCCAGTGTGCCATTTCTCCCGACGGCAAGAGCATAGCCTTTTGCTACAAGGGTGACATCTACACCGTCGATTCCAAAGGAGGCGAAGCCAAGCAGCTTACCACTCACTCAGCCTACGACACCGCTCCTGTGTGGAGCCCTGACGGCAAGAAGCTCGCCTTTGCCAGCGATCGCGAAGGCTCGCTCGACGTGTATGTCATGTCGCGAGAGGGTGGGGTGCCAACCCGCCTCACAGCCACAGCTGGCAAGGAGACGCCAGTAGCATGGCAAGACAACGCCACAGTGCTCTACCTCGCTTCTCAGCGTCCAAGCGTAGAGGACATGCAGTTCCCGAGCGGCTTCAGCCACGTCTATGCCGTGCAGTGCACCGATGATCGCATGGCATCCAAAACAACCAGCTACGCCGTGCCACGCTCACGCATGGTGTCATCCATGCCAATGGAGAGCATCAGCATCTCTGCCGATGGCAAGACATGGCTCTACCACGACAACAAAGGCTATGAAGATCCATTCCGCAAGCACCACACCAGCCCAATTGCTCGCGATGTCTGGAGCTATTCTCCAGCCGAAAACAAATATGTCAAGCAAACCACCTTCTCTGGCGAAGACCGCAACCCTGTCTGGGGCAATGGCAGCGATTTCTACTATCTCAGCGAAGAGTCTGGCACATTCAACATCCACAAGCGCAGCGCTGGCACAAGCACTAAGCTCACAAGCTTCTCCAAGAATCCAGTACGCTTCCTCACTCGCTCCGCCGACGGCACTCTGTGCTTCGGACAGAATGGCGACATCTATACAATGAAAGAGGGCAGTCAGCCCCAGAAGCTCGCAGTCACCATCACCAGCGATGCCTCAGAGAAAGACATCATCCGCAAGGTGCAGCACAGCGGCGTCACCGACTATGCCGTCGCTCCAAGTGGCAAGGAGATAGCCTTCGTCCTGCATGGCGATGTCTATGTCACATCCATCGAGTATTCCACCACTCGTCAGATCACCGACACGCCCGACCAGGAGCGCTCTGTCGATTTCGCCCCAGATGGCAAATCCGTCATCTATGCCAGCGAGCGCAAGGGCTTGTGGCAGATCTATCGCACCAGCATCGTGGGCGATGACGACAAGCTGTTGACCTATGCCAAGCAGCTTAAAGAAGAAAACATCACCAACACCGACCAGACATCCTTCCAGCCATCCTTCTCTCCTGATGGCAAGAAGATAGCATACATTGAGAATCGCACCACGCTCCGCGTCATCGACCTGAAGAGCAAGAAGACAACCACCGCTCTCGAAGGCAAGTTCAACTATTCCTACAGCGACGGCGACCAGAACTATGCCTGGAGTCCTGACAGCAAATGGCTGCTCAGCAACTACATCGGCGTGGGCGGTTGGAACAATCCCGACATTGCTCTTGTGAAGTGCGACGGCTCCGAGGTGCACAACCTCACCCAGAGCGGCTACAGCGATGGCAACGCCAAGTGGGTGCTTGGCGGCAAGGCTATGGTGTGGAGCAGCGACCGTGCTGGCTATCGCAGTCATGGCAGCTGGGGTGCAGAAGATGACTACTACATCATGTTCTTCGATGTTGAAGCCTACGACAAGTTCGTCATGAACAAAGAAGACAAGGCTCTTGCCGAAGAGGCAAAGACCGACAAGGAGAAGAAGCAGGAAGAGAAGAAAGAGGAAAAGAAAGAAAAGGCAAAGGAAAAAGGCAAGCCAGAGGAGGTAGAGGAACTGAAGTTCGACCTCGTCAATGCCAAGGATCGCATCATCCGCCTCACCGTCAATTCTGCCAACATGGGCGATGCCGTATTGAGCAAGGACGGCACCAAGTTCTACTACACAGCTTCTTTCGAGAGCGGCTACGACCTTTGGTGCCACAACCTCGAGGACGAAAGCACCACTAAGGTCGTCTCAGGTATGGGCTATGGCTCGCTCGACACCGACGAAAAGGGAGAGACCGTCTATTTCTCATCTGGCGGAGGGCTCAAGAAACTCAAGCTCGGCGACCGCAGCCCTGAGAGCATCAGCTTCGAGGCAATCTTCAACTATCGCCCTGCCCAGGAGCGTGCCTACATCTTCGACCATGTCTGGCGACAGGTGAATGAGAAATTCTACGACACGAAGATTCATGGCATCGACTGGCAGTACTATCGCGACAACTACGAGCAGTTCCTGCCATACATAAATAACAACTACGACTTTGCCGATCTCCTCTCCGAGATGCTTGGCGAGCTCAATGGCAGTCACACAGGCGCGCGCTACCGTCCGGGCTACAGCGGACTCTCCGTAGCAAGCCTCGGCTTGTTCTACGATGACACCTTCGATGGCGCAGGCTTGAAAATCAAGGAAATAATGCCAAAGTCGCCGCTCACGCTCAAGAAGAATGACGTAAAGGCTGGCGACGTCATCACCAAGATCAACGGCATCAGCATCACCGACTCACTCCCAGCCGACTATCTTCTTGCCGGCCAGGTAGGCAAGTCCATCGCCCTCACCATCCAGCCATCCAAGGGCAAGGAATACGAAGTGTCCATCAAGGGCATCAGCAGCGGTGCAGAGAGCGAGCTTCTCTACCATCGCTGGGTGGAGCGCAACCGCCACATCGTCGATAGCCTCTCCTCAGGCAAGCTCGGCTACATCCACATCGAGGGAATGGACAGCAAGAGCTTCCGCGTGCTCTACAGCGAGCTCCTCGGTCGCTACCGCAACTGCGAGGCAGTTATCATCGACACTCGCCACAATGGCGGAGGCTGGTTGCACGACGATGTCATCACGCTGCTCGGAGCCAAGGAATACACACGCTACACGCCTCGTGGTCAGTACATCGGCAGCGATCCATACAACAAATGGACAAAGCCAAGCTGCATGCTCATCTGCGAGGACAACTATTCCAACGCTCACGGCACGCCTTGGCTCTACAAGGAACTTGGCATCGGCAAGCTCATCGGCACGCCAGTGCCTGGCACAATGACAGCCGTATGGTGGGAGAATCAGATTGATCCAACCCTCGTGTTCGGCATCCCTCAGGTTGGCGCAATGGACAATCGCGGCAATTTCCTTGAAAACCAGACGCTCAATCCCGACATCCTCATCTACAACGATCCTGCCGACGTGCTACGAGGCAAGGACGCTCAGCTCGAAGGCGCAGTCAAGGAGATGCTCTCTCAGATAGAAAAGAAGTGATTCGACTTGAAATTGGTGACCATTGGCGATAGCATTATCGCCAATGTCGCCATTCCTGCGCCAGCAGCCACAGTGCCCATCCATCCGAACTGGCTCCATAGCGTTCCTGCCAGGAACGTGCCGAAAGAGCCGCCCACGAAATAAGTAGTCATGTAAATGGTGTTCATGCGGCTCGATGCCTCTGGCGATAGCTGAATCGTGGCTGTCTGATTAGACAGCTGCACGCATTGCATGCCAATGTCTATGATCACCACTCCTGCTATGATTCCTGCGTATGTGTTGTGGAAGAAGCCCATCACAATCCACGCCAGCAAAACACAGCACCCACCCAGCATATTGATCCTTTCCAGGCCATAGCGAGGAATGAAGCGTCCCACATTCGATGCCGTCAGCGCTCCAGCCACACCGCACAGCCCCAGCAATCCCACCGTGTCGCTCCCTTGATAGAAAGGCGCCTCAGCCATTCGGAAAGCAAGGCATGCCCACATGCCGAGCATAGAGCCGAAAGTCAAAGCCGAGCGGACGGAGTAGAGTAGGGAGCGTGGGTGCTCCTTGCCGAGCGTTACGATAGAGTACATCAGCAATCGGAACTTCCCCTTGTATGTCGGTTCCACGCTTGGAAAGAACCTGAGTATCAGCAATGCCGATATGAAAATAGCGACAGCCGCCGCAAAGTAGATGATTCGCCATCCAAATTCATGGCCAGAATATCCGCTCACCACTCTCGATCCCAGTATGCCGCACAGCAATCCAGTCAGGATGAATCCCGCCTTCTTTGCCTTCTCTTCTGGTCGAGAGTACAGCGTGACGAATGGGATGAACACCTGCGGAGCCACCGAGCAGAATCCCGTGATGAACGATGCCGCCAACAGCATCAGTGCATTGTGCGTGGCGGCGATGCAGCACAGCGATGCAATCAGGCAAGCAAAGCATGCCGTAATCGTAATGCGGCGATTGTAGAGGTCGCCCATCGGTATGATAAGCAGCAAGCCAAGAGCATACCCAATCTGTGTGCACACAGGCATGAGATTGACCTGAAACTCAGTCAATCCTAAATCCTCGCGTATCAAGTTCAGCAGAGGCTGGCAATAGTACAGGTTTGCCACCGACACTCCTGCCATCACCGCCAGCAGTATAACGAGCCACGAAGCTATTCCTTCATTCGGTTTCATACGATTTCTCTTAAATTTCTATGTGTTTGTCGATTTCACTAAGCCTCAAGGGTGACTTTCTTCCCTTGATTTTCAAATCGATTGCAAAAATACTACATTCTTCGCAATTATCCAAACGAACACCGCCTTTTATACTCTATCGATGCTCGCTTACTTTACAGAAGCCGCAATACTCTTCCTCCAGCGCACTCAGTGAGCAATCACAGAGTGGAAAGTCGAAAACCAACACGCTCGCCAGTCCTTTGCCCACAAGGACTGCAGTCCTTCTGGGCAAAGGACTACTGTCCTGCGCTAATAAGGACTGAGCTGGCAGCGGACTTAAGCGCAGCGTTCTTCTTCATCTTTGGATGACCTACATTAAAAAGTCACTGAAATATTTCGTTCTGTACGGTTAACTTATACGGAGCCCTCGGCGGTCTCCAGAACTGAAGATAATTTCCAATAATGCGCAATAATTATTCCGATAATATTTTTAATTATTGGATAAATTATCGGTAATTGTCGGAAATTATCTTCAGTTCAGAACATTTTTAGAAATGTTCGTTTTAACCGTACAGGTAGAAATATTTGTTTTTCTTTTTCGTTCAGCTTTTTCGTTCTTTGTTCGAGAAATAAAAAGACTATCAGTCATAATATACAAGATAGCCTTTACTTTTTCCTTCAGTTTTGAGTTTATTTGCCGAAAATACAGTACCAGAACGTGCATCCCCAATTTTGCAACACTCGCTCTACGAGACTTCTGATTTTATGTCCAATCCCCCCCCCATTTTTTGTTGCAACAAAACTTTTTTAGTTTTCTTTACATTAATATAAATATAATTTATTACATTTGTAACCTTTTAATAGAGTATCTACAAAAAGCTTGATGTTAATTATGATAAAGAAACAGTATATAAAACCGGATTTATTTGCAAAGGAGGCGCGGGTGATCCAATTGATTCAGACAACCACAGGAGTTGAGGTACCTGATCAAGGGCCTGGGGATGGTGAAGGCGAGGATTTTAATAGTTCTTCGTACAGAAATCTACCTTTCTCACAAGACGATAACAATTCTATTTGGAACACAGAGTCCATCTGGCAATAATCCCCAATTTATTAGCTAATTTCACATGACAAGATTTCTGCTGACAATCCTAACCCTATTTATTTCGATGTATGCATTCTCAATTGACTATGTGTACACAACTGGTTATGGCATTTCGTCAGCATGGAGCAACAACGATGCAATTGGCATTTATGCAGAAGGTGATGTGCAGATCCGTTTTTCTTTGAAAACAATCAATACATCAAATTCTCATCAAGCACAATTCTCTGGTGCTGGTGTTAGTCTAAAGAATTTGAAGAAATACTTCTCCTTGAGCCCTTATAGTAGAAACTATTACGAAAACGATGACATTTCTACTGCTCTTCCTTTAGATTTCTCTCCGCTTACTCAATCTTCCAACAGCTCACTCACTCACATAAAATCAGCCGACCTCATGGTTGCTGATGTAACAACTACAACAGAGAATACTGCCACATTCACCTACGCTCACCTCACCACAGTACTGAGGCTCTCAGTGAATGTCCCAGAGGACGCAACCTTCACACAGGCAACACTAACGACAGACAAAGGATCGTTCCTCACTACTGGCACGCTCAACCTCGAAACACGTACAATCACAACAGGCACATCTTCCGCCGAACTGCCGCTGTTGCTAAACAGCATATCAATGAAGCGCGGCAATCAGCTGACAGTATATTTCATCACACTTGCCACAAACCTCACAGGAGGCAACATCACAGCAACCTTTACCGCAAGCAATGGAGATGCTTACTCTTGCTCTTTTGAAGGACGCAACTACGAACCAGGCAAGATGTATAATATCGAGCGCACCATTGTGCCAGCAGTCAGTGGAGCAAAAGCAAGAACCGCCATCCCAATGGAGGAGCAAGCCTCTCTTCCGCCAGCATTGGCACAGACAAGAGCAGCAGGAGTGGTGACCTATCCCACATGCGTCATACCAGATTTCCTCCTCGCCAACAGCGACATCAGCAACACGCCACTGCCACCAGTGAGAGGAGATGTCAACGCAGACGGAGTGGTGGATGAGAAAGACATACAAGCTACTCATAGCTACATCCTTGGCAACAAACCCTCCAATTTCAGCACAGTTGCTGCTGATGCCAATAGCGACGGACGAATCAACGTAGCCGACATAACTAAGATGAAAAAAATAATCCAAAGCAAATGATGTACAAAACAATAAAATATATAATGTTCTCCTTGGCGACTCTGCTTCTTTGTGGAGTTGCTGTTACTTCGTGTCAGAGTGAGGATGTGCTTCTCGAAGAAGTGGAAAACGATGCTAAAGTTATAGTTATTGTTCCAGACAAAGAACTTGAAGATGCCAATGCCATGACACGTTCGGTTCTGTCTTTTGACACAAAGTCTTCTATGAAATATGGATGGGAACAAAACGATAAAGTCGGTGTGTTCAATGTTGCTCTTCCTGACAATGAGGTGGGAGACAATATTCAGTTCCAATTTAAACCAAAGACTCAAAATGTCATAGAAAACGGTCTATCCGCGCGTTTTAATAATGATAATTACTCATTTTCGACGGATTACTATTGGGTTGCATATGCTCCTTATACTTTTCATCCTTTAGACAAAAAAGTAACTGCGTTTGACAATCTGCCTATTACATACAAAGGTCAAAGACAATATAGTAGTCCAGTACCGAATGGACAACACCCAAATACAGACCAAGGCTATTCTTTAGAATCTGAGGCTATGGCTTCCAAGTATTTGAGTGAATATGACTATATGATTTCAAATGCGACACAGCCAGACGAAACTGGATTCACTACATTTACCTTCTCTCATGTCGGTTCAACCATACGTTTCTTCTTGCAATTCCCTGCTGATGCATTTGGAGGAAATGGCAAGAGTGCACAGGTGACTTCCATGAGTGTTTTAAGCAAGGGCTCTAATTTGGTGAGTGATGTGGAACTTGCAATATTACCTTATTCTGCAGATAACACATCAACATACAGAGAAAAGAGCAAGACGACAACCAACAAATTAGACCTAACATGTACTGGCGAAGATGGTAAAGGCATATCTGTCCCAGACAATGGCTATCTCATCACTTACATGGAGTTCTATCCATCTGTAATACCAAATGAGGACTGTTTGCTTTATGTCACCGCTATTGTTGATGGTGTAGAAAAGCATTACCGCTCCGAACCACTCCCTGCCAAAACTATAGTAGCAGGCAAACTCTACCAGTGGAAACCTACAGAATGGGATACTCCTATAGAGCTAACAGCCACCCTTGCTACTTGGCAAGAGGTTCTTGCATCCCCAATCGATATTAATCTTGAAAATTAACAACTATAATATATAATCGCACGTATGCGCAGGAACATATTAAATAATATAATGCTTGTTTCATTGCTCACCCTCGCAGGATGCAGCAACGAAACCGACATCGTCAGCACACAGAGTACGGACAAGACACCTATCTCCCTGTCCGTTGGCGTGGAGAGTGCATCCACTCGTGCCGTAACAACTGATGGTACAGGCAAGACTCTTGTTGCTCTGCCAGAGAATACTAACATTTGGATGGCAATGAAGAGCGAGAAGACTGACGCAAGTCCTATGTATTGCTCTACCATTGGCACAACAGCAACAGCAAATGCATCAAATGAAAACCCAATAAAGTTCACTTCAGACAACACTCGTTTCTGGGATGATGCCTACGGCAAAGACGCATCGCTTTCTGTATGGGCTCTCACCGTTCCATCTGCATCCTCTGTTCCCGGCAGTAAATCTGCTGCCTCATGGAGTGACACAGAAAACACCCTCACAATCGATTGGTCTCTCACTTCTGCCCAAACAGCAGCAACTGTAGCAGCCGAAGACCTCTGCTTCAGCAACAACATTGCAGCAAGCAATATGAAATGTACAGACGGCAAGTTCGACCAAGGCAAGCTCATCTTCTACCATGCCCTTACTAAAGTTACCTTCAAGTTAGTTCCCGGTGACGGTTTCAAGGGCGATGGCACAGACTTCAAGTTCGATGGAACAAGCACAGAGGCTTATGCGCCAATTTATGTCAAGGGCTTCAAGCTCTCTGGCACCTTCGATGTTACTTCTGGCGAATTTACTTCACAGGCAACAAGTGCTAAAGAAATTACCTCAATGAGTAAAACAACTCCAGATGCAGGCAATGAAAATGGCTACACTCTCGAAGCACTCGTAATGCCAGGAAGAAGCTTTACTGATGACACAACTACCGATGCTGTTTCATTCAGCATTGATGGCAATTCGTACAAGGTATCTGCAACCACTCTTATGACTCAGTTGCGTGCTGGTAATGCTGGTGAAACATGGACTATTATGGAACCTGGCAAAAACTACGTATTCACTTTCAGAATTAGCAAGACAGGAATAAAGGTCACTGCAACAGTAGCAAGTTGGATTGATGTCGAGGCAGATACATACGAGCCAAAGATTACCATTGACAAGTGCTATGGACAAGAGACAAACAGCAATGATTTTGGAAAGGCGTTCTCGCTCTATCTTAGCGAACAGGTAAATGCAGCATATGAGAAGAAAGCAGATGTATCTGCAACATATACTCTCACTCCACAGCTCTACTGGCCTAACCATTCAACTCACTACTTCTTCCGTGGCATCTGGCCAGAAGTAAAAGCTGAAGGTACGCCATCAGAGAAAGTTTCTAATTCTGCAATCACTGTAGAAAATGGTGCATATTCTGCAAATACTTATCCATCTGACCTTATGCTCGGCTATCCACGCAAAGCTGATGGCACAGCAGACGAAACATGCAAAGTTCACACTTCTCCTGTAACTCAAGGCATATGTGCTGACGAGCATAACATCCACATGAATTTCCAATACGTCATGTCGCAGGTAGAAGTCAAGCTTTCTACATCAACAGGTGATGACAAGGTTGTTCTTGACAATAACACAACAATTGAAATCCTTGGTGGCTATAAATCAGGCTCTATCAAACTTGAAGATGGTTCAGCAGCATATACAGAAAGTGACAAGGGCACATACCAGTTGCTTGGTGGCATAACTGCCAACAATTATGACCGTCACGATGTAATCATCCCTCAGTCACTCGCAAACTTGAAATTCAAGATTACAGTTCAAGATGCAGATGGTCACAAAGATTCCTACGAAGCAACCATAGCTGACATCGATGTGACTCCTACAGGTGGCACAAAGGGAAAGATTTCTTCATGGCTTCCAGGCAAGAAATACATCTACTCTCTTTACATCACAAAGACTGGCATCAAGATCACAGCCACTCTCAAGGATTGGGAGACCGTAACGAGTGACAACAACCACATCTGGATGTAAAGTTAATGCACAATTCATAACGCATAATTCATAATTATACTTCAACTACACGAAATGAATATGAAAAGAATTATATATACATTGACCTGTCTGCTGCTCACCATCGGTGCGTGGGCACAGAATGTGGCTAAGATTGGTACGACGGAGTATGCGACTTTGGCAGATGCTGTTGCTGCTGCTCAGAGTGGTGAGACCATCACTTTAATTAGCGATGTTGTTTTGTCTGCAGAATGCAAAATTGGAGAAACTGGTAATATAAATGCCCGAAAATTGACAATTGACTTTGGTGGATATACCGTATCGACTACAGCAAACAAAACATTTACTGTTTACGATGAAGTAACTTTTACCAATGGCAAAATTGACTTCATAAGTAATGGTATGTCTTCTTGGGCTATCTACTCTTCTGGAAATGTTATCATCGATGATGTAGATATATCTGATAAAAAGAATAATGCAGGATATGTAGTTTATGTAAAAGCAAATGCTACTGTTACACTGAAGAGTGGTAATATCAAATCTGACAAACCACGTTCTCTTGTTTATGTTGCAAAAGACGGAAACTTTGTAATGGATGGGGGTAAACTTGTAAACAATTACAATATAGCTAATAGTTCCGGTGCTTGCGTTCATGTTGTTGCTGGCGGTACTGCTCAGATAAATGGTGGTGAGATGGATGGCGCTATGTTGGCATTATATGTA
>JAZRYI010000058.1:0-47257 GCA_045600665.1 Bacteroidaceae bacterium
GTTGTTGACGCGAGCAATGAAGCCGCCAAGAATATTCATGTAGTTTGTGAATGCGTCGTATGGAGAATCATAGATGCCACGATATTGATAACCAGGCTTTGTAGTCATGAAGCGGAAGTTGTTCGATGCCTGGAGACAATCCCAATCCTGCTGGATGCGGCGATCGCCAGATACACGTACGCGGTCTGCTATGCTGTAAAGCTTATTGAATGCCTCACGCTGCATAACATTTCCAAGCCAGCAAGATGTATCACGCTCTTCATCAACCCAAGAAATGTTGTATGGAACATCGATTGAGCCAACTGCATCCATTGCACAAAGTTCTGATGGGAACACGAATCCTATGTTGCGCTCTTTTGCAAGTGCAGGAATAGCTTTGAGGAAATCGAGGATATTTGTGCTAAGATTGTGGAAAATGCCGAATGTTACAAGTTCGCCAAAGATGTTGATAACATCCTCGCCTTCTGGAGTTGCAGCAACCCAATCAAGCCACTTCTCTGCAAAGAGAGGGTACTCTGACCAATCCTGGCGAGAGAATCGTTCTGTAATATCCTCAGAGAGTTTGATGTCACGAAGAAGGAGCTTGAGGCGTGGATCATTTGCACAGCTATATACATAGTGTGGCGACTTCCATCCAAGAATCTGCTTTGCACCCTCAGTAAGCATGCCCTTGAAGCCAAGTGCTGCTACTTGCTGACCAATGTCATTGTTGTAGATGAGTGAAGAATTGCGGAACACAGTTGGACGCTTACCAAAGAGTTCCTTGATTTTCTTGCTCATCTTCTCTACTTCAGCAGCGAAGCTTTCTTCGTTTGCAAGTGAAGCAAGTCCGTGGCTGTATGGTTCGCAAAGCCATTCCACCTTGCCTGTAGAGTTGAGCTCAACGAGCAAATCTACCACCTGAGGCGCATGCATCTCAAGCTGTTCAAGACCAACACCAGATAGAGAAAGAGCAACCTTGAAATTGTCATTCTCGCGTGCCATCTGAATAAGAGTTTGAAGTGCAGGAACATAACTGCGCTCTGCTATATCTGTGATTGAGCGCTCATTCTCATAGTCGTCGTAGTAATAGTGATCGCGACCAATATCAAAGAAACGATAGCGCTTAAGATGTACTATCTGGTGAATCTCAAAATAGAGACAAATCTGTTTCATATCTATTTTATATTATATATTCGTTATTTATGTGATTTCTATAACTTATCTTCCTTTCATAGGATCAATATCTGCGCGAATTGCTTCACACTCTTCCCAAGACTTGTTCGTGAAGCCTCCGTTGTATATGCATTCGTCATAAAGGCGACGAATGCGCAAACTAACGTTCACCCATGTGATTTCATCAACCTCCTTCAAGCCTTCTTCTGCAAGGTACTTGTGAAGACCTTCATTTGTACAGAGAGAGTAGATTGCATCTGCCATTGCATTGATGTCCCAATAGTCAACCTTTATGACCTTATCGAGAATCTCACCGCAGCCAGATTGCTTTGAAATGATGGAAGGTGTACCGCACTGCATAGCCTCAAGCGGAGCAATGCCGAATGGCTCGGATACGGAAGGCATGACAAACACATCACTTGCCTTGTAGCACTCGTACACTTGCTTACCTCTTTGGAATCCGGGGAAATGGCAACGATCTGCAATGCCTTTTGCTGCTGCAAGATCAACCATCTCTTCATATTTATCACCAGAGCCAGCAAAGCAGAAGCGTATGTTCTTAGAACGCTTGCACACAAGGTCAGCAGCTTCTATGAAGTACTCTGGACCCTTCTGCATGGTAATACGGCCAAGGAAGGTGACTACTTTCTCTTTACCATTATCAATGCGTGGGATATCAAGATAATCCTGAGGAAGTGGGTAAACTGCATTGTGCATAGCATAGCACTTGCGAGGATCCTGGTGATATTCCTTAATCACCGTCTGTCGAGTGAGTTCAGATACACACATGATACAATCAGCATGATCCATACCGTTCTTCTCTATAGAATATACAGTAGGATTAACCTTACCGCGAGAACGGTCGAAATCTGTAGCGTGCACGTGAATACAAAGTGGCTTGCCACTCACCATCTTGGCATGAACGCCTGCAGGATAAGTAAGCCAGTCATGAGCATGGATGATATCAAATTGCTCAGAACGAGCAAGCACGCCTGCTATGATAGAGAAATTGTTTATTTCATCGTGAAGGTTGCCTGGATAACCACCTGCAAACTCCATGCATCCCATATCATTCACATTCATGTATGAGAAGTCAGCGTAGATGTTATCGCGGAAACGATAGTAATCCTCAGGAGTCATATAATTTGGAATACGTGACTTGACATACTCATAGTCATGGTCACGGTACACGACAGGCACCTGATTCATGCCTATGATGCGCAGGAACTTTTCCTCTTCACCACATGGCTTAGGGAGACAGAATGTGACTTCAGCATCAGGCTGTCCCTCTACCATTCCTTTGGTGATACCATAGGAAGCAACGGCGAGACCGCCATAGATTTTAGGTGGGAATTCCCAACCAAACATTAAAACTTTCATATCTTCTGTGTTCTCCTTTATTAATAGTTATAGAATTTGCTAAGCACTTTATTGACACGAAGCACAGCAGCTACATTCATTGCGAATGACAATGCGCCACGACCATGGAATGGAGGGTTGCCGTCAAAGAGTTCTGGCAAAGTGCCAATGCAATGGTAGTTCATCTCTTCCTCAAGACCTACGAAGCAGCGGTCTATCCAAGAAAGACCAGAACGCTTGTAAACCTTCATGCATGTCTCAAGATAGAATCCTGAAAGCCATGGCCAAACAGTACCCTGATGGTAAGCAGCATCACGCTGAGCCTGACCACCCTCATATATTGGGTTATAGCCGCCCGACTTTGGAGAAAGGGAACGAATGCCCTTTGGAGTGAGGAGTTCCTTAGTACAAATGTCGAATATGCGCTTGCGCTCTGGAGTTGACAAAGGACTGTAATCCAATGAAGAAGCGATAAGCATATTAGGTCTAACGCTCCATGAGATGAAGCCCTGATCCACATAGTCGAGAAGGTATCCATGCTCATTGAGGAATGTATCCTTGAATGACTTACCAGCGACGTCAGCCAACTTAGTGCATTCCGCAGCTTCTGCTGTACGACCTACAGAAGTAAGCATATCTGCATTGAAGAGAAGCGCGTTGTACCAAAGTGCGTTAATCTCAACTACATATCCAGATCGAGGAACTACAGGATAGCCATTAACCTCAGAGTTCATCCATGTCACAGCATGCTCACGACCATTTGTGAAGAGCAAGCCATTATCATGCAGCATGAGATTGCTATGTTTTCCTTGCTTTATGAACTTAACAATATTGTCAACAAGCTGACCATACATCTTTGTTGCCTCTTCTGCAGAGACAAGGCGTGCATACTGCTGGATACACCATATAGCCCAAAGTAGAACGTCTGGCTTATCCATTTCATACATCTTTATATTGGATGTCTTGCCAGCAATAAAATCATTGATTGCTTTCTCGGCAGTCGACATTGCCTTTTTGTAGTAGTCAACTTCGTCAATGGCAAGAGTAAGGCCAGGAAGAGAAACGAACATATCACGCGCACGACACTTGAACCAAGGATAACCTGCTATGATATAGTTCTCACCGTCCTTCTCATAGTGGAACTGATGAGCAGCATTAACAAGGCACGACTGGAAATTAGTGCGTGGCACGTGAACTTCATACTCATAGTCAAAAAGCTTCTTGAGCTGATTTGACTTAAGTTCGCTCACGCCAGCAGCAAATACTACGCTTTCGCCCTTCTTGATGTTGAATTCGAAATAACCTGGAACATATAAATCTTCAGTATAATCATAGCCGAGTTCTTGTTCCTTCTGGTACTCGATGCCGCGATACCAGTTTGGTTCAAACACAAACTCATTTTTCTTGTTGATTTGCATGAAGAGTTCTGGATAGCCAGGATACATGCAAGTCTTGATACCGTTGTCGATGCTGCTGTATTCACGGCTTGCACCAGCATTCTCATGAGTGCACTGACCTGCAGCACGGAATGCCAGGAACGGACGAAGACGTAGTGTTGTCACTGAGTGAGCATCGAGGAGAGTGTAACGAATAAGGATGCGATTCTCAAAATGCTGGAACACCTTCTCCTTTTTCAAGATTACACCACCAACACGGTATATTGTTGTTGGAAGCTTTTCCCAGTTGCACTCGCGAATGTACTTATGTCCATTAGGACTAAATACATTTCCGCCATATTTGTGCAAACCAAGGTTAAACTGAGCGCCATGCTGAATGACAGTTTCGTCAAGGGATGACAGGAGAACATGATTCTCATCGTCTAGCTCTGGCACAGGGACAACCAACAAACCGTGATATTTACGCGTATTGCAGTCAACGATTGACGAGCAAGAGTACGCACCTGATTTGTTTGTACGCAGGATCTCTTTTGGAAGTGATTCCTGGAGGTTAGTCATCAGGGTTTTGTCAAAACGTAAATAACTCATAGTTGTATTTTAAGGCTTTAATTTATTTAGTTTATTCAGTTAGTAATTTATATTCGTTTTCAAAATTAGTCATTTTATTTGTTGTAAACAAAGTTTATTTGATTTTTTTCAAAAAAAAAAACAAAGAGACCGCATTACCCCCATAAAAATATGTTGAACAGCAGAAAATATGGCGATTTTTTTGTAATTGTAGAAACAAGTACGTAACTTTGCATCACTTTTTCAAACGCACTAAACCAAATCAATGAAAAGAAGCTATTCTGCAATACTGAACGAAACTATGGACAGCCTTCAAGCTCTCACAGCCTACCTCACTAACGAGGAAAAGCATGAGTTGAAGGAGAATATTTCCGTACAGCAATACAAGAAGAATGATATTTTTTACAGCGAGGGAGAAGTTCCTCAGATGTTTCATTGCTTAGTGAGCGGAAAAGTGAAAGTGTACAAAGATGGTATCGGAGGCAAGACTCAGATTATACGCGTGATAAAGCCTGTTGATTATTTTGGTTACAGAGCTTTCTTTGCCAACCAGAATTATCTCACATCAGCAGCGGCATTCGAGACATGCACTGTTGCCCTTATTCCTATAGAGGTTGTGGAAAAATGGATGATGGAAAACAATGAATTAGCAATGTTCTTCATTCGCAAGCTCGCTTACGAACTTGGCAATTCTGACCAGCGCACCGTAAGCCTCACACAAAAGCACATCAGAGGACGACTTGCAGAATCGCTCATCTTCCTTCGCGATTGCTACGGATTGGAAGAAGATGGCGCCACATTATCTATATATTTATCCCGAGAAGATCTGGCAAACATGTCAAACATGACTACTTCTAATGCTATCCGCACCCTTTCTGCATTTGCGCAAGACAAGATTATCGCTATCGACGGAAAAAAGATAAAGATCATCGATAACGAGACGCTTGAGAAAATCAATAAGATGGGATAATCAGATTAAGCGCTTCTTTTTCTACGCACACATGCAATGGCTCAGGACTCTTCGTCTGAAGCGCAGTTCCGTCTATGCTGACCAGTGCCTTGTCCAAATGATTCACAACAATTTGCCTTGCACGATAAGGATGCACATTCTTATAATTCAAAAATCGTCCCTTCCCTAAAAGCCAAAAACCCTCAAACAATTGCCACCATTCTGGTCGAGTAATGACTGACATGTCGAGCATTCCATTGTAAGGCACTGCATTTGGAGTCTGTCCGTATCCAAGACTGTTTCCTATGCAAACCGACATGTACTTTCCTTCTATTTGTTCCGTCTCTACTTGAAGCGAAAGGTTGAACATCTTCCGTTCAAACACTTGTCTGAATAATGCAGGAATCAACGAAAATCGATGCGACCCAATAATGTATGCCGCATCATTTGTCGTTTTCACAAGACGAGCACCCAAGCCAATATTGATACAATTCAAGAAATACCTTCGCTGAGGAATGCCATCATCGTGATACACGCAATATGCAACATCTATCTTGCGAGTGTTGCGAGCAATTATTCCATCTATCATGATGCGGTAATCATCCACACCAACTCCCCAAAAGCGAGAAAAGTCATTTCCAGTTCCGTTAGGTATAATCGCAAAAGCAAAATCTTCTGGAAGCATCTCACGACACTTCATTATAGCATTCACAGCATCATTCTGCGAAGCATCGTTGCCAACAATAACGACAGTGTGATAGCCATTCTCACACAGCATAGTGACAAGACGCGACACAGAAGCAGACGACTCTGACTGCACAAAATCGTAATGAACACTCTGCTGTTGCAAATACTTACGAATAAGACTCCATCGTTTGTGCGTCTTGCTCAATCCTGAATGCGGACAATACACAACGCCCCATCGGTTTACTTCTGCCATTATTTAGTATATTTATGAGTCATGCATAAAATCATTCCACATCTTCTTTGCCTTCTCAACCCTTTCTTCCAAAGGAATGTCAACACTTAACCAATTGATGTTTATTCCACGTCTCTCTTCCATTCCTCTGAACCATGTCATCTGGCGCTTTGCAAACTGATGAATAGCTATCTCTAAAAGACTTACCATTTCGTCGTAATTCAATTCGCCCAATAGATAAAGTGTGACGAACTTATACTCAAGGCCATAGCGAATCAATCTTTCGGATGGCACTCCTTTTTCAAGCAATCCCTTTATTTCATCCACCATGCCTTCATCCAATCGAGCTACAAGTCTCTTTGATATCTTATCTCGCCTAAGCTCACGGTCGATATTGAGGCCAATAATCAAGGAATCAAGTTCGGGCATCACCCTTCCGTCAAATTCATACCCTTTTATCACACTCTCAATATACATTCCCGTACCGCCACATAGGATTGGTGTCTTGCCTCTGTTCACGATATCTTCGTAAGCCAAATGGAAATCACGTTGAAACTCATATACATTGTATCGGTCGCCAGCATTAGCAATGTCTATCAAGTGGTAAGGAATGTCAACTCCATTCACGCAGTAATCTGCAAGATCCTTTCCTGTACCTATATCCATACCGCGATACACCTGACGGCTGTCAGCACTGATTATCTCACCATCAAGAGCACACGCCAATTGTGCGGCAAAAACTGTTTTGCCACACGCAGTAGGTCCCAATATGGTGAGAAGCTTATTCATTAAATTGACAACTCATCAAGCACTTTAATCAACCCCTTGTTCATCTCCTTATCAGATCGGATAGCGTCAGTGAACGGAATATACACAACTTGATCATTTCTGATGCCAATCATAACATTGCGCTGTCCATCCAATATCGCATCTACGGCGCCTGCACCGAGTCGGCTTGCAAGAATGCGATCGCGAGCAGAAGGCGAACCGCCTCTCTGCAAATGTCCAAGAATAGAAACACGCACATCATACTGAGGATACTCTTTCTTAACACGGTCAGCATAGAACATTGCGCCGCACTTTGGACTTTCGCTTACGATGACTATACTAGAGTTCTTACTCTTTCTGATGCCACGGCCAATGAAATGCTCAAGCTGATCGGCATCGGTGCTATCCTCTGGGATGATGGCAGCTTCTGCCCCACTCGCTATCGCGCTGTTCTGAGCCAAGAAACCAGCATCACGTCCCATTACTTCAACAAAGAATATTCTCTCATGCGAATTTGCAGTGTCACGAATCTTATCTACACAATCCACGATAGTATTCAAAGTTGTGTCATAGCCGATTGTCAAATCAGTGCCATACAAATCATTGTCAATAGTACCAGGCAAGCCAATGCAAGGCACATCAAACTCTTGAGCAAAGATACGAGCTCCAGTCAAGGACCCATTGCCACCAATCACTACGAGAGCATCAATGCCCTCTTTTTGCATTGTGTCGTATGCTTGCTGACGTCCTTCTGGAGTCATGAACGCCTTGCTGCGAGCACTCTTCAGTATTGTTCCACCGCGAGCAATGATATTACTTACGCTTTCTGTAGTGAATGTCTTTATCTCGCCATTTACCAATCCATCATATCCGCGATAGATTCCTTTCACAGAAAAACCTTTGCAGATTGCAGAACGAGTGACTGAACGTATTGCAGCATTCATACCAGGAGAGTCGCCTCCGGATGTAAGAATTCCTATACAGTTGATCTTTGCCATAGTTTTTAAAATATATGTTATTGCGCCTGTGTGTTTATAAATGAGTTAGATAGAACACGCACAAACCTGCTATCCATGCCACCAAGGCACGCCACATATAGTTGCGCACATACCATCTGAATCTAATGTTTTCCACTTCGAGCAATGCTTGCCCTGCCATTGTGCCAACAAACAGCAAGCATCCTCCGCTTGCACAGCAGAATGAAAGCAATTGCCAATATATGCCATTCTGCACGAATTCAGAATGTGAACTCGACATCGTGTCGAGGGAGAACATATTCATGCCAGACATCATCAATGGAACATTGTCTATTATACTGGACAATGCTCCGGTAGCTATTCCGTATGCATACACATTATTTATATTATTCTCCAACCACTGTCCCACATAGTCAAGAGCACCACATTCTGCCAGTGCGCCAATGCCGAGCGAGATGCCTATGAAATAAAGGACCATTCTCATACCAATAAACTCGGTGTTGCGGAAATAGTGACGCTGCACAAGCAAAACATTACCATTTCTTTCAAGATTGAACAATCCCTCCACTATCCATATCAGTGCCAAAACGCATAACGAGCCAAGGAAAGGAGGCAGTTTTGTAATATAATGAAAAGTTGGTATAAACCACAAACCTATGATGCCAAGGAGCAACAATACCACCTTTTGCCATGCCGTAAGATATGAATCGTCACCATCAAACCTAGAGAGGAAAGAGAACACTTCTACTCTGCCATGCAGCAAGGTAGAAATCAACAAATTGAACACACATACAGTTGTGATTGCAGGCAAGAACAATCCTGCAGAATATGCAGTTGGGGTAATCACTCCTCTCACCCATAGCATAACGCTTGTCATGTCTCCAATAGCAGTGAAGCATCCTCCCATGCTTGCCGCAATCATGATGACACACGCATAAATCACACGCTGATGATGACTGCTTACTATCTGAGTGATGATGCTCATCATCAGTATCACTGTGGTAAGATTGTCCACATTGGCAGAGATTGCAAAAGTGAGTAACGAGATGATCCACAAGAACAATCGGCTGCTGCGCATACGTAGCCATTCTACAAGCGAGTCGAATACGCCATTGTTGTGCATCACCTCTACGATGGTGTTTGTTGCAATAAGGAAAAGTATGACAGAACATGCCTCGCCAATATACTTTGGCACAATCTTCTCTGCCACAAAAAATTTCATAGTATCTGCTGTTGATTCGCTGCCGCTTAAGAACACTGCATATTCGTCTCCATGCATCAGTCGGATAAAATCTCCACCATTGATGAGATATATGACCCACACGACAACTCCACACACCATAGCCACTGCAGTGCGGCTGAGATGATGCGCCTGCTCTGTTGACATCAGTATAAATCCCACCAACAGCACAGTAACAATAATCAATGTCATCAACAACATAACCTTAACCTGATTTTCTTCAGAGCGGTAAACGGGGCTCGAACCCGCGACTTCAAGCTTGGGAAGCTTGCGCTCTGCCAACTGAGCTACTACCGCATATTGTATTAAATTTGTGCAAAAGTAATAAATAATTATGACGTTGCAACACTTTTCGCAAAAAAAGTAGTCACAGAAATACACTTTTTATCCCAACACTTCTTTTTTAGAGTATAAATATCTAACTTTGTGCCATGATACTAAAACGTCTGAACATACTCAATTATAGGAACATCTCCGAAGCAGAACTTGAGTTCTCTTCCAAAATCAATTGTCTCATCGGCAAAAACGGTGAGGGAAAAACCAACGTTATCGATGCAATATACTTCCTTTCTTTCACTAAAAGCACAGCAAATGCAATTGACGCTATGAATGTGCGTCATGGCCAGGAACTGATGATGGTGCAAGGCATATATGACCTCAATGGAACAGAAGAAGAAATCAGCATCGGCATGAAGCTTCATCAGAAGAAGCACATCAAGCGCAACAAGAAAGAATACAAGAGAATTGCCGAGCACATAGGCCTCTTGCCTCTCATCATTGCTTCACCCAATGATGCCACACTCATCTCTGGCGGAAGCGAGGAAAGGCGCAGGCTCATGGATATCGTCATATCGCAATACGACTCAGAATACATGAACTCTTTGATTGCATACAACAAAGCGCTTCAGCAACGCAATGCCATGTTGAAAGCTGAAGAAGAGCCAAGCGAAGACATTATTTCCGTATTCGAGGAGATGATGGCTGAGCATGGAGAGCATATCTATGCAAAGCGATGCTCATTCATAGAAGAGTTTATTCCTGTTTTCCAAGAATTCTACACACGCATCTCTGGCGGAAACGAAGAAGTCTCACTCCGATACAGCAGTCACTGTCAGCGTGGCCCTTTGCTTGACGTCATCCAGCGTGATCGTGCTAAAGACCGCATCATGGGCTATTCGCTGCATGGCATACACAAAGACGATCTGGAAATGACACTCGGCTCATACCCTATCAAACGCGAGGGATCACAGGGACAGAACAAAACCTACATGGTCTCATTGAAACTTGCGCAATTCGACTTTCTCAAGCGTACAGGCAGCCGCACTACACCGCTGCTTCTGCTTGACGACATCTTTGACAAACTGGATGCAAACCGTGTAGAGCAGATAGTAAACCTTGTTGCCGGCGAATCATTCGGTCAGATATTTATAACCGACACCAACCGCGAGAATCTCGACAAGATACTTGCTCGCACGAATGGCGACTACAAGCTATTCCACGTAGAGAACGGAGCTATTAATCCCATGTAACTTCATCACTTCTGAAGCATCACATATCGTATAGAAATATCCTACAGTAGTAATACACATGAGAAGAAAGAACACTGAGCGCATAGATGAAGTCATCATCCAATTCATGCGCGCCGAAGGCATAGAGACACCTTACAACCAATGGCGCATAGTGCAGGCATGGCCAGAGGTGATGGGTGATGGCATCCAGAAATACACGGGTGCCATATACATCAAAAATCAGACGCTTCATGTTCAGATTCTCTCTCCTGCCCTCAAGCAGAACTTGATGCTGGAGCATCGCAACCTGGCTCGCAAGTTGAATGAGCATATCAATGCACAGGTGATTGAGGATATACATTTTTATTAGCATTGTATTATTCATACACTGCTTGCGTTGAAGCATCACACTTTCGCACTCACATGTTCTAAAGTGGTGTGGACCACAACACTTCGGCGGTGTGGACCACAACGGCCAGGTGGTGTGGACCACACCACTTTTGTGTATGTGTAAGGATACAGAAATAGGAGGTAAGAGAAAGCGAAGAGGGCTGATTAGCAAAGACAAAAACAATATGCCTAATAATGAAAAAAGCCGTGTTATTAGCACGGCTTTTCATTTTTCATTGTTGTTGTATAAATCTTGAAGCACTAAACTTGCAAGCATTAAGCCAAAGATGGCTGTTGCGTGAACTATAGAACCATTGATCTGTGCTTTTCGACTATCGTGTTCTTCGCTTACGAATCTGTTTGGAAGCAGCTCATCGCTAAATATGCACTTGAACTTCTTTGAAGGAAACGTCTTGGTAGATTTGTATTTGCGACGCAAAGCCGCAGCCAATGGACAGCCTTTCACTTTCCAGAACTCAGCCACGCTGATTCTTGTTGGATCCATCTTCAAAGCAGCACCCATCGAAGAGTAAAACTTGGCATTCGTTTTTGTTGCTTGCAAAATCAAATCAGCCTTATCTTTCAAGGAATCTATTGCATCAATAATATAGTCGTATGAAGGAAGATTGAAAGAATATGATGTGACAGAATTGTACACTCCTTCTATTGCAACTATTTTCGCATCAGGGTTTATGTCGAGTAGGCGCTGTTTCAAAACCTCAACTTTCACTTGTCCAACAGTCTTTGTTGTCGCCATCAATTGTCGGTTCACATTCGTGACGCTAACTCTATCGGAATCTACAATTGTGAGATGATGGATACCAGAACGCACAAGACTTTCTGCGCACCACGAGCCTACACCGCCGACACCAAAGATTATCACTCTCTTCGATTTGATGGAGTCCATTCCTTCTGCACCGAAGAGCAGTTCTTGTCTGCTGAAAATATTCTCTGCCATAATAATATTTTTATAGCAATCACACCATCATATTCAATTCAAGTCACTTATGCTGTTCCTTCTGCATCTGCTTCCATTGAGCCTTTGCGAGTTCCTGCATGTCAACAACCTCATCCTTCTCATCCACAATCTCGAAGCCAAGCATTGTTTCAATCACATCCTCCATCGTCACAATGCCTCGCAGGCATCCGTATTCGTCAATGATAATAGAGATATGCTCTTTCTTCTCAAGCAATTTCTCCCAAATGTCAGACACATCCTCATCTTCTGAGAAAGAAAGGATAGGACGAGCAAGTTCGCCGAGCTTGACATCAAACTTATCTTCAGCCAAACGCTCTAATATTTCTTGGCGAAGCACATAGCCCGTGATGTAGTCACTCTCGTCTCCTTTATATACTGGAATGCGTGAATGATTCTTGAATTCATCGTCTTTATAAAATTCTGCAAGCGTCATCTCTTCCTCTGCCATAGTCACGACCACGCTTGGCGTCATGATCTCATGTGCAGTGATGCTGTCCAGCTTCAGAAGGTGCTGAATCATACGATTCTCTTTCTTCTCGAGCACACCTTCTTCAGCACCTACAGTTACCATGGCTGCTACCTCATCACGTGTAACAGACTCCTGATTGGACGTAGAACCAACTGCATGGGTTATGCGCTCAAGTACAATGACAAGAACGTAGGTCAACAGAACAAGCACATGGATGATTGCAGTTGCAGGCAAAGCAAGCTTGCGCCAATATGTAGAACCTATTGTCTTGGGAACAATCTCTGAGAATACAAGAATTAGGAACGTAAAGATACCAGATACCGCTCCTATAAACATACTCACTTCGTCTGAAGTGGCATACTCACTTGATGCGTAGCTTGCAGCTTGCGAACCGACAAGCGATGCACCTACGGTATTGGCGATAGTGTTTACAATAAGAATTGCCGAGATAGGACGATCTATGTTTGTCTTATACTCTTTCAGTCGTTGCCAACCCTTTGTTCCTTGAGTTTCAAGAGTCGTAACGTATGACATTGGTGTTGATAGAATTGTCGCTTCAAGTACGGAACATAATGCCGACACGACTAACGACAACAGCATATAGGTTATTATCAGTTCCATATTCCTGCCTTTCTTGAGTTGTCGTTAATGAAAAATAAAAAGTCAATGCGGTTACTGCCTACCGCGGGATAACTATCCGAATCCATAATGCTATAATAATATCAATTAGTGTTTTGTTCCTCTCTTTGCTATACGAAAGAAGAAAAACATTTTTATTATTTCATGCAAAGTTAGTCATTATTTTGATTATAGAGAACAATTTCGTGGCAAATTCATACTATCGCTTTGATTTTTTACATTAAAACAGATATAAACACACTCTGTTTCATTGTTTTTGTCAAATAAAGAATCAAATGTTTTATAAATATACAAAAAATACTTATCTTTGCATAAAAATAGCAATTATAGAATAGTTCAAATCACAATATATGGGAAAAGACAGAAAATTAGCAGTAGGAATATTGTTTATTGATGTTCTTCTGCTCATCACAGTAATCATAGGTTACTTATATCTGCTTTCATTTGCAAGACCAGGATTGTTATTTGGTTTGACAAGCATTTCATCAGTTGTAGCAACATACGTCATCAGCTACCTTGCAAGCTACTCTTTAGCTCCATCTATCATACAAAACAGAATTGTTAAAACAGAAGATGTGCTGAAAAGAGTTCTTTTGACGTGTGCTTTGACATTGCTTTTTGTTTCGCTTGCTACACTGCTAATTCGTCCTTACGATTATTTCCCTCGCAGTTTTACGCTTTCTACAATCACATTATTCACGATATGCCTATCAGCAGAGCGAATAATCATCAGAAAGTTCCTTCTTCATGCCCGTTCCAATCAAAAAAACACAAGAAGCATAGTTCTCATTGGCAATGAGCCAACAGTGTACATGCTTCGTCGCACATTCTCCACGCCAGAATATGGATACAACATATTAGGCACATTTTTTGACGGCGAATGTCAAGATCAGGAGTATGCATCACTGCGACTTGGCGGCATCAATGATGTGTACAAATGGCTTGCAGAACACAACAACATAAATGAGATCTATGGATATTTCCCTAAGGAACAACAGGTTTACATCAATATGATTTACAAGTTCTGCGACAACCATTTGATTCGTTTCTATTATGTCCCTGCTATCGATGTCTTTGACGGCAACATGTCCTTCTCTCTCGTTGACAACATCCCGCTTATCGCACGAAGAGAAGAACCACTCTCAAATCCTGTGAACAAAGCCATAAAGAGGCTTTTCGACATTTTATTCTCTACATTTGTACTTATCTTTGTGTTCCCTTGGATATTCATCTTCGTAGCAATTATGATTAAGATAAAGTCTCCTGGTCCAATATTCTTCAAGCAAGACAGAACTGGTCTTGACGGCAAGATATTCAAATGCATCAAATTCCGTTCCATGAAAGAGAATGACGATGCAGACAAAATACAAGCCACAAAGGACGACCCTCGCAAATTCCCATTCGGAGACTTCATGCGCAAGACTAACATCGATGAGCTCCCTCAGTTCATCAATGTGTTCAAGGGGGACATGTCAATCGTAGGACCTCGCCCTCACATGCTTAAGCACACCGAAGAGTACTCAAAGCTCATCAACCGCTTTATGGTTCGCCATCTCGCAAAACCTGGCATCACAGGCTTAGCCCAAGTCTCTGGCTTCCGTGGCGAAACAAAGTACATCGACCAAATGGAAGGCCGCGTAAAGAAAGACATTGAATACATTGAGAACTGGACTTTCCTTCTTGACATTAAGATTATAATCAAGACTATTACAAATGTCCTCTTCGCTCAAGAGAAAGGTAATGCTTACTAATCCACATGCTTTATACCTATACTTCTGAGCCATCATTCACGAAGGTTGTCCTTTGTACAAAAGCATATGCAACTAACATGTAACACATATTATAATAATAAAACTAAAAACAAAAATGAGTTTCTTTGATATTTTCAAGAAAAAAGAAAAAGAAAACGTGGGAGGAATGGAAGACTTCATGACGCTTATACGTGTTTACTTCCAGAGCGTGCTGGCGTCAAACCTCGGCATATCTAATCTCGCTGCACTTCCAGACATGGCAGCCTTCAAGCGCTCGCTGCGAGTACCAACAGTCAACAATCGCCTCGGCATAGGGGAGAAGAAAGCCTGCGCCAAGATGCTACACGACCTCTACGGCGTGAGTGATGAATTCTTCAAGGAAATAGACCAGAGCATAAAGAAAGGCTGTAAGAACCAGACACAGGTGCAGAACTACTTGTATGCTTTCCAGGGATTCACACAAGACCTCATGATGCTCATGGGCAACCTCCTCAAATGGAAGTTCCGCATCCCAAGCTTTATGAAAGGAATGATGAAAAAAGTCATCGACAATACAGTACACGAAATCCTCACCAAGGACGCTTGGAACGACAACGGTGTGCGCAAGACAGTATTCGCAATCCGCAAGTATCAGCAGATGCTCGGATTCAGCGAAGAGTGGATCAAAGAGTACGTGTACAACATCATCACCTTAGCAAAGAAAGAGCCGAACCCAACAGACGAGGAAGTGGCAAAAGCTGAGGCAAAAATGAAGAAATAAGCTTCAAGAAGAGTTTTTCTTTGCGAAAAAATGACATTTTTAACCAAAACAATTGGAAAAAATAATCATTTTGTATAAATTTGCAAAGATTTAACAAATTGTAGTTGCCTCAAGAGCATAAAATGACAGCAGAAGAAAGACAGTCAATGAAGAAATTTGAAGCGAAGGTACGACAGGTCTTCGCCAAGTTTCGTGTGCTCAAGCAGGAAAACGCTGACCTTTACTCAGAACTGGAGAGAAAAGATGCCGAGATAGAGCGTCTAAAGAGTGAGTTAGTTCAGCGCACTAACGACTACAAGAACCTGAAATTGGCGAAAATGATCGACATTGCCGACTCAGACATTAAAGAGTCTAAGCAAAAGATCACCCGTTTGGTTCGTGAAATAAACAAATGCATCAGCATTCTTTCAGCCGACACAGAAGAAGCTGGCGAAGAATGATTCATTAACAATACACAAGCAAGTAGTTACTAACACTAACAGCTATGGCAGGGAAAATCAACATAAATGTCACGATTGAAGATGTTCCGCTACCGCTCCAGGTATCGTCGCCTGAAGAGGAAAAGATATACCGTGACGCCGCCTCGCTTATCCAACACAAGATACAGCGACTGCGAGATGCATACCCATCGCTGCCAAGCGACAAGTACTACTATGTCATGGCAATGCTCAACACAGCTGTTGAGACAGTGAAAGCATCCGACAGGCAAGACACACTGCCATACGTGGAGATGATGAAAGACTTGGAAAAAGAGATTGATGCGTTATAAATAACACATTGAGAATCGACAATTTAGCACAATTTCAGTAGTTCGTGCCTTAGTATAGGTGCGGAGTATTGGATTGTGCTTATTTTTTAACAATAAAAAACCTATACAAATAACTAAACAACATGGATATAGCAATATCAATAATCATTGCAGTGGGTTGCCTAATCTTGGGTGGAGTATTAGGATTCGTACTCTTCCGCTACATCGTGAAGCAGAAATACAACCAAATCATCAAGGAAGCAGAAATTGAGGCTGAGGCAATCAAGAACAAGAAAGAGCTTGAAGCTAAAGAGAAATACCTCAACCGCAAGGCAGAGCTTGACAAGGAAGCCAACCAGCGCAACCAGAAGATGCAGACATTCGAAAACAAGCTCAAGCAGCGCGAGCTTTCGCTCAACCAGCGTCAAGAAGATCTTCAGAAGAAAATGAAGGAGAATGACAACCTCAAGGATAACCTCAACAAGCAGCTTTCAAACATTGACAAGCAACAGGAGAACATAGATCGCCAGCAAACTCTTCTCGATGCACGCAAGCAGGAAGTGGAAGTTGTGATGAAGGAGCAACGCGCTAAACTCGAGAGTCTCTGCGGACTCTCTGCTGACGAGGCACGAGAAACCCTCATCGAGAGTCTCAAAGAAGAAGCCAAGACTCAGGCTCAGCAGTACATCAACGAGATTGTTGACGATGCGAAGATGACAGCAAACAAGGAAGCAAAGAAGATTGTCATACAGTCTATTCAGCGCGTAGCAACAGAAACTGCTGTAGAGAATTCTGTCAGTGTATTCCATATTGATTCTGATGAGATCAAGGGACGCGTCATTGGTCGTGAAGGACGCAACATCCGTGCCCTTGAGGCAGCGACAGGTACAGAGATTGTTGTTGATGACACCCCAGAAGCTATTGTGATCAGTGCATTCGACCCTGTTCGTCGCGAGATCTGCCGCCTCGCTCTCCATCAGCTCGTAGCCGATGGACGTATCCACCCTGCACGCATCGAGGAAGTAGTGGCTAAGGTGAAGAAGCAGGTAGAGGAAGAAATCATCGAAACAGGAAAGCGCACCGCAATCGACCTCGGAGTGCATGGCTTGCACCCAGATCTCATCCGCATTGTCGGCAAAATGAAGTACCGCTCATCATACGGCCAGAACCTCCTTCAGCACGCACGCGAAACTGCCAACCTCTGTGCCGTCATGGCAGCAGAACTTGGTCTCAATCCAAAGAAAGCACGCCGTGCAGGTCTCCTTCACGACATAGGCAAGGTGCCAGACGAGCAGCTTGAAATCCCACATGCTCTCTATGGCGCACAGATTGCAGAAAAGTGCAAGGAGAAGGCTGACATCTGCAATGCCATCGGTGCTCACCACGAGGAAATGGAGCCAACTACCCTTCTCGCTCCAATCGTGCAGGTGTGCGATGCTATCTCTGGTGCACGCCCAGGTGCTCGCCGTGAGATTGTTGAGGCATATATCAAGCGTCTCAACGACCTTGAGAACCTTGCAGCAAGCTACCCTGGAGTTACAAAGACATACGCTATTCAGGCAGGCCGCGAGCTTCGCGTCATCGTTGGCGCAGACAAGATCAGCGACAAGGAGATTGACGTTCTCAGTGCCGACATCGCTAAGAAGATACAGGACGAGATGACTTACCCTGGTCAGGTCAAGATCACAGTTATCCGCGAAACACGTGCCGTAGCATTCGCAAAGTAATAAAGCATAATATTTCATGCCAAGAAAACGTCTCATTATTGAGACGTTTTTTTGTATCTTTTCCACAATAAAGAATATATGAAATTCGTTTATTAAGTAATGTTAAAGCAAAAACACATCAACTATAATGACAACAACATATATTCCAGAAATTGCATCAGCCATTGTCAGCTTCCTCTTTGCTGCTATAGCTACGCCCATAGTCACAAGACTGTGCCGCCATCTCGGTCTCTACGACCAGCCTAACGCACGCAAGATGCATAAGGTTGCTGTGCCGCGTCTTGGTGGAGTGGTATTCCTTCCTGCAATGATAGCAGGCTTCGCTGCAGGACTCGCCATACTGCTCGGTGGAATGAACAAATCATTCACCATCAACATTTCTACTATAGGCATGACCTGTGGTGCCATAGTCATCTACCTAATCGGAGTGCTCGATGACATCAAAGAGATGAAAGCCGCTCACAAGTTCATCATACAAGGTGCAGCAGCATTCGTTTTCCCACTCTGCAATCTAATCATCAACGACTTGCACGGTTTCCTCGGCATACACGAAATACCATTCATCGCAGCCTACCCACTCACCGTATTCATTATCCTCCTCATCGTCAATGCCATGAATCTCATTGACGGCATCGACGGACTCTCATCAGGACTCTCCTTTCTCATACTATGCACTTTCGGTGTACTCTACTGGATGCTACACGGTCACAACTTTAGCATCCTCGCTTTCAGTTTGGCAGGCGCAGTGTTCGCTTTCTTCTTATTCAACATGTTTGGAAAAGTAGGCGGCAATAAAGTATTCATGGGCGACTCTGGCAGCCTCTTCCTTGGCTACGTGATTGCATACCTTGCCATCAAATACCAGATGTCTAACGGACTCGTATTCCCATACCGCGAGAACTCCCTTCTTATCTCATTCTCGCTGCTCATCATCCCGACCTTCGACGTCGTTCGAGTCGCCTTTGCTCGTCTCTTCCAAGGCAAAGGAATCTTTACCCCTGACAAGACACACATACACCACCGCATCATGCAAACAGGCATCAACATGCACTGGACCCTTTTCACCATCATTATCCTGTTCATAGCCCTCTGCTCACTTAACTACGGACTCAACATATTCGGAATAAGCATCACTACAATCATCCTTTCTGATATAATTATATACAGCATATTCATCTTCACTGTGGAGAAAATCAAAGCACACTAAGAAAATGAAACATATATTCACATTTTGTGCCTCATTGCTTAGTATCCTCTCGCTCTGGGCACAAAACAAACCATCACTTACCGATGGACTCAGCCTCAACATCGAAGCCTCAGCCATTGTCAGCACTGGAGACAACGCACCGCTTTGGCTGTCAAGTAACAAGCATGGTACTGTTTCGCCATTCGGCAATTCTGCATACGAACGTGTCACGCTTTCGCGAACACTCTCTACCGACACACTCTGCCAATGGAGATTCGGCTACGGACTCGACCTCCAGTTCACGCAGAATGCTCAATCCGAATTCTTCATCCATCAAGCATACGCGCAGCTACAATGGAAAAAAGCAACTCTCACTGTCGGAGCGAAAGAGCATGGTATTGACCTGCGCAATAACCAGATCACTTCTGGCGGTCTCTCGCAAGGCATCAATGCACGCCCAATACCTGAAGTCCTGCTCAACCTTGACTACTTTTCCGTTCCATTCACCGACCACTGGTGGAAGATCAGAGCCAGAGGTGGGTTCGGCATCACCACCGACGGAGCATGGCAAGAAGATTGGGTTGATGACAAACAGACAATGAAATACACTTCCAACACACTCTACCACGAAAAGGCTCTGTATTGGAAGTTGGGACGTGAGGAAGTGTTCCCTATCACATACGAAATTGGCATTCAGATGTTCAACATCTTCGGAGGAACAGCTTACAACGTACAAGGCAGAGGCACTAACGGATTAACAACAATAGAACAACCATCTAACCTTAACGCTTTCTGGCATGCATTCATGCCTGTGGGCAGTAGCGATGTGACTGACGGTGTGAACAAGAATGCAGCAGGCAATACGCTTGGCTCTTACAATATGCGACTCCAGTATAAAAACTCTGACTGGGCAGTTGGAGCTTACTTCGAGAGGTTCTTCGAAGACCATTCTATGCTTACCGTTCAGTATGGCATCTACGACCACTTAATAGGCTTTGACGCTAAATTGCCAAAGAATGATATCGTAAGTCATTTGCTGGTTGAGCATATTAGTACCAAGGACCAATCTGGTCCTGTTTATCACGACGGCACAAACAACTTGCCTGATGCTATTGCTGGCCGCGACAACTACTATCACCACAACATCTATTCTGGCTGGCAGCATTGGGGCATGGCAATAGGCAACCCTCTCCTTACATCGCCAGTATATAACTGCGATAATGAATTAACATTCAAGAACAACAGAATACAAGCATGGCACTTTGGACTTGACGGTGATCCGACCTCAGAGATTCATTGGCGAGCACTTGCAACTTTCACACGCAACTGGGGTACATACGCAACACCTTTCCAAGATGTAATAAGCGAACAACACTACATGGCAGAAGCGACATACAAGCCTGCTAAGTTTGCAGGATGGTCCTCTACCCTCTCGCTTGGTCTCTCCAATGGCGACATAGTTGGCAACACATTCGGAGCGCAACTCACAGTACGTAAACTATTCAATCTTTAACACTTTATGAAAAATCTACTATACATACTATTCGCATTTGCTCTATTTACTGCATGCGATAAACTTCCTGACGACAGCGACCTTGACGGTATGTGGCAACTGACGTCTATTGAACACGCAGGAACAAATACTGATGTCAAATCACAGCGGATATACTGGTCTTTCCGTTTGAGATTGATACAGTTCACGAACGTAGGTGATGCAGAACATAAGAAAGAGTTCTTTGCCCATTCAGAGCATAACGGCAATACGCTAAACATATACGACCTATGCAATCCATCAGAGAATGCAACTGCAGCAGACAATAACGAATGGATGGACACTAACGAACGCGACCTTACTGTTTTGGCACAATGGGGCATATATCCTGAAACCGACACTTCTCACAAGGGGAAACTCAAGGTGTGCTATTCTATAGAGAAGGCCACATCATCTTCCCTAACATTGTCGAACAGCAACACAAAACTTAAATTCCGGAAATACTAATAATATATTCCACATTAAACAAGGTTCGTGAACTGCACCCTGTACATTGTCATCCAAACAACTTCTTATAGATTTCCATGTGCTTGTCAACAACTAAAGACAATGCAAATTCTCGCTCTGCCTTAGAGCGTGCCTTGACTCCCATTTGCTTGCGAAGATTAGGATTGGAGAAGAGTGTGTCAAGACGTTCTGCAAGTGCTTTAGAATCCTGAGGTTCGATTAGGAATCCATTCTCTCCATCAGTAACGACATCCTTACAACCAATAGAATTACATGTGATGATAGGACGTCCCACTGAGCATGCCTCAATAAGGGAACGAGGCACTCCTTCGCGATAGTAACTTGGGAAGGCTACTACATGGCAGTTTTGAAGAAGTTGCGGAATGTCTGAGCGATGCCCCAGCCATTGTATGTAATTGCCGTCACAAAGAGCTTCCAACTCGTGTTTCTTTATGCCCTTAGGATTATTGGATAGTAATCCGCAGAGAAGGAACTGTACCTTATTCTCATACTGAGAGCGCAGGAGTTCTGCAGCTTCAATCAAAGTAATCATTCCCTTTTCCTTAACCATACGGGCTGTAAACATAACACGCAGCATAGAATCTGCAGGTTCTGGAGTGAAGGGATATTCGTTCAGGTCCACTCCAGAGCCTTTTGTGAAGTAGCATTGCCCTGGAGCAATAACTTTTCTTGCGAGGAACAACTGCTTGTCTTCCTCATTTTGGAAAAGTTCAGCCACATTCATCCCAATATTGGAAAAACGCATGACTTTAAGCACCATTGTGGCTGTACGTGACAGTGAGTCGCCAGAGAAGAGAACGCCTAATCCACTTACTGCATTGAGCACACCTGGCACTTTAGCAAACTTTGCGGCGAGACCGCCCCACAAGATGTTCTTAAGCCCAACATGATGAACCACATCTGGATGCTCTTTTCTGTATAGATTATAAAGGAAACGAAGCGTCTTAAGTTCTTCCTTCAAATTCATTCCCGTGGGATTGATTGGGAGCTCTATCATTTCTATGCCAAGAGCCTCAACATCACTACGTTGACCTGTGTCTTTTGCCACAAGCTTTATGTCACACCCTTCTTGCTTGGCACGCAAAGCTATATCTTTTCTGTGAGAGAGGAAGAAACGATCTTCGTTCACCACCATCAATATCTTTTTCATTTACTTACCTACTTTCGACTTTTTTATATCTCAACATTCTCTTTGCATCAGAGCCAAAGATGCTGATTGCAGACTTCACCACTTCGCGCATGCACATATATAAATAGAACACTTCTGCCTGAAGACATGATCCACCATTCTTCGTGATGAGCAGAAGGTAGTCATTGCGCTTTTTCGAAATAGCGCTGCTAGTTGCGCCTCCCATGCGGTAGGTGGCAGTTTCGCTATCAACATAAAGGAACTTGGCTCCTCCTCTGTAGCAACGCAAAAGAAAATCGCGATCCATACAAAACTTCATGCGCTTGTCGAATCCGCCGAATTGACGATAGCAGTTGGCAGAGACAAACGTGCCTTGGTGAGCCACATGGATGGACAGCGGAATGAGTGGAAACGTCATTGAAGGCACTTCCTTGAAGCGAGCATCAGTCTCTTCATTCCAAATGATGATGTTGCTGCGATATATGTCGACCGATGCATCATAATGCGAGGCGATGGCAGAAAGCGCGCCAGGAAGAAGCTTGTCGTCAGAATTGATGATGCCAACAACATCGCCACTTGCCAATGCTATACCCTTATTGAAAGCATCGCTGATGCCTTCATCGGGTTCTGACAGTACCTTAGCGATGCTGTGCTTCAACCCATTCTCTGCCACAGCTGAGCCCTTGTCACAGTAGGCACGGACAATGTCAAGAGTGCCATCGGTTGAGCCTCCATCCACTATGATATATTCAAGATTATGATAGTCTTGCGACAGAACGCTCAGAATAGCTTCTTCAACAAAACGCTTGCTGTTATATGTTATTGTTATTATAGATATCTTTGGTTTCATCTCTTTTGTTTCAATCATAAGCTTCCTGCCAGAACAGCCATCTGGAACAGCCTATAGGTTTTCTTATTAGAGCACACGAAGCGTTTGTCGAAAGCCAATTGGAATCGCGACTTCATGCTCTGGTCATAATTAGCCATCATTGCCACCATCTGCATATTCTCCTCTGGCATTGCCGAGGCGTAGCCTTCAATCAGCTCTTTTGCTATGACAGAACGTACATGGCTACCTCCAAACACACGGTTGAAACGACGCTTGAGGGCGGTGAACTTGCTGAATCCCTGACCAACAACGTTATTGGAATGCTGACGGTATAGCATATGAGGCGTAGAGTCAAACACGATCTTTGCCCCCACAGATTGTGCAATGCAGTATACCCAAACGTCGTGCATGAAAAGGCGCTTTGGAGTGTACTGCAGAACAATCTTTCTCATCGCTTCGTTCATAACCATTGTGCAGCCCCCTATAAACTGATAGACAAGACTTTCTCCCAATGTGAGAAGCGGATTGATTATTACGGATGGCAAGGGACTGAGCTGCTCGTCTGCCAATTGCGTTTGACAGAAGTAGAGTGCCGGGATGTTTTGATGAGTGTACGTTTCTAAGGCGCTAACTGCCACACTGCTTTTCTCTGGATTCCAATAGTCGTCCTGATCAGCGAAACAATAGTAATCGGACAATGGAGCATCGGCGAGCAACTGCATAAAGCTGCGAGCTGGCCCTAAGTTTGCCCCAGAGTAGTGCAACAGGCTTGCTCCTTGCTTCACATAGCTTTCCAGCAATGACATCGTGGAGTCAGTTGATCCGTCGTCTCTGACCAACACAGATATCTCTACATCCTTTTGGCAGATTATAGAGTCTATCTGTGGCTGCAAAAAACGCTCGCCATTATATGTTGACATCAATGCAATTACCTTCATTTAGAATTGAACAGATTAAATCGTATTGTTTTTTGATGCATCAGCCACACAAAGAATAGCAGCTGAACAAAGAATACAAGGCTGAGGAAGATATTTTCCTGATAGAATTGCAGAATGAGCACATATACAAAATAAGAGTATATGCATCTGCCAAATCCACTTCCATTGCGAAACATACGATATATCCAGCCTGAAGCTATGCCGTATATCATGGCAAAGAAGCATACGCCAGCATAGCCAAAATCTTGGTAGAATGGCTGGAAGATGGTATATACGTTTGTTGGGAGCGGAACCCACACAAACTCTTGCAACTTGGAATTAACCTCGTAATTGCCTCCAAATCTATTGAGGAACAAATATATAACCTCAAACGTGTGGCTACCAAACTGCCCACTTATATCAGGATGAAGACGACAGAATGCTACAGGAGGCGAGAGCACGTAGATAGCAAAGAAGTCAATGAATGTCATCTCTTTCGTGGCATTCTCTGTAGTCTGTTCTGAGCGCATGAAGTTGATGAAGAAGAAAACAACAACAAGCACAGCAATAGTGATGAAGATGGAACGCACCTTTATAATACCACGCTGGAAAAGCACAAACATCGTAGTGACAACCAATAGGAAGAATCCACCTTTCTCCATTATGGCAAAACATGACATCATATTGACTGCATAGATGGAGAGAAGCTGCCAAAGAGGCATGTGAGGATAACGCCATACTGCCACAAGGAACAAAGCCTGATTGAACACGAGCGAATAGTTGAGGAAGCCGTAGCTCTCATCACCGTGCACCGCAAGAAGACGAAGATTGTAGAAAAGGTCTGCCATATCGAACTGACTTACAATCTTCATAATGTTGTATAAATAAAGTGGAGTGATAATCAATGAGATTATCCAGATAGTCTTAAATACAAATCTATTGAAAGGAACCGGTTGAATGCATGTGTCATCAGAATCTGACTTTGAAGGAAGCAGCACATACGTAATTAACGATGATGCCACGAAAATTGGCAACCATAGAGAAAGGCTAATAACGAACTGCTCTGTGACAGGATAAAGGACGTTGCTCTGGCGCTGCATCAAGGTCATTATTATGATAGCAGTCCAAATTCCTATTGTTATTGTCCAAGGGGCAAAATAATTGAACACTCCTGCTTGCGTAGTCTTTTTGCCTTTTCTTTTATACAACACATACCATGTTGTGAACACTATGCCAAGAGTAAAAAAAGAAAGTATATAACTTAGCACCATAGGAGTGGATGGTGACTGAGGCACTGTGGCACTTTTCAACACAACGAATGGAGCTGCCTTCTGCTGCACTGCTGCCTCGGCACGCGAAAGTTCCATAGCTGCTATGGAATATACGTTCTTTAAGTTTTCTGCTTCGCCTTGTAGCGTGAGAAGCGTTGATTGAACCTCAACAGTATTGTTGTTCTTGTGCGTTTCCGAGTAATTAGCCATAGCTTCAACCGCATTCAGATAGTCTGACTTTGCATTGCTGAGCACATCTTGGGCCACTCGCACATCTTCAACAGATTTGCTTGAACGATAGTCCACTAGTCTTTTTTCCATCACGACACGTACGGAGTCCACCATTGTGGCAGCCACATAAGGATCGGGGTCAAGTACCTGAAACGTAACAAGCGAGAATCGTGGTGCAGAGCTATAAGAAATGACATCATCGAGCACGTCTATCACATACTCTTCATCTGTGTAGTCGCCAAACATACGCTGCAATCCATTGAACAAGTATTCATACCACGGAAGATGGAAGTTCTCTTGTATGTGTTCGCCGTATGTTTTTCCATAATTCGGTATCTGAACCTCCGACATCCTAACAAGAAAGTCCTGGGAATTGATTATCTCAGGAAACACCTCCATGTCCTCTTGAGCATTGTTGGCATTGAGTTTGGACAACTTGGACCAGTTCCAGTCTGGGATGTGGAAGGTCATTTCTGTAGTTTGATTCTCATCAGCTATACGAACCTGGGCGCTATATAAGCGAGGCAAAGAAAAGAATAGCAGCAAGCCAAGGACGATGCTGATGCATGAAACAAGCAGATAGAGCTTGCGCGATGCATAGCACAGACGCCATATATTTTGAGATTGTGACTGCTGCATTGTTTAAAGCTGAGGTTTATACTGAAATACAGAAATTTGAATGAATCGAAATAAAAGCAGAATATCTTAAGATTGAATATACGTTATTGATACTTAGCGCGTAGTTATTATAGGTTCAATTCAAACACGTCCTTACGCTTCTGCCACATTATCATTGACACGCGCACGATGATTCCTAAGAACATGAATATTGCCAACACAAGAATCTTCGGCTTGTTGCAATGCTTGACAGGTACAGAGATGGATTGAACAACTGTAAAGGCAGGAGTGCGTTCCTGCACCTTTGCCTTGGCAAGTTGGAGCTGCTGGGACACCTGCTGATAGATAGAGTACTTCAACTGAAGTTCATTTTCAAGTTCTTCTTGCTTAGCCACATACGCAGTAAGAATAGAGTTCTTATGTGCATCGGCATAGGCTGCATAGGCATCCTGAGCTTTAACATAGTCGAGACGAGCCTCTTCACACAATTTCTCCATGTATGCCTGATCGTTTCGTGCTTTGCTTGTGCGGTAGTTGGTGATGAACACCTGCAAGCGCTCCTTGATGGAATCGCAAAGAGTTGCAGCGATGAGCGGATCTTGGGCTTTCACTGAGAATGAAATAACGCTTGTCTTCTTATCAACAGAACAATCGATGAGTCCTCTAATACCCTTCACAACCTCAAACTGATCGCGAGAGAGGAAGAAAGGATCAATCTTGTCGCCTGTAGCAGAAGGACGGTTCTCCTTTGCAGTGAATTTCTTTGTGAATTCTTTTAGGAAGATGAGGGGATAGCTCCACCACTCCACCTTCTGGCGCTTGGTGAGGTAGTCGTAGTAGTCTGTGTCTATTTCGCCATCCATCGACTTGACACGAATGGAGAAGAGGCTTACAATAAAGTCTGTTGACTGCATAAGGTCAGGATAGATTTCAGGATAGATTGCATCTTGACCACCGCCAATTGCCATGTCCATGCCCACCATCGAAGCGAGAGATGAGATGCTGGATGTCAAAGCATTGCTTGACGATGTTTCAGGAGCAAGCGTAACGCCTGCTTCATATTCCTTTGGAATGCTGAAAGCAATGATAACGCCTATCACGCCTGCCACAACAGAATAGATAATGAGTTTCTTCTTGTCGGCAACAAGCGCTTTCCATAGTGCTGGCACATTAAGTTCAATAGTATGCTTTTTGTTTTCTTCCATCTTATTTATGTTTTATTTCACTTCTATACTTGTTTATTCTTTTTCTGTATAATATCTTGTTCCACACATATTTAGCAAACGAGCCATAACCTAAGGCCTTGAGCATGGCATAGTGTGAACGGTGACTTTCTATTATTCGCTTGAAGTTCTTGATTCGGTAACCTATTGTAAGTACTTTCACATCGCGAGCACCTACTGTGTTGTCAAAGTGTTGACGGTAGTAGATGAGCGGCTGAGGAATAAAACTGATTACTCCTCCCTCTCGCATCACACATAAGGTTATCCAAGCATCGTGCATCTCTGCCTCGTCGTAAGGAACCTGCGTCACTTCCTTTGCACGCTTATTGAAACACATTGCACATCCAGTCACAAAGCCCGTGGCAGCACTCTCTGCAAAAGTACTTATGAACTGGGGATGGATGCCAGAAAATGCAAGAAACGATTCATCGATCACGTTCAGATTGATATCAGTGACATACAGATCGGAATGGACAATGATTGGTGTATCAGGATGCATCTTCTCTTCTTCTAACAGACGTGCAACATACACTTCCACCTTGTTTGGCAGCCATACATCATCTTGATCACAAAATAGATACACGTCTGCCTCAACATTGTATAGAAGACTGAAGAAGTTATTCTTCGCACCGCCCTGGCCTGGATAATCAAGCAAATGTATGCAATCGTGTTTTGCAGCATATTCCTTCACAATCTCCACAGTGCCATCCTTAGAGCCATCATCATGTATATACAGTTCCCAGCCTTGATGTGTTTGGGCAAGGAGAGAATTGAGCTGTTCTGCAATGTGATTTACTCCGTTGTATGTGGCTAACAGTATCGCTATCTTTTTTTCCATACTCTTCCTCCTTTACTTTGTCCAGAACTGAGACGCTTTTCCGCTCAGAAGTTTGACCAATTGCATACGATTCACTATGAGTCCTGGCGCATTGACCAACGTAAGCACAGCAAGTATGCTAATGATGTTGTAGTGAATGCTTGTTGCCAGCACAGATGCAGGAATAAACAGCACAGCTGCTGTGACAGTAAATATCATCTGCAAACGAAGTACTCCCATGCCATTGAGGAAATTAGAGTAAGCCATGCTTGCAATAAGCACCATGATATACAAAGCCATGCACACTGTCAGTTCGAATGGCACTTCTATTTCATCGCCTATCCAAATATTATACACAAAACCTGATAGCATCACCATGACACACATCAAGCAAACAAGTCCGCAAAGCAGTTTCTCTATCTGTCGCTTAGATTTCTTTATCCAATCCATATCGCCACGAGCGTAAGCGTCTGTTGTGGCAGACCAATAAGGATTGCTGATAGCTGTGAACATCACAAGCACAATGCTGAAATAGCGGTATGCAATCTGGTATGGCGTGACATACGACGGGTTGAATATCTTAGATATAAGCAATGACGAAGAGAGGAAAAGGATGGTTCCGCATATCTGAAGTATGAAAAACTTCATGCCGATATTGAATACGCCCTTTACCATACTCTTGTCGAAACAGGACACGGATGGGCGCAGTTTTGGATAGCGAATATAGAATGTGTATGGATAAGCAATCAAATAGATTATCAAAGGAGAACACGTGTTGACGATGGCAATCAGCATAAGTGAATGGCACTCTGTAAGATAGAGAATGAATGTCAGCAATAATGCTAACGTATGCCCGCTCACGATAAGGAAATTGTTGACGGCAGGTAATTGAAGCCCCATATAGAAGTTGCCTATAAACTTAAATATGAATGTGCCACAAACAAAAATGACTGAAACGGAAAGCACAGAAGCCAGCGTAGGTATAATCTCTTCATCCACATTCAGGAAAGTATAGATATCTGCCACTGATATCAAGCCAACAAGTAATAAAACTACAGGCACTATTATGAATATAAGCATCATGAATGTGGACGACACAACCCTTCTGCCGTTTTCATAATCATCGAGAGCCAAAAAAGTGGCAAGCTTGTTGCGAAGTCCATTACCCAAACCGATATCCATATTGTCTATCCACAGCAATGTAGTGGAAATAGTTATCCACACTCCATTGGTGTATTCACCCAAACACTTCAAAGTGAGCGGAACAAGCAGCAAAGTGACAAGTCCAGACCAACCTTTAATCAAGAAAGAGAACAGCACGTTCTTTCTGATCAAGGCTGTGCGCTTATTGTCGCTAAATATCTTGTTCAAATTCACTTTCAGCATATTATTATCTTTTGTCGGGCATTACAATGACTCTGTCAGTTCAAATGCTCGCTCTATCACTTTGTGCATGTCGTAGTACTTATACTCTGCCAATCTGCCACCGAATATCACCTTCTGCTGACTATCGGCAAGAGCCTTGTATCTACAGTACAATTCCGCATTTCTATCATCATTTACAGGATAGTAAGGTTCGTCTCCTGGTTGCCATTCCTTGCTGTATTCGCACGAGATGACTGTGTCAGGACATTTATCTATCTGCTCTCCAAACATCTCGAAATGCTTATGCTCTATGATTCGTGTGAATGGAGTTTCAGAATCTGTAAAGTTGACAACTGCATTGCCTTGATAGTTTGATGTACCTTCCAGTAACTGTGTATCGAACGACACGGTGCGGTACTCCAAATGTCCAAACTGATAATTGAAATAGCGATCAATCTCACCTGTATAGATGACACGTTCTGCAAGAATGTCAAACACTTCTTTCTCATCAAAATAGTCAACACCAAGACGTACTTCACAACCATTTATCAGCTTCTCCACAAGAGCAGTATAGCCACCCTCAGGTATGCCTTGGAATTTATCATTGAAGTAATTATTGTCGAAAGTGAAGCGAACCGGTAAGCGCTTGATGATGAATGCTGGCAAGTCAGTGCACTTTCTGCCCCACTGCTTTTCTGTATAACCTTTTATCAAGACTTCGTAGATGTCCTTACCTATCAGTGAGATTGCCTGTTCTTCAAGATTCTGAGGATCGTCAATATGGTATTCTTCCTTCTGACAGGCTATCTTTGCCTTCGCTTCTTCGGGAGTTTTCACTCCCCACATCTGATAGAATGTGTTCATATTGAATGGCAAGTTGAATAATTTGCCTTTATAGTTAGCTACAGGTGAGTTTGTGTAGCGATTGAACTCCACAAACTGATTCACGAAATCCCACACCTGCTTATTGCTAGTGTGGAATATGTGAGCACCATATTTATGAACATTGATACCATTAATATTCTCCGTATAAACATTGCCTCCAATGTGGTTACGCTTGTCTATTAGAAGACATTTATACCCTTTCTGTTTCAACCTATAAGCCGAAACAGCTCCGAATAGCCCTGTACCAACTATCAGAAAATCATATTGTTTCATACCAATTATGAAAAGAAGAAAGAACTACTTGAGAATATTTGCAATTGTAACCATCATTGTGGCAATAGATGCTGCAGAGGTACCCATAGCTGCGTACTCGGCTGTTGACATCTTCGTCTTAGCCTTCTTTGATGGAACTACGATGGTGCAACCTGGTTGGACAGCCTTGCTTGAAGTATGGCTGATAAGTTCAACGGAACCATTCATATACACAGCGTACACGCGACTCTTTCTTGCATTGTCGCCATATCCGCCCGCTCTCTTGATGTAGTAGTTGAGCGATTCGCCCTTCTTATAGTTCATCGAAATTGGGTACATCACATCGCCACTAATCTTCACCGTACTTGAATACTGTGGAATTATTAGCTTATCGCCCCTGCGAAGCACGATGTCCTCCTCGCAGCCAGGGTCAGCAAGAGCTGCGTCCAAATCAATTGCCACAGGGAACGTATTGCCGAGGTCAAGCTTCATCATCAAGAGTGAGTCTGCACGGTTGAGGTCAAATCCCTTGCCGTCGCTCTGCATGGCCTCCTCGTATAGTGAGATCTGCGAAGCACGAAGAGAAGCTTCTTGCTGCTGTCGCTCTTCTTCTGTCATCAATCGCTCAAGACGAGCACCCTTTGCATAACCGAGAGAGCTTATGCCGCCTGCAGCCTTGACAAGGTCGCTGAGTCGGTACTTCTTGTTTGTCATAGCATATGTTCCTGCAAAGTTCACAGCGCCATTGATTTCTACATTCTGCTGCTCTGAATATGAAGGAGCCTTGCGCACTGCCACCTGATCGTATGGCTGAAGAATGAATCCAGGCTCGCCATCTACCACAAACCCATCCTTCAGTGCGAAGGAGAAAGTCTCTGTCAGATTCTCGTCATCCTCCATTGCCTTCGGATTGTCTATACGACGATAAACATCCACCTTCACGGTCGAAGCAGCATCTGTCAAACCGCCAGCTTGAAGCACGAGGTCTTCGATTGAGGTATTGTCGGCATATATGTATGTACCAGGGAAGTTGACCTCACCTGATATTACGAGTGTCTGCTCGCCAGTCAAATCCAACTTGCTTGGTATGTAAAGCACGTCATTCTTTCTTAGTGGAATATCTGCAACCGTTCCATCCATTATGCCCTTAATGTCAATTGCAAGCACCTCAAGCGTCAAATCGCTCTTCTGTCGATGCATCACGGCACGACTTGTGAATGCATCTTCGCGAAGTCCCTCTGTTGCGTTAACAAGTTCACGAACAGTATTGATCTTTCCATCCATCTGATACATGCCTGGATGGAACACAGCTCCACGCACCTCAACCATATTGCTATAACGGGCAATGACACTATCTACTGTGATGGAATCACCGTCTGTAAGGTTGAATCCGTTCCAGTCAAACTCACTCACTGTGTGGATAGAATATTCTGCACCATTCTTGCGAGTGACGCGAATGCTTTTTTTGTAAGCGTCGCCTGTAAAACCGCCTGAATATGTGAGAATTGTCTTCAAGCTCTCATTCTTCTTCATCTCGTAAAACATTGGTCGTTTTACCTTACCGCGAATCTCAACCAATGCCTCGTATGGTCCAACGATTATGATATCATTGTCTTGCAAGCGAACATCACCGCGAGAATTGCCATTTATAAGATAGTCATAAACATCGACTGTAGAGATCAATCTTCCCTGACGATACACCTTAATGTCACGAAGCGTACCTATCTCATTGATGCCACCAGAAGCATAAAGAGCATTGAATGCTGTGGAAAGAGAACTAAGAGTATAAGTGCCTGGCATAAAGACTTCACCCATCACTTGCACTTGTATGCTGCGTGTACCGCCAACTGTCAACTGGATGCTCGAGCCTGAATAGAACTGGCCTAAACGACCTTTCAGATAATTGTTAGCCTCGCTCACGCTCATGCCTCCGATCTTGCAAGGTCCAACACCTTCTATTGTTACTGTTCCATCAGGCGATATTGTACCTTCGAAGGTCTCTTGCGAAGCACCCCACACATCAATAATCACCTCATCTCCTGCACCTAAGCGATAGTTTGCAGGGGTAGCCATATTCATATTTGGCTGGAATGTAAGCATTTGATTGTTAAAGATGTTGCGGCCAAATACTTGACTCTCGTCTTTGAAATAGTTCTGGTAATATATCAATGAGTCAATATCAAAGAACCCAACCTCACCACTCATCTCTGCAATGCGGTCATCCATCGTACCGTAGTTTCGGTTGTTGGTTCTCATCTGCGAACGAATCATATACTGATTCTGCATCTGGCTCTTCTCGCCAGCCTCCTGACGCTCTGTTCTAAGACGGTTAGGGCTCTTGTTCATGTTCTGACCTGTCAAGTCCTTTGCGCCAAGCTGTTCTTGTTCGGCTTGATACTTCTTGCGCACACGGCGCATCTGCTCCGTGGTCACTCCTTTCTTGAGCAGGTTAGTAACGATTGTCTTCTGGTCAGCACCCTTTTCCATCTGTTGCTGAACATACTGTATCACTTGCTCATCCGTCATCGTCTGAGCAAAAACAATCTGAGGCAAGAGCATCAGAGAGGCTATGAAGAGAAGTTTCTTAATCATAAGGATCTTCGTGTTTTTATGGGTTAAACTGAGCCACCACTGTCTTGTAGATAATCTTAGCATCAAGTACAAATGATCGTTTGCGCAAATAATCCAAATCCATCTGCAAACGAATCAGCATCTTATCTAATGTATCGGTGTATCCATTCAATACTGTGGCTAGCGAGGTGATGCCAGGTCGTGTCTGAAACAAGATCTCATAGTCTGGATTCACCTCCATTATCTTATCGATAAAATACTTACGTTCAGGGCGATAGCCAACAAACGACATATCTCCTCTTAGCACATTGAACAACTGTGGCAACTCATCTAGATGACGCTTGCGCAAAGCCTTGCCAAAGTCTGTGAGTCGAGGATCGTCAGTTTTCTCCAACTGAGGTACTCCATCCTTTTCCGCATCCACAATCATTGTTCTGAACTTTAAGATATTGAAAGCCTTGCCTCCTTTGCCAATGCGCTCTTGCTTATAGATGGCGGGGCCTGGGTTGTTAACCTTCTGAATTATGTATATTATCAAAAACACAGGCGAAAAGAAAATCAGCAACACGAGAGCCGCCACTATGTCAAGCAGTCGCTTCAAGGCTCTCTCTGTTTTGTTCATTCCGTCTATAGTCTTATCGTTTATTGTTGTATTCATTTATTAATTAATCTCACGCCTTTGATATTATTAAAAACGACAAAAACGCTTTATTATTGTGTCACGTCATATCGTTTTTAATCATATATGTGATGTTTTACACACAAAAATCGTGCAAAGATAGCAATTATAATCGGATTATCGAACTTAAACAAAGATTTTTCCTTAAATTCGCACTCAGAATGGAACAGATAGATAAAGACACAGCAATAACAAAAGAGGAAATGCCAAACCCTTGGATTTCACTCATTCCTATCATTGTGCTCGTAGCAATGGTTTCAATCAGCATCACCCTTTTTGGTAGTGATTCACTGAGCGGCGGTAATCAAGTATCGCTTTTCGTAGCCACAGGCGTGTGCGTAAGCCTGTCTATGGGTATTTATAAAACCCCATGGAAAGTGTTTGAGTCCAAAACAGCAGAAACGATTGGATCTGCAAGCATATCTATCGTCATACTCATCATCATTGGCATGCTATCGGGGTCGTGGATGATAAGCGGCGTGGTGCCCACTCTCATTTATTATGGCGTGCAGATCATGACGCCGCAGTTCTTCTTGGTAAGCACTTGCATCATTTGCGCTATCGTTTCGCTGATGACAGGCAGTTCATGGACAACCATCGCCACCATCGGCGTAGCACTACTCGGCATTGGCGATGCACTCTCCGTACCCGCTGCATGGACTGCAGGTGCAATCATTTCTGGCGCATACTTCGGCGACAAGATTTCACCATTGAGCGACACAACAATCCTTGCAGCCTCATCGGCTGGCACTGAGCTATTTACGCATATTCGTTATATGCTATACACTACCTCGCCATCAATGACTATTTCGCTCATTATATTCTTAGTGGCAGGTTTCTGGTACGGCAATGGCGATGTGCACATCACTGAATACACAGAAGGATTAGCAAACACGTTCAACATCAGTCTTTGGACACTCATTGTTCCAATCGTCACTGCCATACTCATTGCCAAGAAAGTGCCATCGCTCATCACACTCTTTGCCTCATCGCTCATTGCTGGCATCTGTGCTTTGATACTTCAGCCGGACATTCTGCTTGAAGTGGCACAAGAGGCTGAGTCTTCTACATTATATTATATAAAGGGAATGATGATTACCTTCTTCACCAGCACAAACGTGGAGACTGGCAATGAAACACTCAACGATCTTGTCAGCACAGGCGGCATGGCTGGAATGCTCGACACCATTTGGCTAATTCTCTGCGCAATGTGCTTTGGCGGTTCGATGGTGGCAAGCAAGATGCTGCACAGCATTACTGCAGTAATTATCAGAATGATTCGCAATACGTTTGGTCTTGTCGCATCCACAGTTTGTACTGGTTTAATTATGAACCTCGTCACAAGCGACCAATACATTTCCATCATCATCTCCGCATCAATGTACAAGGACGTGTATAAGAACAATGGCTATGCCCCCGAATTGCTCAGCCGCTCTACTGAAGACTCCGCCACAGTTACATCAGTGCTCATACCATGGAACACATGCGGCATGACACAAGCTACAGTGCTTGGCGTACCAACCCTCACATATCTGCCATACTGCTTCTTCAACTACATCAGCCCTCTGATGAGTTGTTTCATAGCATTGATAGGCTACAAAATCAGACAGACTAAATCTAAAAAAGCAACAATATGAAAAAAGTATTCATCACACTTACTTTATTCGCAGCTGCCTTAGGCGCATCAGCACAGAGCATCACACCATCAATGCTCACAAAGTTCAAGCAAGACAACAAAATAACAGGCACCTCGCGCGCCATCAAGAATGCCCTTGCAGCCAATAGCGTGGCATCAATGGCACTCAATCAGGACAACCAAGGCGAGAAATACACATATTTCAGCAACAGCGTTCCTTCAAAGGGCATTACCAACCAGGAGTCGTCCGGTCGCTGCTGGCTCTTCACTGGCATGAACGTGCTTCGCAGCAAGATGATAAACGAGCAGAAGCTAACAGGTATGGAGTTCTCGCAAAATTATCTCTTCTTCTACGATCAGCTCGAAAAGTCGAACCTCTTCCTCCAGGCTATCATCGACACTCGAAAGAAGCCTATGGAAGACCAGACTGTAATGTGGCTCTTTCAGAATCCACTCTCGGATGGCGGCACATTCACAGGCGTTGCCGACCTCGTAGCTAAGTATGGAGTTGTTCCAAAGGGTGTTATGCCAGAGACATACGCTAGCAACAACACTAGCTCATTCACCAGCTACCTCAAGCGCAAGCTTCGCGAGGATGCCCTGGCATTACGCGCCGACAGCAAAGCAACTGCAACGCAGCTCCAGCAGATGAAGGAGAAACAGCTCAGTGAAATCTACCGTATGCTCATACTCGGCTTTGGCGAGCCAGTCACGGAATTCACATGGGCTCCAAAAAGCACTGACGGCAAATATCTCTCACAGCCGAAGACATACACTCCGCAGTCATTCTATGCAGAGCATCTTGGCCTCGATCTCCAGAACGACTACCTCATGCTCATGAACGATCCAAGCCGCGAGTACTGGAAAACGTACGAGATTGAGTATGACCGCCACACATACGATGGCCACAACTGGCTCTACCTCAATATTCCTATCGAAGATATCAAGGAGGCTGCTATCGCATCCATCAAGGATAGCACGATGATGTACTTCTCATGCGACGTAAGCAAGTTCCTCGATCGCAAGACAGGCATTGCCGATCTCAACAACTTCGACTACGAAGACATCTTCGGTGTCAAGTTTAGCATGGACAAGGCACAACGTATCAAGTCGTTCGACTCTGGCTCAACACATGCTATGACACTCAAGGCTGTTGATCTCGACTCCAACGGCAAGCCACAGAAATGGATGGTTGAGAACAGCTGGGGCGCATCATCTGGCTATCAGGGACACATCATCATGACCGATGAGTGGTTTGACAATTACATGTTCCGCCTCGTAGTCAACAAGAAGTACGTTAGCGAGAAAGTACTCAAGGCATCGCAGCAGAAACCAACCCTTCTCCCTTGCTGGGATCCAATGTTCATTGCAGAAGAATAAACATCAATAATTACAAACATGACTATCACTGAACGATTCATTAAATACACAACTTTCGACACACAGTCTTCAGAAGAGACAAACGTTACTCCATCCACAGAGAAGCAACGTATTTTTGCGCAATATCTCAAGGAAGAGCTCATTGAAGAGGGTTTGCAAGAAGTTGAACTTGACGACCTCGGATACCTTTATGCCACCCTTCCTTCCAATACTGATAAGCCTGTGCCAACTATCGGTTTCATTGCCCACATGGATACATCTCCCGATGCCAGCGGCACAAATGTAAAGCCGCGCATCGTGAAAAACTATGACGGCAAAGACATCATGCTCTCTGAGGGAATCATATCTTCGCCAGCCAAGTTCCCAGAGCTACTCAATCACATTGGTGAAGACCTCATTGTGACCGATGGCCACACGCTCCTTGGCGCAGATGACAAAGCTGGCATAGCAGAGATTGTACAAGCAATGGTATACCTGCAGCAGCATCCAGAAATCAAGCATGGCAAGATCCGTGTCGGTTTCAATCCAGACGAAGAGATCGGCATGGGCGCGCGCAACTTCAACGTGGAAAAATTTGGCTGTAAATTTGCCTACACTATGGACGGTAGCGAAGTGGGCGAGATTGAGTTTGAGAATTTCAATGCAGCGTCAGCAAAAATCACCATCACAGGTTGCTCTGTGCACCCAGGCTATGCCAAGGACAAGATGATAAATGCAGGACGCGTTGCCACCGAACTCGTATCTATGCTCCCTGCCGACGAAACGCCAGAAACCACAGATAACTACAAAGGCTTCTTCCACCTCACAAGCATCAGCGGCAGTTGCGAGCATGCACAGCTTTCGTTCATCATCCGCGACCATGACCGCACCCTCTTTGAGGCACGTAAAGTAAAAATGCAAGAAGTGGTGAATGCCATCAATGCTAAGTATGGCGAAGACGTGGCGAAAGCGGACATCAATGACCAGTACTACAATATGCGCGAGAAAGTAGAGCCTATGATGTACATTATCGACATTGCCAAGCAAGCAATCACGGAGGCAAATATGACTCCAAAGGTGCTTGCCATCCGTGGTGGCACTGACGGTGCGCAACTTTCATTCATGGGACTCCCATGCCCAAACATTTTCGCTGGTGGCATCAACTTCCATGGACCATACGAATTCTGCCCTATTCAGAGCTTAGAAAAAGGCATGATGACTGTTGTCAACATCTGCCGCATTACAGCAGAAACGCTTCTTCCGCATCAGTCTTGATGGTGAGAAAAACATAGCATTAGACAAATTGTCTCATTATTCATAACACTAATTATTCATAACACTAAAAGAGAGTTCCTGGTCACAGGAACCCTCTTTTCATTTTTTTACAATTCATTGAATCTTTCATCCTCCTCATCATCGTCATCATCGAAGTCGAAATCGAAATCACCGAAGAAAGCTGGTTGGATGAATTCGTCGAGGTCGCGGCGCTCTTTCTTTGTTGGACGACCTGTACCTCGTGCTCTGCCAATGAATCCACTGATGCGGTTCATTTCCAGAAGCTCAAGTTGCTCCTTAGTCGTGACATTCTCAAGCACCTCAGGCACAAGCTTTGCCCCTACCCTATTCTGGATCGCCTTCAGCACCTTGAACGAGTACGTAATAGGCCCCTTCTTCACCTCTATCACATCACCTTCTTTTATCATCTTCGAAGGTTTCTGTTTCACTCCCTTGATCGACACGCGTCCATTCTTGCACTCGTCGGCAGCAATGCTACGAGTCTTGAAGATGCGGGCAGCCCAAAGCCATTTGTCTATTCTTGCTTCCATCGCCACCCTTATTTTTTGTTATATTGATTCATTGTTCTGTCAAGCCCTTGGAGGCAAAAGGATTTGATCATCTCGCCCACATACTCTTCCTTCTCAGCTATGAGCTTATTGTCCTCGTCTGTGAAAGTGCCAAGTACGAAATCCACCTGAGCCCCCTTTGGGAAATCGTTACCGATACCAAACTTGATGCGGGGATAGTTGGCTGTCATCATGCACGACTCAATGTTCTTCAATCCATTATGGCCACCAGCCGACCCATTGCCACGCATGCGAATCTTTGCCACAGGCAAACTGAGGTCATCCACGATGACAAGAATGCGAGACACGTCAATATTCTCCTTCTGCGCCCAGTAGCGAACTGCCGTGCCTGAGAGGTTCATATACGTAGAAGGCTTGAGGAGTATGAGCTCAGCATTCTTCACACGAGTGCGAGCCACAGCACCATATCGCTTATCTTCCCACTGTGCATTTTGCTTTTCTGCAAATGAATCAATGAGACGGAAACCAACATTGTGGCGAGTTCCCTCATATTCCTTTCCTATATTTCCTAATCCTACGATGAGATATTTCATACTATTGTCTATTGGTTTCGCTGCTTTCTTGCGAAACAGATCAAATAACCACATATATTAAACAAAAAAGATAAAAAAAAGGAGCCACACGAGTGCAGCTCCTATACCATTTAGCTGGTTCAGTTGCAGATAAGAAGGTATTACTTCTTTGCAGCATCTGCCTGTGCAGCACGTGCAGCACGAGTCATACGAACAGCGCAAACAACAACTTCCTTTGAAGTAATGATTTCGAGACCTTCGTAAGAGAGTGCAGCAACCTTCATTGACTTGCCGAGACCGAGGTTTGTAACATCGATATCGAGAGTGTCAGGGAATGAAGTGTAAGGAGCCTTAACTGCGAGCTTGCGTACGTTGAGAGCAAGCTTACCACCAGCCTTAACACCTTCTGCAAGACCATTGAGCTTAACTGGAATCTCGAATACAACTGGCTTGTCTTCTGTAATCTGGTAGAAGTCAACATGTACTGGGTGATCTGTAACGAAGTCGCTCTGAAGCTCCTTGAGGATAGCCTTGATTGTAACTCCATCAATTACGAGGTTTACGATGTACACGTTTGGAGTGTAGAGAAGCTTTGCGAGCTCCTTCTCTGAAACTACAATTGACTTAGCAACAGGGAGACCGTTTTCGCCCTTTTCTACGCCGTAAACTACTGCTGGGATGAGACCCTGCTTGCGAAGCATCTTGCTTGCCTTCTTACCAAACTCAGAACGAGTCTGCGCATTGATTGTGATTTCCTTCATTTTTTTGGAATGTTTTTGTGTTACTATAAATTAAGTATTTCTGCTTAATTCGCCATCACACGATGGCTCTACTATGGTGAGCGAGCCTATGTGTTGCCCAAAAAAGCGACACAAAGGTACGACTTTTGCCGATAATGGCAAAAGTTTTTCCTTATTTTTTATGCTTGATTATTGATTTTTAGAATATATCGAGCATTTTGCCCAGCAAACTCTTCTTCTCTGGAGCAGATTCCTCTATTACAGGGGCTGCCGTTGGAGCTGCCGGAGTAGGTTCTGCTACAGGTGCTGACTCTGCCACAGGAGCAGGAGCTGCTTCCTCTGGTTCTGGTACTGGGATGTTGCCCTTTGCAACATCAAGAGTTTTCATCAGCGCGTTGACAAACTTCTCGTAATCTTCCTTATAAAGGAACAATTTGTGCTTCTCAAACACGAAACGAGGGTTCTCGAAAGTGCCTTCGTTAATTTTCTTGCTCTCTGTGATGGCAATGTACTTGTCACCATTTCTACTCTGCTTCACATCGAAGTAGTAGATTCTCTTTCCTGCCTTGACACTCTCTGAGAATATCAAATCTTTGTCTGTTTCATTCATACCCGTATTGTTTTACAAGTTAGTTCATTCAGAAATTTTCCACAAAATTGTCAGTTTTATTTCATTTACACAAGAAAAAAAACATTTTTTTTTATTTTAACACAATCATTTGTCAATTTATACGTATTTTCCAAAGAAAATCACTACTTTTGCAGTCAAATTGGAAGACAAAATACGTTAAAGCAAAAGTTGGTGTTTCCTTAATTAAATTTACTATTACAAAAAAAGAGTTTTTTGCATTATGATTAACCGCACACTCATCCGACTGAAAGTCGTTCAGCTTATGTACGCTTACTACCAGAATGGTGGCAAGAATATTGACACAGCCGAAAAGGAACTTCTTTTCAGCCTTTCCAAAGCATACGATCTTTACAACTATATGCTCCTCCTTATGGTGAGCGTATCTCGCTATGCCATCAAGCAAGTGGAGCGCCAAGAGCAGATGAATAAGGTTGCCCACATCGACCAGCCAGTCAGTCATCGCTTCATCGACAACCGATTCGCCGTGCAGCTTGAATCAAACAAGCAGCTTCTTGAATTTGTAGAAACAAAGAAGAAGACATGGGAAAACGACCTCGACTACGTGAAGAAGCTATATGAGGATATCGTGGCAAGCGATTTCTATAAGGAATACATTGAAATGGACTCTGCCACATACTCTGACGATCGTGAGCTGTGGAGAAAAATCTACAAGAACATCATTATGAAAGACGAGCGCATCGACGATATCCTCGAGGATCAGAGCCTCTATTGGAATGACGACCGCGAGATCGTGGACACATTTGTGCTCAAGACCATCAAGCGATTTGACCCAGAGAATGGCGCCGACCAGGAACTCGTGCCAGAATACAAGGACATCGAGGATCGCGACTTCGCAACTCGCCTCTTCCGCCGCTGCATCCTCAACGATGAGTACTACCGTTCGCTCATCTCTCGCTGCATTAAGAACTGGGAGTTCAACCGCCTTGCCTACATGGACGTTGTCATCATGCAGACAGCGGTGGCAGAGATGCTCAGTTTCCCTCAGGTGCCAGTGTCGGTCACAATCAATGAGTATGTGGAGATAGCCAAGTGGTACAGCACCCCTAAGAGCGCAGGTTACGTCAACGGAATCATCGACGCTGTTGCAAAAATGCTGAAGCACGAAGGCAAGATGACTAAAAAATGAAAATAACAATACTAATAATAAAATAAGACTATGTTCAATTTAATGCAAGCAGCCACAAGCGCTGCAAAAGGCGGTTTCGACTGGAGCATGATCATTATGATCGTAGCCATGTTCGCCATCGTTTACTTCTTTATGATCCGTCCACAGAGAAAGCGTCAGAAGGAGATTGAGAACTTCCGCAACAGCCTCGCTGTAGGCAGCAAGGTGATGACAGCAAGCGGCGTGCACGGCACAATAAAGTCACTCAACGAAGGTGAGTCATACTTCACAGTTGAGGTTGCCAAGGGCGTATGCATCAACATCGACCGCAACTACGTTTACGCTGAAGGCACTCAAATGCAGCAGCAGTAATTTCTTCGAAAGCAAACGATGAAAGCCGACTTCGCAAAGGTTATACTCAGAAGATTGCGGTTGATAAAATTCGACCGCAACTTTTTTGTTTTTCTCATATTCCTTGCCGTGTCCGTTGGATTCTGGTTCCTCCAGGCACTGAAGGAAGATATGTCTGTGAGCCTCAACTATGGCTTGAAGCTCACAGACGTACCAAAGAATGTGATCTACACAAGTGAGTTGCCAAGCGAAATCAAAGTCAACTTCAGTGGCCACGGATGGTACATCCTCCAGAACTTGATGCGCAACGAGAACCGCGAGCTTGAAATCAGCTACAAGGACCTCAGCAAGGCAAACGGAATGATTATCATCGACCAAGCCAGCATACAGCGAGCAGCCATAAAGAAGCTGCCACGCGAACTGCGCTATCAGTCCACCATTCCAAGTCGAGTGGAAGTGTTCTACTCCAACGGCAAGCACAAGCGCGTGCCAATCATCTTCAACGGCAAAGTCACCACAGGCGAGAGTCGCATCCAGTGCGGCATCATATTCACCCCCGACTCCGTAGATGTCTATGCACCGCAACATCTGCTCGCTGACATCACGAGCATCACCACTATGCGTGAGACATACAACGACCTGGAAGATACCATCGAGTGCAACATACCGCTCGACGTGCCTCACGGCGCCAAAGTCATCCCCGACTCCGTCCGCACCGTCATCTGCGTCGATCTCTTCACCGACAAGACCATCTCAGTGCCGATCTACAGCGAGAACACCCCTCGCAACAAGATCATACGCACATTCCCACTTCAAGCAAAGGTCACTTTCCTTGTCAGCTCAGCGCTCTACAGCGTGATTTCTGCCGACGACTTTATACTCGTAGTTGACTACAACGACATCGATCCAAACACAAACAAGTGCAAACTCACCCTGCGCCAGTCACCTGACAACGTGCGCCATGTGCGCATCTCGCCAGAATATGTGGAATACGTAATAGAGCAAGAAACTGAATGAGCATCAAGATAGGCATAACAGGAGGCATAGGCAGTGGCAAATCGTATGTATGCAGCATGCTCAAAGAACAAGGCATACCTGTGTATAGCTGTGACGACGAAGCCAAACGGCTCATGATAGCCAGCGATGCCATACGCACACAGCTCAGCGCACTCATAGCCAACGCCTACAACAGCAACCCTTTCACCTCCGAGTGGCAGCTCAACAAAGCAGCGATCGCTCAATACCTATTTGCCGACAAGCGCAATGCCGACCGCATCAACGCAATTGTCCACCCAGTAGTCAAGCAAGACTTTCTCCAATGGGCAGACAGGCAAAACAGAGACATCGTGGCACAAGAAAGCGCCATACTATTCGAGTCGGGATTCGACAGCACTGTGGACTTCACAGTCGAGGTGTACGCGCCTCAACACATTCGCCTCTCACGAGCAATGACACGCGACGCTGCCACCTCCCAGCAGATAGAGGCACGCATGGCACAGCAAATGCCAGAAGAGGAAAAGCGTCGCAAGGCAGACTTCTGCATAGTCAACGACGGCATAGCCGACCTCTCCTCGCAAATAGTCCTGATGCTCCAAGCAGCAAAAGAAGCATACAATAATAAAAAAATAGTAAATAAGAAACTGTAAAATAACAACATTATGATCAAGCAAATTCTCGCCATTTCTGGCAAACCAGGTCTCTACAAGCTCGTTTCACGCGGCAACAAGAGCCTCATTGTAGAAACAGTAGATGAAAAGAAGAAGCGTATGCCAGCATTTGGCGCCGACAGAGTAGTATCACTCGCAGACATTTCAATCTATACAGACGATGATAACGAAGTAAGCCTCGCATCTGTGTTCGAGTCAATCAAGCAGAACTACGACGGCAAAGAAGTTGACCTTTCTCCAAAGAAGGCAGATCAGGATGATGTCATCGCCTTCTTCGCAAAAGTTCTCCCTAACTACGACCAGGACCGCGTCCGCGTCAGCGACATGCGCAAAGTTCTCTCATGGTATAACATCCTCATCGCCAACGGCATCACAGAGTTTGAGGACAAGGAAGAAACACCATCAGAGGAAAAGACTGCAGACATGGATTAACCCAATCCAAGTTTTGTTATATATTTCAACATCCAGCAAAAAAAGGCACTCATACCAATCGTATGAGTGCCTTTTTTTGTTTTTATTACTTTCGTATTGAATCACTTCTTGCGAAGCTGGTACTGGAGATATACGCCAGACATTGTTGCTACGTATGGAGTGTCGTCCATAGACATGTACATGCCGAAGTCGAGGAGTTCTGGTCCCCAAGCGTGGCTTTCGTAGTCGATGAGGTAGAGGTTGAGAATCATTACGCCTGCCTCGTCAGCATCGTCATCCTCAACGAGTTCGTAGCCAATGTATGCTACGTCGCTTTCGCTCTTCTCTGTGGCAGAGAAATAGCGGTTTACGCCTGTGAGCTTGAGAACTTTGAGTGTCTTCTTTGTCATGCCCATGAGGATATAGTCCTCTACTGGCTCTGCTGTACACTCGCCAATGAAGAAGTTCTTGAGGTCAGACTTGAGGTTTGGAATGATTTTGCCGTCCTGGAATGTGAGTTCGTCTTCAGCATTGAATTCTACAAAGTTTGTGTAGTCAACCATGCCGCCCCACATGCCGTCCATATCTGCACGGTCTGTAACGAGCTTTGACACAGCCCATGTGCCTGCGATAGCAGGATCTGTTGCTGCGCCCCCCTCAGCCTCGAATGTCTCGATGCGGTCGAGGTCTGCTGCCTGGATTGTGATAGGCTCTGCGTTGCCCTTAGTGAAGATCTTGATGCCCTGTGCGTATGACATTGTGCTGCAGAGAGCGATTGCTGCGAATGCAACGATATTGCGTACAAATGTTTTCATTGTCTTTTACTTCTGAATTTTAATTGTTTGACTTGGTGTTTTGATGATGTACACAGCGCCTGATGGGAGGCTCTCTGTGCTGAGAGAGAGTGAGCCGTTGCTGTTGGCAGCAGCCTGCTTCACGAGCTGACCTGCAGCATTGTAGATACGAACTGAAGAGCCTGCCTTCGCATTGCTGAGACGAATTTCGCCTGCTTCGAGCTTGAGCATGTCCTTTTCTGCAGTCTTGATAGCGTTTGGAGCTGTCTGCTCCATAGTGATGCTCTTGATGCCACCCCATGCGAACTCGGCAGTCTTGTCGCCGTATGTCACTACGTAGCCGTCTGCGGCTGTTGTGATGACTGGCTTTTCTGCAACTGCGATTGCAAGGGTGCTATTGTCGGCACCGTTCACCACTAAACACCATTCGTCTGCTGACGCTGTGATGCCAGCAAAGAGGGCAAGAAGCGCACTGATGTAGAATTTCTTCATAATGAAATGTGTTTAGAAAATTAATAAATGTATTGTTTAATCATTTTGCGTTCTGATCGTATTCTGCCTTTACGGCATCGACGTATGCACTATCCTCCGCTGTCATTGGCTCTGGGTCGGGAATGATCACGAAAGAGGCATAGCCATCGTTGACAGAAGGTGTCTCTTCATACTTCTCGCAAGCCACGAATGTTGCGGAGAGAGAGGCACAGATTATTATTGCGCTAATAAGTCTTTTCATATCCTGGATTCTGAATTAATGAAGGTTGAACAGCGAAATCCTGCACATTGATAGGGAATGTGTACATATATTTCTCATTGCGGTATGCCATGCCATCAGTATATACTGTCCACTCTGGTCTGCCATTGCGCTTGAGCTCGAAGAAGCGGTCGCCATTCTCCATGAGGAATTCCTTGCGACGCTCACGCAGAATGTTGTAGAGCAGTTTAGTGAGCGGCTTGCCATAGCAGTCCACCTTTATGTACTCGTCCTCACGAATGTCGGGGAGCGTCTGCATGGTGAGCGGCTCGCTGTCCTTTATGCGCTTTGCACGGAAGTCGTTGAGCATCTGGAGGGCTTCGTCCTCGTTGCCAAGATGATAGGCGGCCTCCATGGCGATGAAGGCAAACTCTGCCGAGCGCATACCTGCGAAAGGAAGCTTGTATGGAGCAGAGGTGCGTGCCTTGCGCTTGCGGTTGAAGAAGAAGTTCCAGCGCGTGTCGGCGCTCTTCTCCTCAAAGAGCCCTGTGTAGCGAACGCTGTAAGGACGAGCCGTGAGATACTGGAGCGACACATCCATATTGGTTGACATGCGGTTAGCCTTGATGAGCATATTGCCGCAAAGCCCATCCTGTGTGGACATCATCTTGCGATAGTCGTCGGGCACATCTATCATTGGGTGCTTCTGCAAAAGCTCCAGCGAGAGCTGATGCGCCTCCGACCATCGCCCGCACCAATGGTACAGACGGGCGAGATAGCCCTTCACTACGTCGGTGTTGAAGCGATACATGTCTTCTTGAATATCGCACTGGATAGCAGCATTGAGGTCGGCTTCAATCTGCTTGATTGTTGCCTCCATCGATGCACGTGCTGGCTTTGCCTCCATGTCGAATTCTGTCACGAGCGGCACTCCGAGGTTGCCATCCTCTGCAAGAGGAGGGGCGCAGAACATGCGCATGAGCTGGTAGTATGCCACGCCACGCATAGCGTAGGCTGTGCCAATGAGGTCTTGTGCCTCACGAGTGTTGCGGTCTTCTTTATACTCGCCCAATATGATGTTGGCTGTGCGGATATGCTCATACAGGCGGTTATAGTCGCTTTGACGCAGATTGACAATGATGCTCATATAGGTGGGGCGCAACCCACTAGCGAGGTACA
>JAZRYI010000059.1:0-49863 GCA_045600665.1 Bacteroidaceae bacterium
TATATAAATATGCAAATCTCTGCACTTCCCATCATGGTGAGTGCTGTCTCTTTTTTGTCTGTAACTTTGAAATCATTATCAAACAATAGACAAATCGTTGCATTTAGAGACATGCAACACAAATTATTTTCGAATGAAAAAATGGTACACAGCATTCGTAGGCAAAGGCACGGAGCACACTGTTTCAATATCATTCAATAATGGCAATGACGAGATTTTCTTGCCCGAAGAGAAGGTAAGCTTCCGCTACGCATGGGAGAAAGTGGCACAGACATCTACAGATTTCTATCCTCAGACATTCGGAGCTGGACACGCTTGGGAGGTGGAAGGTGATAGAAACCATCCATATGTTACACTTAAGAAAATGAACCCAATGACAGGACGAATAAAAGAATACAAGTGTCCGACATTGAACAATACGCTGACTATAAATGGATATTATGGCAACTTCAAAGCGTTTTATGAGGATGGCAAAGTGTATTGCATGACAAGTTACTACACAGGTGACTGGTGGGAGGATGGATATGCATATACAAAGCTATGGGAGTTCGATGTGAATAGTGAGAGATGGACAGATTTGGTTGACCTAAAATGCGACCATCAGATTGATTCACAGACCTATCGCTCGTTTGCAAAGGTGGGCAATACTTTCTATTTCGCTAACAACCGCGATGGGCAGTGGGCAATATGGAACAGTGAAACAAAGGAACTGACGGAGGGCTACAGTGAGAAACTGGAGTCGATATACGATGAGTTCTGCGGCTATGATGATGAGAATTTCTACTATCAGATCAATGAGCTAATATCTATCTCACTGCACGACTTCACAACAAGAAAAGAAACCATACATGATGTTTATGAGCTGAACTTTAAGTCGGAGCCAGGCATGTGCTGGTGCGGTGGTGGGAAAGTGTATAATGGACGCATCTATCTGGGAAACATAGGCATGACGCAGAGCACAAGCAATATGGGCGATGTGACATACTACGGCTTGCCAATGCCTGAAGCACATGCGCAGTACATGATGCCTATAGATGATGAAATGTATTACTTGATGGATAATGGCGAGATATATAAACATAAGAAATGAAGCATGGGGGCAAAGTGATTTGCCCCCTATTGCTTAATTGAGGGTATTGCAAATGTTTTGACAAAATTCATTGCATGGTGGGGAAGTTTAGTTGTTGATATTTTTGCAAAATTGGAAAAGAATTCGTTACTTTGCAAGCGGAAACTAAATATGTAATAAATATGAGGAAATTAAGACTAAATTTGATTGGTGCTGTGGCTCTGAGCGTGTCGGCGGTGATGATGCCGAGCGTGGGAAGGGCGCAGTATATTGAAGAAGTGAAGGGTAAGGTGGCAGAGAATGTTGCCATCAGCCAATTCACAGCTCAACAACCTATGTTGTTCAATTTCGACTGGCGCTTCGCAGAGGGAAATGTGGAGGGTGCAGAGAAGGTGGAATTTGACGATTCTGGCTGGAGAAAACTGGATTTGCCTCACGACTTCCAGTTCGAGCAGCCATGGGACGAGAAGGAGGATAAAGGTCGCGGATTCAAGAGAATGTGCGATGGATGGTATAGAAAGACGTTCAAAGCTGATGAGTCGTGGAAGGGCAAGAAGGTGGTGATGGACTTCGGTGGCGTGATGTACTATTGCGATGTGTATGTGAATGGCAAGAAGGTGGGAAGCAATGAATATGGATACACTGGTTTTGAGGTAGATATGAGCAAGGCGCTCAATTATGGTGGCGAGAATGTTGTGGCAGTGTATGCTAATACTGGCAAGATGAATGGCAGTAGATGGTACACAGGTGGCGGCATCTTTAGAAACGTGTTTGTCAAGGCTATGAATGCAACGCACATTGCAAGACATGGACTTTATGTGGCTCCTCGCCCTCCAAAGGGTGAGTCTGTGCAGGGATTATGGACAGTGCCTGTGCAGGTGCAAGTGGAGGGATGGCAGAAGCATGACGTGAAGATCAAGGCTGTGGTAAAGGATGCTGATGGCAATGTGGTAGGAACGGCTGAGAGCGGAATGCCTGACCATACGATACAGAACAACACGGAAGTGATGCTGCCTGAAATCAAGGTGGAGAATCCGAAGCTGTGGGATGTCGATTCGCCTAATCTATATTCGGTAGAAGCAGTGCTGGTGGAGAATGGGGTGACGATTGATTCTGTGGCTGATACGTTTGGATTCAGAAAGATAGAATACGGCACTGACTATGGATTCAAATTGAATGGCAAGAAGGTGTTCCTCACGGGCATAGCTAATCATCACGATATGGGCGCATTGGGTGTGGCAGCGTTTGACGATGGCGTGGAACGCATGATGAGGCAGTTGAAGGCTTATGGATTCAACGCTATTCGCTGTTCGCATAATCCGTATTCGGAGGGATTCTACAGCATTGCTGACAAGGTGGGATTGCTTGTGGTGGATGAGTTGATTGACAAGTGGAGCGACAAGGACTACTGGGGCGGTAGAAAGCCTTTCATGCAGATTTGGCCAGAGTTGATGAGCGAGTGGGTGAAGAAGGACAGGAATCACCCTTGCGTGGTGATGTGGAGTTTGGGCAATGAGCTGCAGACACGCTCTGACTGGAGTGGTTATCAGACAAATGACTGGGGAATCACAACATATAAGATTTTCGACACGTTCTTGAAGCGATATGACAAAACACGACCAACGACTGTGGCGATGTTCCCTGCTCGTGCTGGTGCGCAAAGAAATACGCCTGACTTCAAGACCTACCTTGTTCCGCCAGAATTGGCTTGCGAGACAGAGGTGGCTTCGTTCAACTATCAGTGGGATGCATACCACGGATACTATGACCACAAGAAGGACTTGATTCTCTTCCAGAGCGAGGCGGTGACAAATCAGCTGCTCCAGCCATTCTTCGGCATGGATCAGAAGCGTGGCGTAGGCTTGTGCTGGTGGGGCGCGATTGAGTATTGGGGCGAGAGCAACGGCTGGCCAAAGAAGGGATGGAACTATTCGTTCTTCAGCCACACTATGCAGCCTTACCCACAGGCATGGCTGATAAAGAGTGCTATTAAGGCTGAGGAACCAGTGGTGAAGATAGGCGTGATAAGCGGCAAGGGCGAGAGCATGGAATGGAATGACATCAAGGTGGGCCAGCAGAAGATAAGTACTTGCTGGAACTTTGATGAGGGTTCGAAGCAGAATCTCTTTACATACACTAATGCGGATGAGGTGGAACTGTTTGTAAACGGCAAATCAGTTGGCGTGAAGAAGAACGAGAGGGAGGACATTGCTAAGAAGAATATGATTCTTTGGAGCGGCATCGAGTATGGCAAGGGTGGAACTGTGACTGCTGTTGCAAGGAAGGATGGAAAGGAAGTGGGCAGAGATGAGATTGCTACGAGCGGAAAGGCGGTGAAGCTGGTTGTGCAGGAGGAAAAGCTCTTGGGACATTGGCAGGCTGACGGCATGAGCTTGAAGTATCTGAACATCTATGCTGTGGATGCCAAAGGCAAGGTGGTGGAGAATGCTGTGGACGAGGTGACAGTGAATGTGGATGGCGAGGCAACGCTTGTCGCTATCGACAATGGCGACCACTACACTAATGATCTTTTCCTCGATGTGAAAACAAAGAAGATGCAGTCAGGCTATATGCAATGCATTCTCCGTTCGACACGTAAGGGAGGCAAGGTTAGCATTAATGTTTCATCTCCGACACTCAAATCATCAAAATTGTTGCTTAAAACAAAATAAATGAAAAAAATCCCGAAAGAATATTGTTCCTTTCGGGATTTTGTTTTATATTTGCAACTGCGTTGTAAATCTTTTTTGAGAGATTTACTATTCATTTGACTAAACACTAAAATTAAAATCTAAATACAATGGATCAAGAACTTATCAAGAAATGTACAGAAGAGGCACAGAAGTGGCTCTCTCCAGCTTTCGATGCCGAGACACAGGCAGAAGTGAAAGCACTCCTCGACGCTGAGGACAAGACAGGTCTCATCGACGCATTCTATCAGAACCTTGAGTTTGGTACTGGCGGTCTCCGTGGCATCATGGGCGCAGGTACTAACCGTATGAACAAATACATCGTTGGCATGGCAACTCAGGGTTTTGCCAACTATATTAATAAGGCATTCGCTGGAAAGGAGAACATCTCTGTAGTTGTAGGTCATGACTGCCGTAACAACTCTCGCCTCTTTGCAGAGACAGTTGCAGATATCTTCTCTGCCAACGGCATCAAGGCTTATCTCTTCGAGAGCCTTCGCCCTACTCCAGAAATCTCATTCGCTATCCGTCAGCTCGGTGCTCAGGCTGGTGTGAACATCACTGCTTCGCACAACCCACGCGAGTACAATGGATATAAGGCATACTGGGACGATGGCGCTCAAGTTCTCGCTCCACACGACACTGGCATCATCGATGAGGTGAACAAGGTGACTATCGACGACGTGAAGTTCATTCCAAACAACGACCTCATCCACATCATTGGTGGTGAAATGGATGTTGATTACCTCAACGCTGTGCATGAGGCACTTATCGATCAGGAGGTTATCAATCGCCAGAAGGATCTCTGCATCGTATATTCTCCACTTCACGGCACTGGTCGCGTGATTATCCCTGCTGCTCTCCGCACATGGGGCTTCCAGAACATCAACGTGGTGAAGGAGCAGATGGTGGAGGACGGCAACTTCCCAACAGTTGTTTCTCCAAACCCTGAGAACTCAGAGGCAATGACAATGGGCATGAACCTCGGCACTAAGCTCAACGCTGACCTTGTGCTCGCTTCTGACCCTGATGCTGACCGCCTCGCTGTTGTTTGCCGCGACCCTAAAGGCGAGTGGTGCATCCTCAATGGTAACCAGACAGCTCTCATGCTCTCTTACTACATCATCGAGAACAAGAAGAAGCTCGGTCAGTTGAAGGGCAACGAGTTCATGGTTAAGACAATCGTGACTACAGAGACAATCGCTGAAATCGCTAAGCGCAACAACGTTGAGATTCGCGACGTGTTCACTGGATTCAAGTGGATTGCACGTGAAATCAAGCTCGATGAGGGCAAGAAGAAGTATATTGGCGGTGGTGAGGAATCATTCGGTTATCTCCCATTCGACAAGGTACGCGACAAGGATAGTCCTGCTTCTATCTGTCTCCTTTGCGAAATCGCAGCATGGGCTAAGGACAATGGCATGACTCTCTACGACCTTCTCATGAAGATCTACCTCGACTATGGCTTCGCTTACCAGAACGCAATCTCTGTAACTAAGCCAGGCAAGAGCGGTGCTGACGAAATCAAGCAGATGATGGAAGACTTCCGCGCTTGTCCTCCAGCAGAGCTCGGTGGCAGCAAGGTTGTTTGCGTGAAGGACTACAAGACTCTCAAGCAGATAGCAAACGGCGTGGAGAGCGACATCGACATGCCTGCTACAAGCAACGTGCTCCAGTGGTTCACAGAGGACGGCACAAAGATCTCTGTTCGTCCTTCAGGTACAGAGCCTAAGATCAAGTTCTACGTTGAGGTGAAGGGCGAAATGGGTTGCCCTAAGTGCTACGATTCTACTGTGGCTACTGCCAAGGAGAAGGTGGACGCAATCAAGAAGGATTTGAAGCTGTAAAAAAAGCAAAGCCCCTCTCCCCTATTCCTCTACTGGCAATAGTGACGGGTGTGAATGCTAATATACATATTGCAAAATATTATCGAGAGAGTGCCAACAGTGGCGCTCTCTCTTTTTTTGTTGTAAAAATCCTTAATTATTTTGGTCATTATATATAAAAGATGTACATTTGTGGCATATTATATTAAATAATGGTGACTTATGCAGGAATATCTTAACATGTTTTATGCTTTAGACACATTTCAGCAAGTGTTTTGGGCTTGCGCCATCGTAGGCACATTGATTTTCGCAGTGCAGATGGTGCTGACATTGATTGGCATGGACTCAACAGATGTGGACGTGGATTTCGATGGTCCTGACACGATGGATCTTGGCGGTGGAATCTCGCTGTTCAGCATCAAGAACTTCGTCAATTTTATTGTCGGATTCGGTTGGGCAGGCATCTGTCTTGAGAGCGTGATAGAGAGCAAACTGCTGCTCGGCATCGCGGCATTCCTCGTGGGAGTGGCTTTCGTGCTGATGTTCTTCTACATCAAGAAGCAGACAAAGAAGCTTGAGCACAATGGCGCGTTCGAGATTAATGACTGCAAAGGCAAAGTTGTAGATGTTTACCTCCGCATTCCTGCAAATCGTTCTGGCAAGGGCAAGGTGCAGGTCAGCTTGAACGGTTCTATTCAGGAAATAGAAGCTATGACAGATGGCGAGGAAATCAAGTCGGGGAAGAAAGTTCAGGTGTTAGAAATCATCGAGAACAACACAGTATTAGTGAAATGAAATAATTAATTAAATAACAGATAAAAATGTTTGACCCTATGTATCTTATTGTAATAGCAACGGTGGTAGCAATCGTGCTTGTCATCTCGATTATCAATCGTTACAGAAGATGTCCTTCGGACAAGATTCTCGTAGTGTATGGAACAACAGGCAATAAGGGCTCTGCCAAGTGCGTGCATGGCGGCGGTACTTTTGTGTGGCCTATCATTCAGGATTATGCATACTTGAGCCTTACTCCTATCAGCATCGATGCTAATCTGACTAACGCTCTTTCACGTCAGAACATTCGTGTTGACGTGCCTTGCCGATTCACAGTTGGTATCAGCACCGACCCAGAGTCGATGACAGCAGCAGCAGAACGCTTGCTCGGACAGACGCCTGGTCAGATTCAGGAGCTTGCTCGTGATATCCTCTTCGGTCAGCTTCGTCTCGTCATCGCTACAATGTCGATTGAGGAATTGAACAGCGACCGTGATAAGTTCCTCGACGCCATTTCAAGCAACGTGGAAGTGGAACTTAAGAAGATTGGCCTTCGTCTCATCAATGTGAACGTAACCGACATCAACGATGAGTCTGGCTACATCGAGGCTCTCGGTCAGGAGGCTGCTGCAAAGGCTATCAACGAAGCTAAGGTTCGTGTGGCAGAGCAGGAGAAGATTGGCGAAATCGGTAAGGCTGACGCAGTTCGTGAAACTCGTATCCGTACAGCAGAAGCTAACGCTCAAGCAGTGCAGGGTGAGAACGAGGCAAAGGTACAGATTGCTAATTCAGAGGCAGTTCGCCGTGAGCGTGAGGCAGAGGCACAGCGCAAGGCTACTGCTGCCGAGAAGGTTGCTCAGGCAAAGGCACTCGAGGAGGCATACTCAGCTGAGAAGGCTGCCGAGGAAGCTCGTGCCGAGCGTGAACGTGCTACGCAGGCTGCCAACGTGCTCGTAAGCCAGGAGATTGAGAAGAAGCGCAAGATCATCGAGGCAGAAGCAGAGGCAGAAAAGACTCGTGTGAAGGCTAAGGGTGAGGCTGATGCTGCTTACGCTAAGATGGAAGCAGAGGCACGTGGTCTCTTCGAGATCCTTTCTCGTCAAGCACAGGGCTACGACAAGATGGTGCAGGCTGCTGGCGGCGAAGCAAACAAGGCTTACATGCTCCTCTTGCTCGAGAAGTTGCCAGAGCTCGTGAAGACTCAGGTAGAAGCTGTGAAGGGCATAAACATCGACCACGTCACAGTTTGGGACAACGGCAATTCTGCCGATGGCAAGGGCAGCACAGCAAACTTCGTCAGCGGATTGATGAAGAGCGTGCCACCTCTCAACGAGTTGTTCGACATGGCAGGCTTAAACCTCCCAGAGTATCTTGCAAAAAAGAAGGAAGAACCTGCTGAGGTTAATGCAGAAGAAGTAATAGAAGAATAATATAAATGAAGAAACTACTTTTTTTAGTGCTCACGGCTCTCACCGTGAGCATTTCAATGATTTCAGTAACGAGTTGTAACGACTACGAGACTTACGCTGAACAGAAAGAAAAGGAAAAGAATGCAATAAAGAAGTTCTTGGACGATAATGATTTTGTGGGCAAGATCAACGTGATCAATGAGGCACAGTTCTATGCTCAGGATTCCATGACCAACGTTGCCAAGAACGAGTTTGTGCTTTTCAACGAGGATGGCATCTATATGCAGATTGTGGAGAAGGGCGAAGGCAAGAGCATGGTGGAGCTTGCAAAGGAGATGCCTGACTCTACGGTGAGCAAGGTGCTGCTCTGCCGTTTCGTGGAGTATGACATCGAGAATGCAGATACTACCCGACTCAATCTCTTCACGCCAACCATCGTGGACAAAATGCTGTGCACATACAGTCATTTCTCACGCACTTACAATGCTTCATACACAGACGGTTATATGATGAGTGCGGTGTCGAACAATGTAGTGCCAGATGGTTGGATAAAGCCTCTTGACTTTATTCGTCTCACTCGTGATGCAGGCAAGATAGCTAAGGTGCGCCTCATCGTGCCTCATGCTTCTGGTCACCAGAATGCGGTGCAGTACGTGTTGCCTTATTATTATGAAATCACTTATCAATTAGGAAGATAACGCAAACAATAATTATTAGAGAACAGATTTGCTTATGTCACTCATAAAGTCTATTTCCGGCATTCGCGGAACAATTGGCGGTAAGGCTGGCGAAGGTCTTAACCCACTCGATATAGTAAAGTTCACAAGCGCCTATGCTACTCTCATTCGCCGCACCACTAAGGTGGAGAGCAACAAGATAGTAGTTGGTCGCGATGCTCGCATTTCTGGCGAGATGGTCAAGAACGTGGTGTGCGGCACACTCATGGGCATGGGATTCGATGTAGTGAACATCGGTCTTGCATCCACTCCAACAACTGAGATTGCTGTTGCTATGGAAGGTGCCTGTGGCGGCATCATCATCACAGCCAGCCACAATCCACGCCACTGGAATGCGCTCAAGCTCCTCAACGAGAAAGGCGAGTTCCTCAATGCTGCAGAAGGCAACGAGGTGCTTCGCATAGCAGAGGCAGAGGACTTCGACTTCGCTGATGTTGATGCACTCGGCAAGTATATAGAAGACGATTCATACGATCAGAAGCATATCGACATGGTGCTTGGTCTTGACCTTGTTGATGTTCCTGCTATCAAGGCACAGAACTTCAAGGTTGCATTCGACAGCATCAATTCTGTGGGCGGCGTTATCCTGCCAAAGCTTTTCAAGGCCCTTGGAGTTGAGAATGTTACCCCACTTTACGCAGAGCCAACAGGCGATTTCCAGCACAACCCTGAGCCTTTGGAGAAGAACCTCTCCGACATCATGTCGCTCATGGCAAAGGGAGGCAACGATGTTGGTTTTGTGGTTGATCCTGATGTTGACCGTCTCGCATTCATCTGCGAGGATGGCAAGATGTACGGTGAGGAATACACACTCGTCACTGTGGCAGATTACATTCTCAAGCACACTCCAGGAAACACAGTCAGCAACCTTTCTTCCACTCGCGCACTTCGTGACGTGACTCGCAAGTATGGCATGGAGTACAACGCTGCCGCTGTAGGCGAAGTGAACGTTGTCACAAAGATGAAAGAAACAAACACGGTAATTGGTGGTGAAGGCAATGGCGGTGTCATCTATCCTGCAGCCCACTACGGACGCGACGCTCTCGTAGGTATTGCACTCTTCCTCTCTCATCTCGCTCACGAGCGTCAGCAGAACCCTGGTCTCACAGTGAGCCAGCTTCGTGCCACTTACCCAGAGTACTGCATCGCCAAGAACCGCATCGACCTCGACGCAAGCACCGATGTTGATGCTATCCTCGCCAAGGTAAAAGACATGTACTCCAACGAGCCAGGCACTGAAGTAAACGACATCGACGGCGTGAAGATTGACTTCCCAGACAAGTGGGTTCACCTCCGCAAGTCAAACACAGAGCCAATCATCCGCGTCTATTCAGAAGCCAACACCATGGACGCAGCCGACGAAATCGGCAAGAAGATCATGGATGTGGTTTACTCTATGAAGTGATGGAACCCACATCAAACTGTTTATTCACGCTGTGTGAATACTCTTATTCATGCGGTACGACTAATCTTAATCGCACGGCTTGAATAACGGCATCCACAAGAAGCGAGTAACGGCATCCTGTGAAAGCAATTTCATGAATGGTGAAGGCAAAAGAAAATCAAAAACACTCGTCACTCGTCACAGACATATACTATTCTATTGAAATTCTGCGCATTATCACGTGTGATGAGTGACGAGTGCTTCGAAAAATTCCAGGTTCTGCGTCAATTTAGTGGCAAGAAGATCATGGACATCGTTTACTCTATGAAGTAAAAGGACACATCAAATCATGGGTAATCAAGGGGTCTGCCCCCTTGATTACCCATGATTCTCTGCTTGAACATGACAACATTTGTGTTGCAAAGCTGACAGAGAGTCCTTGATTATTGATTTGTTTGCTCTAGATACTGGAATCTTTTTATCAGAATAAAACATATTGAGGTAAAAACGCCCATTAGCACCTTCCATTGACTCCACATAATTAAGGTTTACGAGGAAACCACGGTGGCATTGCACGATGAATTCGTTGCTGGAGAGTTCTTCCTTCAGTCGTTTGATAGTAGTGCGAATGGTGGTGTTCGTAAGATTTTCTTCGTCAATATAACATACGTTGGCATAGTTGCCCACCGACTCCACATAGATAAAGTTGTTTGGATTAATGGTGATTTCCTGACCATTATAATCAGAATGAAGCACACATTGCTTTTCTTTTTCTGAAGCCGAATCATCATCATTTTTTATGTAGTGAAGTTCTTGCTGTTGTTTCAGCATCTCGTTGATTGCCAGCAATTCATTCCGCTCTCGATACAGGTTTCTGATCCAATAGCAGAGCGTCTGGAATCCAAGGTTGATGGAGCAGATGTAGAGGGTGGTTGGGATGGAGGACAGGTAATACACCTCTCCGAAAATCAGTCCTTCCAACAGTGTAAACATCACGGCGTTGAATGCCCACATAATTGCATTATCCCTGAAGAAACCTTTCGTAGAACCGTCCTCTTTGAGTAGATTTGCAAAGACGCAGATGCTTGACGAGATAAGGAAAATAGTCGCTGCACAAGCAAATACGATTGATATGGAAAGAAAGCCTTTATCATAATTGATGCGCACGCCAAATGGCGTCTTCATGGTCAGCAAGAACACGAAGCAAAGCATGTACCATGCCGTGGTTTGTAGTATTCGCTTAATCTTTTCTGTCATTGTTGATTATGTTTTCTTCTGTATATCAAGTGTAACGAATAGAATATGAACTGCGTACCTCCTATGATAAATGCCGCAGAGACTGCTGTTGGGAGAATATGCGAGAAGCTGCTGCCAAAGATATAATTGTGTGTGCAGCATAGCACAAACACATTCGAAATCCATATTATTGCTAGGTTCCATGCCAGTCGTTTTATTGATAAGCTGTCATTCAATGTCTGAAGATACACCATTATTGTATCCGATACGATAAACAAGCCAGTGATAAGGATAAATACAGCCAGCTTTATGCTGTGTCTATTACCGAAGTCTATCCTCACATCTATTAACTCCAGGACTATAAGTACCCCCACAAGGCATATTAAAGACACCTGAATACGCTTGCATACATTGCAAACCTTTTGAAGAATAATCTGCCTACGTTCAATTTCTTTTTTCACACTTTAATCTTATTAAATTTGAGTAATAAAAACTGACGCAAAGGTATGGGATTTCAAGTGATTATGCAATAGTTAGTGACAGATGGAATTGATTTAGGGACAAATGCTATCTTTGAGGTAACGCGTTACATTGTCTTTTCCGAAATTCTTTCCTTGAACTCTGAGATGTTGCTACGTGAAACGGGGATAACCTTGTCGCAACTGAAGAGTGATGCCTTCATGCCAGCAGAGTTGCCGGTAACCTGAGTGATAAAGTGGATGTTTACCAGAAATGCGCGATGTGTGCGAACCATAAAAGGAAAAGCTTCCAACTCTTCCTCAATATCTCGTAGAGATGAACGCAGACGCTTGTTGCATAGATCTGTATCTTTGAAATAGGCGATATTGAGATAGTTGGCTATGGATTCCACGTAAACGATGTCGTGCGGATTGACCACAAACGAATCACGATTGTCACCGTGAAGAACAATCTTATCCGAGATATTATCTTTCGGCAGCCGTGAGAGGAGAGACTTCTGCTCTGCTTCAAGCATCTGATTAATCTGGAATAGTTCTTGTATTACGTATCGCATTTGGTGCAATTCGCTCAGAGCAGTCATTGCGATGGCAATGAAAAATGAAGCTACAGCACAAGATGATCGCGACATCAGCATCCATTCAAAAGTGAAGTGTCCATCTTTATCATACCAAGCATAATCTGCATGTTCGATTCCATGCATCATAATTACATTTGCCTGTGTAAGCAACACCATCAACGTAGGTATGCACACAACTCCACAGAGGGAAAAATGCTGAAGTCTTGTTATCAAGGCATCAGCATAAGAGAAGGGGCTTTTGAACAGGAATGTGACGATGCATTCACCTATGCATTGCACAATAAGGAGCACGCCCAAATGCACTATCGCAACCACCATGATAGATTCTGTTATTTTGTATTCTCCGAAAAATGCTGGACGCAGGAAGAGCAAAGCGCAAATGTATGACAGGCATACAATGCCGTAGTCTTTAATCAATTGTAATGGAATTTTATTCATCTCTTGTTTTTGAGTACAAAGTTACACAAAATCAATAGGTTCTACAATAGGTGGGGATAAAAAACAAGGTTTAGGGATAAATAACAAGACAGAGAATTAAGTTTGTTTGAAGAGAACTGTTGCTATTTGTACCTCAATAGACGCAGTGTGTCCCAAGGTGTTGCGAAGCTCATAATAACTCAATACCTTTGCACTCAAAATTCTCTAATATTTCAAATAAAAAAATTATGAAAAGGATTGTACTTTTGTTATTGGCCTATGCGTTATGGTATATTATTGCGTATGGGCAAAGCGTAGCCGACTCAACGGTTGTGCTCAAAGACGTAGTCGTGAAATCTATTGCACCCAGAACAAAATTGCGTGGCGATGCCATCGTGACAAAGATTCATGGCTCTGTGTTGGAAAAGTCTGGCTCAGCACACGAGATGCTGGGCAAGGTACCGGGCATGATGATGCAAGGCGAGGGACTGGAAGTCATCGGCAAGGGCGTACCTGTTTTCTACGTGAATGGACGTAAACTGTACGATGTTGAGGAACTTAAACGTATGAGAAGTGAGGACATACTTGAGGTAGAGGTGATAAACAATCCGGGTGCGCAGTATGACGCAACGGTGCGTTCGGTTGTTCGCATCCGCACTCGCAAACCTCAGGGAGAAGGATTTGGCTTTGATGTGACAGCAGGTCATAGCCAGGACTTGCGTCAGGCAGAATATGCCGATCCATCGGCAACACTCAATTTCAATTACCGTCACAAAGGTCTGGATTTCTTCGGCATGGTGAACAACTGGAACTCGCATACCCTTCAGCATGCCACAGCCAACCAGCACATCTTTACGATGGTCAATAATCATCTCAACGAGAACTGGCAGACTGGAGGGGCTGATACACGAACGAAGGGACACGGCATGAATTATGCCATAGGCTCCAACTGGATGGTAAATGAGAAGCATAGCCTTGGCATGCGTTTCCAAATCGACCAGATGCTCAGCAACAAGAGTCCACTATTGCTGCATGAAGATGTTTTCAACAATGGGGCATTCTTCAAAACCATAGTGTCAGAGACATTTACCAAATACAACGCCCCACTCGGCTATAATCTCAATTCCTACTACAACGGTCAATGGGGGAAGATGGGCATTGACTGGAACTTCGATTGGAACACCAAAGGGGCAAAGGAAGACATGAATAGTGTGAGCGACAACGTATATTCATTAAGCAAAGCACAGAGCAGTCTCTTTGCCACCAAACTCATCGTTTCTCACCCTTTATGGAAAGGCATGCTCAATGCTGGTACAGAAATGACATGGGTAAACCGAGACATCGACTATACCATCAATCAAAACTACATAGCCGACTCTCATTCCAAGACTAACGAAGATACTTATGCGACTTTTGTGGAGTATATGGCTAACTTCGGCAAATTCGGTGTAGCAAAGGTTGGTGCGCGATATGAGTGTGTGAGATACTGTTACATGAACCTTGTCGATGCTAATGCCTGTGTTAGCGATACGCGTCAAGGGCTTTACCCATCGTTGTCCTATTCCATACAGCTTGGCATGGTAGGGTTTGCTCTAAGTTACAACACCAAAACCGTACGCCCTAACTTCTACCATTTGACAGATGCAACAACTTATGCCAGCCACTCTATACTGATGCAAGGCAATTCTCAGTTGCGCAATCAGATACAGCATGAGCTCGGACTCAATGCCCGTTGGAAAGGGCTTTTGGGCTCTGTAAGCTATACACAATGTGACCACATGATTTCGCAATGGCAATATCCTTACATCAGTGAGCAGGTGCCTGCTGAAGAAGGCGTACTGGTTTATCGACGTATCAATCTGCCCGAACCTGTGCGAACGCTCATAGGTTACGTCAACGCATCCCCAACATTTGGACCATACACAATGAACTGGACTGTAGGCTATCAGCAGCAGTTCCTTACCCTTGAGCTGAATGATCCACGTGAGATAACCGGGAAACGGAATAAGTCATATAACAATCCTGTTTTTATATTAAACACCAATAACACATTGCGTCTGCCACAAAATTGGCAAATTGAATGTAACCTTAATATAAACTCTCCAGGTCATGTGCAGAACTATCGTTTGATGCGTTGGAATGTCGGACTGTCGTCTTCAATTCAAAAGACCCTTTTACGAGATAAGACTCTCACCTTACGCTTGTCGGCAAATGACATTCTCTACCGTACGGGGCAAGATTTATTGATGGACAGCGGAGACAGCCAAATGTATCAGTGCAATCGCCATTCCTCTCAGCGATTGAATTTCTCTGTCCGGTACATGTTCAATCAGGCGAAGAGTAAATATAAAGGCACTGGTGCTGGCGAAGACGTGAGGAAAAGAATGTAAAAAGCAAATGAATAGGTAAATTAGTTAATACAGGAGATCTCACCACCTCTTCACGTCGTGATGACGTGGGAGGTTTTTGTATGCATGATGCTATTCGTCAATGTTAAAACTAGCAGGTATCTGCACGAGGAATCGTGAACCTCCAGTATAATTGATATCAAGTTTCACTTCGCCTCCGAGAGATTCAACAATCACACGACAGAGGGATAAACCTAATCCTGTGCCTGGCACAAATTCGTCTATCTTATAGAAGCGTTCAAATATCTTCTCTGACAGTTCTGTTGGCACACCCTTGCCAGTGTCTTCGACGTAGAATGTGACGTAGCCTTCGCGTTCGTTTTTGTTTGTACCTATTTTTACGGTGCCATGAGTCGTAAACTTAAATGCATTGAATATCACTTGTGAGAGGGCGCTAATCAGTTTCTCGGCATCGGTAAATATTTCAATGTCATTATCCAGATCAATACTGAACGAAACATTGGAAAAATCCACTGGTGGCATAGCATGAATTGCTTCTTCTATTATGCTTCTGCAACTCACCGCCGACTTCTTTATCTTTACCGTGTGACTATCATAGTTCGACAATTTTATGATGTTGTCAATCATGCTTGTCAATTTCATTGTGCTGTCGCTTATTGCAATGCGCATTTCCGCTTCTGACTCCTTGTCTAACTCCATGTCATCGTCTGTAAGCAACTGCGTGAAACCAAAAATAGCATTCAATGGAGTACGAATCTCATGAGTCATGTTCTGAATGAAATGCAAGCGCATAGCGTTGGCATTCTCTGCTTCTGCAAGCGCCTTCTCGGTGATTAACTTTGCTTCGGTGAGTTCCCTGTTCTTCTGCTCTGCTGCCTCCTGTGCCAGCTTCAGCTTCTCGTTTTGCAAACGACTCTTTCGGATCCAAACAAACATGCCAACAATCACAATGAGCAATAAAGCACCAACCGTAATTGCAGTGATCTGCTGACGCTTGTTCAGCTCTTGCTCTGCTTTATACTCAGCATCGGCTTTGCCAAGTCGGATGTCCAGTTCTGCAAGCTCACTGTCCTGCAGTTCCGACTCAATAGAATCTTTCACCACATCTAAGCGTTTGAGATAATTGAATGCCTGAGATAAATCGCCTTCATACTGAGCCAGCATCACGAGAAAACTCAACTGACGGTTTTCCGTGTCATGCTCCATCGCCTTGTCTCTTGCTGCTTTGAACTTGCCTTGCGCAGTCAATTTCATAGCATCAAGTGTAATTTGCATGTCCATAGGAAGGCTCTTGTAGTGCTCCTCGTCATTCAGCACTGACGCTGACAATGCCTTGCGAAATGCATCAATGTCAAACGACTGAAACAATTCGGTCAGGTACGTCCATTCGCCATAAAGACGATAAATGTCGTAATTTGCCCATTCGATTGATAACTTAGCATATTTCAATGCTTTGTCATACAGCATATTTCCGCTATAGCATTCTGCTATCTCACGATACAGCGTGAAATGAGGAATGCTGTCATCGGGCTCTACGTATTTTAAAGCGTGGTTGAAATATTTCAAGGCTGAATTGTAACTGCTGCGATACTTGAATATCTGTCCAAGCAGCAAGTTACTCTCATACAATCCCAAATTGCTATGAGCTTTCTCTGCCATCTTCATCATATCATGCGCCATGAACATGCAGCGGGAATAGTCACCCGAGAACATCTCATACTGAATCTTAGTGCTTGTGGCATCAAAGTACTCTTCGAAATAATCCAGTTCCTGCGCTATGCTAATGTACTCATCCACAGTGGATCTGAACAAGCTGTCATTGGCAGAATTAGCCAAAGCATAGTACTTGATTTGCAGCGCGTATAACTTGCCATTCATAGAGCCACGCTCCACACTCTCCCGGTACAGCGAATCAGCAATCGGAATGTTTGCCTGGTCGAAAGTATGGTTATGCACCAAGTCCATGCGCAACTCGTACGCCCGTGTTTCAAAGTCGCTAAGAGAGTTTCCTTTGTCGGCAAAAACCGACAAAGGAAACATAATTAATAATATTATAGATGTTATTATTCTTCCCATCCCAAAGCGCTTGCGCCAAGCACAGCAGCATTTGCGTTCATAAGACCGCTCACGAGGAACTTAGCCTTATTCTTGAAGATTTTGAGAACATGATTGTTGTATGCCTCCTCGATTGGCTTCATGATGAGGTCGCCTGCCTTGCAAAGGCCACCGAAGAAGATGAATGCCTCTGGAGAAGAGAATGCAGCGAAGTCTGCGCATGCCTCGCCAAGCATCTTGCCTGTGAAGTCGAAAATTTCCTGTGCTACCTCGTCACCCTTGCCTGCTGCGATGCTGACATCGAGTGATTCGATTGTCTCGGGGTCCTTCTCGCGAAGAAGCGAAGGACGATCAGTTTTAGCAAGAATCTCACGAGCAGTGCGTGCAACGCCTGTTGCAGAGCAGTAGCACTCCAAGCAACCTGTGCGGCCGCAACCGCACACGCGACCTTCCTCACCACGAACCATTGTCACATGTCCAAGCTCACCTGCGAAGCCATCATGACCATAAACCAGCTGACCGTTGATGACGATGCCTGAGCCAACGCCTGTGCCGAGAGTGATGACGATGAAATTCTTCATACCGCGTGCTGCGCCATAAGCCATCTCGCCGAGGGCTGCAGCGTTTGCGTCGTTAGTGAGACGAACAGGCACTCCTATCTCCTTCGAGAACATGTCGGCAAGCGGCACGATGCCGTTGTGAGCCCATGCAAGGTTTGGGGCGAACTCGATTGTACCTGTGTAGTAGTTGCCGTTAGGAGCACCAATGCCCATGCCGGCAATCTTCTCCACGCCACCAATCTGATTGATGAGAGGCTTGAGGCAAGCAACGCCAGCCTCTACGAAAGATTCTGCAGTCTTGTAGTTCTGAGTCTTGATTGAGTCTTCTGCCACAATCTGACCTCGCGCGTCAACGATGCCGAACACTGTGTTAGTGCCACCGAGGTCAACGCCAATTACGTATGGTTTTACTGTATCCATTTTTGTAAAGATTTAGTATTTAGGTTTTATGTTTTCGGTATTTTCGACTACAAATTTACAAAAAGTTTGGCATGACAACCATTAAATTAAAATAAAATCACTATTTTTGCAAAAATAATCAATAAAATCCACACGATATGAAGAAAATTGCAACTCTAATACTCAGCATTCTTTGTGCTTTTTATGTAAATGCGCAGCAAAAGCCTTTTGATATTGACCTATGGCAAAATGGCTTGCCAAACAGCAACGGAATTGACAAGACACAACCATTCGACGACTCGAAGCAGAATTTCAAGCCAAGCATCCGTGTTTTCCTTCCTGAAACAGAAAAAGCAACTGGGCGCGCAGTAGTTTGCTGTCCTGGCGGCGGATATTCTCACCTTGCCATGGATCATGAGGGTTATCAGTGGGCATCTTTCTTCAACGAGAGAGGAATTGCGCTTATTGTGCTCAAGTATCGTATGCCGCATGCTAACACAGAGGTGCCAATCAGCGACGCTAAGGAAGCACTCCGTATTGTGCGCGAGAATGCAGCGAAGTGGAACGTTGACCCAAAGAACGTAGGCATTATGGGAAGCAGCGCTGGCGGTCATCTTGCTACGACGGTTGCCACCCATAGCGATGCTGCCACTGCCCCAAACTTCCAGATTCTGTTCTATCCTGTAGTCACTTTCGACTATGCCTACACACATAAGGGCAGTCGCCACAACCTGATTGGCGAGAATGCCGCTCTGGAGATGGTGGATTTATACAGCAACGAGAAGCAGGTGAATGCGCAGACACCTCCTGCAATAATGCTGCTTAGCGATGATGACACAGTGGTGCCTTCTCCAAACAGCGTAAACTACTACCTTGCACTTCGCAAGAACAATGTAAAGGCATCTATGTACATCTACCCTTCTGGCGGTCACGGCTGGGGCATCAGAGAGAATTTCAAGTACCATAACGAGATGATGAGTGACCTCTCTGCATGGCTCAAAAGCTTTTGATTAATGCATAATTCATAATAATGGATAGCATATTCTACAAACCGCGCAAGCGATTGATGATTATATATACCGGTGGCACTATCGGCATGATTCGCAACCCAGAGACAGGGTCGCTTGAGACTTTCAATTTCGATCATCTTTGCAAGCACGTGCCAGAGATAAATGAATTTGGATTTGCAATACACAACTATCAGTTCGACCCGCCTATCGATTCCAGCGACATGTGTCCAGAGCTGTGGGCTAAGCTGGTGAAGATAATTGACTACAACTACGACTCGTTCGATGGATTTGTCATACTGCACGGCACTGACACAATGGCTTACACAGCCTCTGCGCTCAGCTTCATGCTCGAGAATCTTGGCAAGCCGGTCATACTAACAGGCAGTCAGCTGCCTATTGGCGTGCTGCGCACAGATGGCAAGGAAAATCTTCTTACAGCTATCGAACTCGCTGCTGCACAAGACAATGACAGTCACCCTATGGTGCCAGAAGTGTGTGTGTTCTTCGGTCAGCATCTCTTCCGCGGCAATCGCTGCACAAAGAGCAATTCAGAGCATTTCAATGCTTTCAGCAGCTACAACTATCCCGCTCTTGCTAAGACGGGCATAAACATAAACTACAATCCAGCTAACATCCGGCAAGTGACAGCCAGCAAGCCTTTCACGCCGCATACCGAAGCGGATCCAAGCGTGGTTGCGCTTACTCTCTTTCCTGGCATCAAGAAGGAACTGATTGAGAACGTGCTCTTGATGGACGGTATAAAGGGAATCATCCTCCGCACATACGGAAGCGGAAATGCACCTACCAACGACTGGTTAGCTGAGGCGATTCAGAAAGCAACAGACTCGGGCAAGGTGGTTGTGAACATCACTCAATGCCAGAGTGGTGGAGTAACTATGGGACTTTATGAAACGAGTCGGCAGTTGCTTGAGGCAGGAGTGGTGAGTGGTCATGACATGACCATCGAAGCCGCTATAACTAAATTAATGATTCTCTTCGGCAGAGGGTTCAGAGCAAGTGAAGTGAGACAGTTGATGAGCAAGAACGTGGCTGGAGAGCTTACTGAATAATTATGTTACTACAAACCATACCAGCATTAGAACAATTTGATTTCCAGGACTGGATGCAGAGCGTGGGATTCCTTGAGGAGTTCTTCAAAGGATGTATCATCGGAATACTCGTGTCGGCTCCAATGGGGCCAGTTGGCATCCTCACCATACAGCGCACTCTCAACAAAGGTCGCTGGGAAGGCTTTGCAACAGGCATTGGTGCAGCAATCAGCGATATTCTCTATGCCATAATAACTGGCTATTTCATGTTCCTTGTGGTTGACATCATTGAGGATCCTGTCATTGCTCTTTGGATAAAAGTAGTAAGCAGCATACTTTTCTTCGCATTTGGCGTTTACACTTTCCGCAGCAAGCCAAAGCAGAATGTGGCAGACGAAGAATCACCTATAGAGACAAAGCATAAGCTGACAGGTTTCATCATCTCTGGATTCGTGTTCACGGTCGCGAATCCTCTCATCATCCTGCTGATATGGGCTCTATTCGGTCAGTTCACTTTCATTCTTGCTGGCAACTTCATCACTCAGATTGTGGGATACATAGGCATCGTTATCGGTGCGCTGCTATGGTGGTTTGCACTTACTTGGCTTATAGACAAGGTACGCAACAAGTTCAGCAACAAGGTGGTATGGTGGATAAACCGCATCATCGGCATCGTAGTGATGATCGTGTCTGCCCTTATGATTGTTTACACAGCCACAGGACATTCTATTCCAATTGGAGGACATTAAAAATGTATATAGCAAATAGACTAAAGGAGAATTCCATATCAGAATACTTGCTCTATATGTGGCAAGTAGAAGACACAATACGAGCATTCAAACTCGACATAGACAAGATTGCTGCAGACTACATCCCGCAGTTCAAACTCGATGCAGAGCACAGCGAGGAACTGAAAGGCTGGTATGAAAGTCTCATCCAGATGATGCGTGAGGAAGGTACAACTGAAGCTGGTCATTTGCAGATAAACAAAAACATAATGATTATGCTCATCGATCTTCATCTGCAATTGCTAAAGTCGTCCAAGCATCCTTTCTATTCGGCAATGTACTACAAGGCTCTCCCTTTCATTGTGGAGTTGCGAGGCAAAAGTCAGCAGGCTCAAGAAAAAAATGAAATTGAGAATTGCTTTGACGCTCTATATGGCTTGATGCTGCTGCGCATGCAAGGCAAGGCAGTCAGTGCAGAGACAGCAACTGCAATCAGCAATATTGCAAAGTTCATAGGCATGCTGTCCGATTATTATAAAAAAGACAAGATTGGCGAGGTGGAGTTCTAAGTTGTCATCTTGTTTTTTTCTGCTTGCTTCTCACCGCCATCACCATGCCAAGGATCAGTATCATAGAACCAGCGATTGCCATTATTGTGATGCGCTCGCCAAGCACTATGTGAGAAACAATCATTGTGAAAAACGACTGTAGGTATATGATGTTCGTTGCTTGCACAGTTCCGAGCTTGGTAAGAACCCAGTTCCATGAGAAATAGCAAAGCATGGAAGCGACTAACCCTAAATATACAAGGTTAATCCACACTTTCGGTTGGTGCAAAACAGTGAAATCCGTTTGCAAAGGCTGAACGAAAACAAAATACAGCGCAATACTCAATATACCATACGCGAAGACCTTTCGTGTGATGAAACGAGCATCATACACGGGAGTCAGCGTCTTCATAATCAGCGAATAGAATCCCCAAGTGGGTGCTGCCCCCAAGGCAAGCACGTCGCCTCTTGGGTTTAGGTGCAGCACCAACTGTCCATTCAATACTACTAGAGCCATTCCCACAAACGCAATCAACGAACCAACTATTTGTTTCCCATGCATTCGCTCCTCCTTATAGAACAGCGAAAGCAAAAGCGCGGTCATCAGCGGAGTGGAACCAACAAGAATCGCTACATTCGATGCTGTTGAGTACATCAGTGCCATATTCTCGCTCAAGAAGTACAGCGAGCCACCCAGCACTCCCAATGCTGCCAGCAACAGTTCATGTCTCCAGTTCTTTGCCCACAATCTACCATGCGAAAACAAGCACATGCACAGATATGCCATCACAAAGCGAAAGAAGAATATCTCTGCAGGCATCAATCCTGCTCCAAGCAGTATCTTTGACGATACGAATGTCTCACCCCATATTGCCACAACGCATAGCGCAACTATGACTGGCAGTTTTTTTACCATATAGATGTTCAGAAGTTAGTTTTGTATTCAGAGACTATCTCTTTAAATGTATTTTTGCCCTTGATATAGTATTGCCAAAGAAGGAATACAGGCGTACGCTCAGGGATTGAAGACGCAACGCTTGCCGATTGTATGCGCTGGCGATCGGATTCAAAGTCGGGACGTATCTTGCGATATTCGCTGCGAGCTTTGAGCACTGCACGGAAGTTGGCAAGGTCGCCTTTGAGCAGAAACTGGAGGCTTGCAATGTAGTCGAGAAGGCAACGCATGCGCATGACGGATCTGAGCTCGGAAGAAGGGAGGTTCTTGTAGAGCATCAGGAGATTATTGCGAAAATTGAGAAAGGTTTTGCGCGGATTGCCCTGATTGAGGGTGGCACCGCCAAGATGATAGGCTGTGCTGTCGGGGATGCAGACGATGGATTTGCCCATCGTACGGAGTCGCCAGCAGAGGTCTATCTCTTCCATGTGTGCGAAAAAGCGGGAATCGAGGCCGCCACTTGACTGCCAGTCAGAGGCGCGCACCAATAGGGCAGCTCCTGTTGCCCAAAGGAGAGGAACAATGGTGTCGTATTGCCCTGCATCTTTTTCCACGTCGCTCATTATTCTGCCTCGGCAGAAAGGATAGCCATAGCGATCGAGGAAGCCGCCTGCACCTCCTGCATATTCAAAATAGGCAGGCTGGCGAAGAGAGAGCAGCTTGGGCTGGCATGCTGCGCATTCTGGGTGAGCATCCATATAGTCAAGCATCGGCTTATCCCAATTCTTCTGCGCTATCTCTATGTCGCTATTGAGAAGGAGATAATACTCGTATTCAGTCAGTTGGGCGAGTGCTTTGTTGTAGCCTCCGGCAAAGCCATAGTTCTGGTCAAGAATGATGGTTGGAACTGTTGGAAAATGCTCGTGGAGCATCTCTATTGAACCATCGTCAGAGGCGTTATCGGCTACGATTACGTCACCTACACTGTTTGCTATGACTGATGGCAAGTATTTGAGCATCATATCCTTGCCATTCCAATTGAGTATGACGATTGCAAGCTTTTTCAAGTCGAAAAACTAAATTGAAGATTAATACTATTCTGCAGTTAGAGCATCTCCTGCTTTGTTGAAATCGAGAAGCGTCTTTGTTATGATCTGATTGTCCAAGTCGGGACGATTTGGCACTTCCACTCGAATGTAATTATCGGTGAAGCCATTCATGAATGGTTTGCGAGAACTTGTATGTTCAAAAAGCACTGATCGTGACGTGCCTATGAATTTCTGATAGAAATCGTGTGTCTTGCGCCCAGAGAGCTGCAGGAGCTGTTGACTGCGCTCATGCTTGACTTCTGGCTTCACTACGTATGGAATGTCAAGTGCTTTTGTGCCAGGACGTTCACTGTATGAGAAAACATGAAGCTGCGAAATGTCGAGACTCTCGATGAAATCGTATGCCTTCTGGAAATATTCAGGAGTTTCGCCACGAGTGCCTACTATGACATCCACGCCAATGAATGCATCAGGCATCACTGATTTGATGCGCTCTATCTTGCTACGAAACAAAGCAGTGTCGTAATGACGACGCATTAGTTGCAAGACCTCATCGCATCCGCTCTGAAGCGGAATGTGGAAATGAGGCATGAAAGCGCGTGACTGCGAACAAAACTCTATTATTTCATCGGTAAGTAGATTTGGCTCTATGCTGGAAATGCGATAGCGCTCAATGCCTTCTACGCGGTCGAGTGCTTGAACGAGGTCAAAAAATGTCTCGCCTGTTGTGCGACCGAAATCTCCAATATTCACACCTGTGATGACGATTTCCTTTCCACCTTCGCGAGCTACCTGTTCTGCCTGCTGCACCATAGATGCTATGCTGCCGTTTCGGCTTCTGCCACGAGCAATTGGTATGGTGCAGTATGTGCAGTAGTAATTGCAACCATCCTGAACCTTAAGGAAATATCGAGTGCGATCGCCACACGAGCATGATGGAGCAAAAGACTTAATGTCCTTAAGCTGGGAATGTAGAGTTGAGTGCTTTGAGTCGAGAGTGCCTTGCATCTTGCTTGTCAATCCCTCCATGATATGTTCAATGAGCGATGCCTTCTCTTCTGCTCCAATCACCATGTCCACTCCTGGAGTTTCAATGATCTCATGCGGCTTGAGCTGTGCATAGCAGCCAGTAACTACCACGAATGAGCCAGGATGCTGCTTCACAAGCCTATGTATTGCCTGACGGCACTTATGATCAGCCATTTCCGTCACGCTGCATGTATTGACCACGCAGATGTCCGCCACCTCGCCTTTGCCTGCTTTTGTCACACCATAGCGATACAGCTCTTGAGCCACACTGCTTGTCTCTGCAAAGTTCAGTTTGCAGCCCAGAGTGAAAAACGCAGCCTTTTTCCCTTGTAAAATGCTTGAGTCAATCATAATTTATTCATATTTCGTGCAAAGTTAGGAAAAAAAACGCTAACTTCGCCCGATGGAAATTAAAAGTTAAAAGTTAATAGATAAAAGTTGATAGTTTACACTATAAAAATTATTATGAAAAAGTCACTTATCATATCTTCTTTGTTCTTTACGCTCTCGATGATGGCTCAAGAGCGAGTGTTGAATGTGTCGGTCACAAATGATTGGAACCGAAGCAAAAAAGATGAACCTGTTGTTGTGAAACTTGCCGATGTGAAGAAGTTGAACTTCTGCGTGAACAGCGCCGTCGTGACTTTGAGTGGCAAGGAGATTCCTTGCCAGTTAGATGACATGGATGGCGACTTGAAGAAGGACGAGTTAGTTTTTCTCGCAGATATTGATGCTAAAACAACGCAGAACTATACAGTTACTCTTAGTGCCGCAAATGCTCAAAAGGCATATTCTCCTCGTGTGTGGGGAGCACTGATTTTGCGCGACCGAAAGGATATTCATCCAAAGCTGAAAATGCTTGAAGCACCAGGAAGTAGCAATCTCTTCAATGATGTCTATATGCACGGATCTGTATTCGAATCAGAATACGTGGGTTGGCGAGTGTATTTCGACCAGCGTCAGAACCTTGACCTATACGGAAAGAAATACCGCCGAATCGAGATTCCTGAGACAGAGTTCTACACCACTGCCGAGCAGTTAGAAAAAGGTTATGGAGTTGATGTGCTATGGGCAGGCGGTGCCATTGGCTGCGGCACATTCCGCGGTTGGAATGAAGGCCCTACACTCATCGACAGCGTGCAGATCAGAGGACAAAGAATGATAGCCGATGGACCGCTTCGTACAGTTGTTGAACTCAAGGACCTTGGCTGGAAAGTCAAGCCAAGCGACAATAGCACCCTCAATATGCGCCAACGCTACATCCAGTACGCAGGACACCGTGACATCGAAATCAGCGTCAGCTTCGACTCGCCACTCGCGTCTGAGCGCTTCTGCACTGGTGTTCAAAAAGTTGGTGTCACTGCCGACGAATCTGTTCGCCACGGCCATAACAGCGAAGGCTACATACGCGATGGCATCACAGCATCATGGGGATGCGACTATCCAGACATGGGAAAGAAAGAACTATGGGCGCCAGAAGCTATTGGTCTTGCCACATACGTGCCACAGCAGTACATCAAGAGTCAGTACGAAGACAACCTCAACTATCTCTACGTGATCGGCAATGAAGGCGGCAAAAACATCACATACCACACCGCATTCTGCGCTGCCAAAGAGCAAGACGGCTATCACACTGCCAAAGAATGGTTTGACTCACTTAACGATTGGAAAGAAAATCTTGATCACCCAGTGGTAATCAAAGTGAAATAAAACATTTTCATAGCACATAACAGCGATTTAATAAAAAACTTTCGCAAGCTCCAATTTACTCTGTTTAACAGCTAATTGGCAGCTTGCGAAAGTCTATTTATAGATGTGGTGATTATTCTGCTACGAGATAGATAACACGGCTTGACCAATCGTTTTGCTTGTTGTGGTCAACGATGTGCGAGTATGGCATCTCGAGTCCGTTTGCCATGAGGTAAGCACCAGTGTATGTCTTGCCTTCTGAATCGAGAGGCTTGTTGTCTATGCGGTTGAGCTCGTGTACTTTGTACTTCTTCTGAGGATCGAGTCCTGCCATCTTTATGCAAGGGAAATGCTCGTCCTTGAAAGTCTCAAGCTTGTACCAGTAGAAGACAGCCTTGTCCTTGTTCTCTGTCACATACATAAGCGAAGCAAGGTTGTCGCCTTCGTATGGGGAATGGAGACGGTAGAGGTCGCCAAACTGCACTACAGGACGAATCATCTTGTAGTCTGTGATTGCTTGACGGCAAAGTGCCTTCTCCTCTTCTGTCATGTTCTTAGGCTGGATCTCCATGCCGAGACGACCGCTCATTGCCACGTCGCAGCGAAGCTTGAGAGAAGTGGTGCGGAACACAGCATGATTAGGCACAGCAGAGATGTGGCTTGCCATTGCTATTGCAGGGAAGAAGTAGCTTGTGCCCCACTGCATGTAGATGCGCTGGAGTGCGTCAGTATTGTCTGACACCCAGAACTCATCGAAATAAGGAAGAAGAGCATAGTTGGCGCGGCCACCACCCGATGCACAATCCTGAATCACAACATCTGGATACTTTGCGCGCACGCGTTCGCAAATCTTGATGAGTCCCTCATGCAATTTAATGTAAAGGTGGCTCTGTTCTGCTGCCGACAGGTACTGACTGCCATGATTCATTACGGGTGCATTAGCATCCCACTTGATGTAGGCAATCTCTGGGTATTTTGTGAGGAGATTATCAACGATACCAAACACAAAGTCCTGAACTTTAGGGTTAGAGAGGTCGAGGCATACCTGTGTGCCGCCTCTGCCAAGCACTGGCTCGCGACCTGGTGCCTTGATGATCCAATCTGGATGCTTCTCATAAAGTTCTGATGTAGTATTTGCCATTTCTGGCTCAATCCAGATACCAAACTTCACGCCAGCCTTCTTAGCATCGTTGACAAGGCGCTCAATACCTTCAGGAAGCTTCTTCACGTCCACTTCCCAGTCACCAAGAGCTGCATTGTCAGTGAGACGGCGATGCTTGTTGCCAAACCATCCGTCATCCATCACGAAGAGCTCGCCACCCATTCCTGCTATGTCCTTCATCATCTGTTCCATACCCTCGTGGTTGATGTCGAAATAAACGCCCTCCCAAGAGTTGAGAAGGATGTTGCGCTCCTGGTTGCCATGACGAAGATGATAGCGGCGAGCCCAGCGGTGATAGTTGCGTGAAGCGCCAGAAAGTCCTTCAGTAGAGAATGTGTATGCTACGTGAGGAGTTGTGAATGTCTCGCCTTTCTTGAGTCGGTACTCAGAGTTGTCTGGGTTGATGCCTGCAAAGAAATAGTGGAACTCAGAATCATCAGTATCGACTGTGATGCGGTAGTTGCCAGAATACATAAGTGCTGCGCCTATCACATCACCCGTATTCTCTTTTCCCTTGCCATCAAGAGAGAACATAACCTCCTGACGGTCAGACGTGGCATTGCGTAAGCCATCCTTATTCTTAATCTCAAGAATGCCAGAGTTCAGTTTCTCAGTCACAAGTTGTGCCTCGCTTGCCCATGATCCATGCAAGTGATGGCAATGCACATTGTTGCGGCGAATAGGCATAGCAGAGCTATAGAACTGAGTGAGTGTGACTGTGTTCTTTTCCTTGTTAGTGATGTCTGTCCAGCACTCAATCATATCAACGTCATCGTAAGTCTGATAGTACACGTTGACTATGTTTGGATAGATGCTGTCCTTGAGAGTGATAGTGAGCAATTCGCCAGAACGAGTCTCGCCATTAGGAGCCTTGTCTGTGATAGGCTTTTTCGACCAGCTCTCAACCAGGAGGGTAGTTGACATATTGCCATCCACATGCTTCATGGCAAATGCAGTCTCGCTCTGAGTATGACTTGCGCCGTACGCTGGATAGATTTCAAGATGAGACCAATTAGCGTTGGTTGGATTTGGGAGTGCTGCAAGGTCAGAGGCAGAAAGGCGTTGACCATAGTAAACAAACTTAGGTTCACCACCCTTCCAGATATCAAGCACAAGAGAGTTGTTAGGTGTGTGGATTTCCACCTTCTCTGCATTAGCTGTCATTGCTCCGAGGGCAAGGATAGCTGTAAAAAGGTATTTCTTCATATTTAATTTGGTTAAGTTATTGTCTGCGAATTATTTGCATCAAATCTTCGGAATAACGAGTGCCCAAACGAATAGTCTATGAAACGACACAAAGCATTTATTATGACATTGTTGCCGTCAAGAATGTTGCATTGCCAAAAATGTAAAGCACATTCTCGCTTGCAGGAACAAGGAGCGTCTCGCCTTGATGCACCTTGATGCCATTGATGTTTGCTTCGCCCCACAAGCATACCACAATGACAAACGAATCGCATTGGAAGTCAACACGCTGCGCCACTTGAACAACTACCCTGTGCACTACGAAGTAAGGGCAGTTGATGAGTTGGGAAGTTGGCTTGGTAGAGTCATAGCTGGTGCGGTATTCAGGCCAAACGCGGTAGTCGATGGCATCCTTAGCTTGCTCTGTATGCAGCTCGCGTGGATTGCCATGAGCATCTTTTCTGCCGAAGTCATACACACGATAGGTGATGTCGCTGGTCTGCTGAATCTCAGCAAGGAAGTTGCCAGCGCCAATAGCATGCAAGCGACCTGCAGGAAGGAAATAGAGATCGCCCTCGTGCGATTCGTGCGTCGCAATCACATTCGCCATCGGATTTGGGTTGGCATTTGCCGCTGCAAGCGAATCAGAATCAGGCGTTTTTACCATCTGCTCATATTCGTCTGGAGTGATTTGCTTGTTCAGTCCCGCATAGATCTTCGCACCAACATCAGCCTTGATGATATACCACATCTCTGTCTTTCCTGCACAGCCGTGACGTTCCATAGCAAGCTTGTCATCAGGATGGACTTGCACAGAGAGGTCTTGGCGCGAGTCGATGAATTTGACAAGAAGAGGGAACTTATTACCAAACTTCTTGTACACCTTGTTTCCCACCAGCAGACCTTTGTACTTATCAATAAGCTCTGTGAGTGTGAGGCCTTCGTCCACATCGTCCACAAGTCCACGATTCACAGCCACGCTCTCATGTCCTGGCACACCGCTGATCTCCCAGCTTTCGCCGATGTTTGGCTGTGCTGTATATATCCCCTTGAATGGAGCAATCTGATAGCCGCCCCAAAGGGTTGTCTTCAAAAAAGGTTGAAATTTGTATGGTTTCATTTCCGTATATATTATTTTGCGATGCAAAGTTATTGCGAATTTGCAGAAATAACTTTGTATATCTTATCAAGAACGCATATTTTTTGCAAAGAATCTTTGTATTTGATAATAAATATTTCTATCTTTGCGTATATTATAATAATAAGAAAAGTTGCAAATCGAATTATAAATGAAAAATGACAAGCTGTATCCAATGCTGTTTCAGCCCAACTTGCACAGAATTGTGTGGGGCGGAGAACGCATTGCAAAGTGGAAGAAAATAGAGGATGACGAGACCATGCGCTTCTTTGAGAGTGATAGCAAGTCAATAGGTGAAAGTTGGGAAGTAAGCGCAGTGCCATCATCGCCTTCTGTTGTGGCTAATGGTGGTCATGCTGGTCGTTTGCTGACAGATGTCATAAGCGAGATGCCTAACGAGATACTCGGCAATGCTGTGGCGAAGAAATACGAAGGAAAGCTGCCATTGCTCGTCAAATTCATCGATGCAGACAAAGACCTTTCCATCCAAGTGCACCCTGATGATGAAATGTCAAAGCGAGAGCACGGCAAGATGGGAAAGACTGAGATGTGGTACGTGATTGACGCCAAGCCTGGAGCATATCTTTATGCAGGGTTCAAGAAGAAGCTGACAGCAGAGGAATACAAGAGAAAGGTAGCAGATGGAACGATTGTGGACGCTTTGGCTAAGCATGAAGTGAAGAAAGGAGATGTGTTCTACATCCCTTCAGGACGAGTGCACGCTATCTGCGGAGGCGTGTTTGTGGCAGAGGTGCAGCAGAGTTCTGATGTCACATACCGCATTTTCGACTACAACCGTCCAGGCATGGATGGCAAACCGCGCGAGCTGCATACCGAACTGGCTGCCAAAGCATTAGACTATAGCGTATATGACGAGTATCGCACGATTTACACAGATGAAAATGACCGTGCTAATCATTGTATTGACTCGCCCTTCTTCAATGTCAGGGTTGTGGCTATGGATGCTCCGTTCCATAGAGATTTGATCAAATACGATTCGTTCATCATTACGATGTGCATAAAGGGCAGATGCAAGCTGAAGATGCGCACCACTGGCGACGTTGTGACCCTGCGCGAAGGTTATTCATGCCTCATACCTGCTGCGATAGCAGACTACGACGTCGTGCCAGACGGCAAAGTGCAATTGCTGGATGCGTTCATAAACTACAAGAAGCAAGACATCTTCAGCAAGATGACTCGCTTCCTGCATATTAGTAAGAAGTAATCGTTGCTGCCGGCAATCCTGCCCCATCCTATTTCTTCTTAACATACTTGTTGAACCATGCAGTAGCAACAGGCAAGAATAAATCATGCCCAGCAGCATTGAGATGTGCATTGTCCTCTGCGCTTTGGAAATATTGCTTGCGAAACTCAGCATCACGCACCTTAATCACGCACTTTGGCGAATAGTTCATCAGCACCGGTATTCTATGCTTTTTGCATGCTTTCTTTATAGCCTTGCACACTGGCTCAAAGCCGTCGCGATCCACATACCAATGAGTTACGAAACCAATCTTTGCATTCGGGCAGTGCCGCTCTATTCCCGTCAGCAGCACCTCCAGCGAGTCGCAGAACATTTGCAGTGAATCTTTGTTCTGCTTTACCTTGTCAGCATCATTGTGACCTGCCACTATGAGAACGTAGTCGGCATTTGGCTCCATGTCCTTGTATCGCACCCACATCGCAGGTCCAAAATTGTACTTGCCATCATGAGTGCGGTCGAAGGCAATGCTTGATCCGTTGCGACCATAATTATTGTACTTCATTCCCATCTGTTCTGCCATCTTAGCGTGCCATGCTTCTTCTTTCGGGCGCTTGTGGTTGGCTACGTAGGAGTCGCCTATGACGTTAATGACCTGTGCAGAGAGCAGCTCCGCAGCAAACAGAGCTGCAAGCGTTAGCATCAATCTGAAATGTTTCATAATCTTGATATGTTTTGTTATTTCCCACAAAGATAGTGAATTTATCCTATTCCCATAGCCAATATATCCTATAATGATTTGCAAACTATAAAAATATGGCATATCTTTGCACTATGAGAAGAAAAAACACCTTGCCATAGGGGGAGTGCGTAAGGCACACCCCCTCTCTTACTGCATTTTCTCCATGTGATAGTTCATGCGGTTAAGCTGCACCGCAGCGCCCATGATATACAGCTGATGCAGAGCGCGCACGTATGCGTGGAACGCAAGCGGACTGCCAGGCTCAAAGTGCTCATGCTGAATGGCGCGAAGCACAATCGTTGCGACATCACCCACCAGTTTCTCTGTTGCTTTGAAAGCTTCGCCCTTCAGTCCCAGCACCTCCTCACGGATATACTCATCCATGCAGTCATAGCCTCTTGGCGAGCGAAGCATATTGTATAGGTTTGCCTCCTTCGAGTATTTCTCCCAGTCTTCATCCCATAGTTTCGCTATCGCCATGCCGACATACATCATCCAGCCGAGCGACACCGTTGGATAGCCAGCAAACTCGCGCACTCCATCTTCCATATATGCAGTAGCGACACTGTGCCATTTGTTTGCTATGTCAGGCGCATCAGGCAGCACCCTATCCACATTGTTTGATGCTTTGAGAAACTTATGAATACTTGCTTTCAGATTACCTTCAAATTGATCGAGGTACTCTTTGTTTGTTACACCATTAATACTCATTTGCTATGTTATTTATGGTTTGATAAATGCGATTCCAATCTATCCATATTGGTGATGTTTCTTCCCATGACTCTACCCAACAGCTTCCTTCAATCTGCTTAATGCTTCTGCAAGGATGGAGCGAGGTGCGCCCACATTCATGCGCATGTGTCCGGCTCCTTCCGCACCGAACATCTCGCCGTCGTTGAGAGCGAGGCGAGCCTTGTTGATGAAGAGGTCGAGCAATTCGTCGTGATTGAGATTCAGGCTGCGGCAGTCGAGCCACACGAGGAATGAAGCTTGAGGGCGCACAGCCTTGATCTGTGGGATGTTTGTTTTCAGATAGTCCTCAACAAAAAGGATATTCTCTTCCACATATCCGAGCATTTCCTTGCGCCACTCTTCGCCGTTGCGGAAAGCAGCCATTGTTGCTATAGGCGAGAACATGTTTGGCCAGTCGCATTCGTTGGCGTTCATCCACGAGTACAGAGGCTTGCGTATCTCCTCATTCGGCACAATTGCGTAAGAGCTCACAATGCCAGCAATGTTGAATGTCTTGGAAGGAGCGCCAAACGTAATGCTGCATGAAGCAGCCTCATCGCTCACGCTGGCAAATGGGATGTGCTTGTTGCCCCACAGCGTCATGTCGCAATGAATCTCGTCTGAAATCACTATGATGTTGTTTTTCTTGCAGATATGAGCCAGAGTCTTCAACGTGTCGGCATCCCATACCACTCCACCAGGGTTGTGAGGATTGCTCAGAATCAGCATTCGGCACTTAGGCTCATGAGCAATCAGAGCCTCAAGCCCCTCAAAATCCATTCGATAGAGACCATCAGCCGTCTCAATCAGAGGATTCATCACCACCTCTCGATTGTTGCCCTGAGGAGTGAGTCGGAACGGATGATATACAGGTGGCTGAATGATGACCTTCTCGTCGGGTTTCACAAACACATTCACAGCAAATCCTATGCCCCTCACTATGCCAGGCACGTATGTCATCCATTCCGTGTCAACCTCCCATCCATGATGGCTCTTCACCCATTCTGCTATTGTTTCCCAATAGCCATCGGGCATGAGAGTGTATCCGAACAGCGAATGCTCAATTCTTTTCTTCAATTCTGCTGTGATGAACTCTGGAGTTTCAAAATCCATGTCTGCTACCCACAAAGGCAGAAGATCGTCTCTGCCAAAGTAATTCCTCAGATTACCATACTTATATGTATTTGTGGTCGTTCTGTCCACCACTTTATCAAAGTTGTATGTATTCATTGTTTATTAGTTTTTTGCAAATATAATACAAAAAAATCATATTTGCTTCTTCATCCCAGTTTTTTCTTGCATTTCTCTGTATTCACATATTCAGAAAAAGCCGTTTCAGTGAATATTGTTATTCGTGCCGCATGAATACGGTTATTCATGCCGTGAGACTGATATTATTCACGCTATGCGAATAAAAGCATCCACAAGAAGGGAATTGGCGTAGGTCATAAGCTGTCAAAAAACTGCATCATTTGTTCTGGGGTTTCGCAACGTGTGGTCTCACCTTTGCTGTATTCTTCGCGAGCTTTACGTATTTGCATGGCAAGAGCAGGGGTGATAATATTCTTTGCAGAGGCATTATCTTGAGCCAAACGCAGAGAAATAGCTTCACGCACTCTCTTTGGTTGAGCTTGAATGAATGTCCATATTGCATCAATCACATTAATTGATGTAGGTTTCATCGTGACTGCTTCCATTGTGGTATGATGTTTTATTTTTATTATTCAGTAACCTAACAGGCGACCTTAGTCGCAAAAGTACGCACTTTTATTGTTCCACACAAATTTAAAGCCACAAAAATTATTCAATGCTGGTGACCGATGGGAATGTGTGTGCGTATTATATATGAACAAATGATAAAAAAGTGAATATGAGATATTGTTTTGCTGTTATGCTACTTCTGCTGAGCATGAGCGTAAGCTGCTTGGCGCAGGGTGCCGATGAGAAGGTCTGCACGCTGAGTGTCTGTGCGCCAAAGGGAATGTTCAGGGGTGCGGAGAGAGCGCAGCTCGTGGTGAGCGTGAATGCAGAGGATGGCGACAGGGAGATGGGCATGGTAGAGCTGACGCTGAAGGATGGCAAGATGAGGGGCGAATGGAAAGGCGTCGGAGCGGAGCAGTTTGCTGCAAGCGCACTGTGGACGGAAGATCCTCATGTGGGGTTCACGTTCTATGTGGAACCAGGTACGGTTGTGGCTGAGGCAAATGGCGAGGGCTTCGACGTGAGAGGCACGACGCTGAACGACACATACCGTCAGTATAAGGAGGAGTGCGCGAGCTTGCCTTACAGCAAGACGGATTCGATAGCCGAGGAGTATATGAAGAGATACAGCGACACTCCCCTATTCGGCATGCTGTTTGCATCGCACAGCAGCGTGCTGTTTGGCACGGACAAGGAGAACGTGGAGAGGCTATGGGCGCTGGGCGGAGAGAATGGCAAGAAGATGAAGTATGCACAGGAAGCGTATATGAGGATATGCTGCAACGACATTGCCAATGGCGAGCCGCTGAGGGACGTGGAGATTCCTAACGCCACGGTGGATGGCGAAGGTGAGAGCGTGAAGCTGTCGGACTATATCGGCAAGGGCAAGTGGGTGTTTGTGGATTTCTGGGCTTCGTGGTGCGTGGGCTGCCGCCAAGCCATTCCAACGGTGAAAAAGGCATACGAGGAACTGAAAGACAAGAATATCACGTTCATCAGCATTGCAGAATGGGACAAGCGCCCCGCTGCGCTGAAAGCCATGAAGGAGGAGAACATGCCTTGGTTGCAGCTGATAGATGAGAAGGGACTGTGTGGCTCAACCTACCTGTTCAACACGATACCAAGATTCATGCTCTTTGCGCCAGACGGCACGCTGGAGGAGAAAGATGTGGACAGAAGACAGATTATAAAACTGCTGAGCGAGAAAGTGAATAGCGGAAATTGATGAAAAAACATCGTTTTTTTTGCGAAACACGAATAAAGGTTGTACCTTTGTACCCCAATATCATTTCGCAAACAAAAGCATATCTCATCGATGGCAAAAGCCGCAAACAAAGAAAAGGACTTCGAACGCATCTACAAGCAGTACTACACTCAGTTGTACTTCAAGGCGCTGGACTGGACCCTTGACGAGGAAATCGCCAAGGATTTGGTTGAGGAACTTTTCACCGATTTGTGGACGAAATTCGATTCACTCCGACTCAATGAAATATCTGGTTTCTTGCACACTTCTATAAAGAACAGAGCAATAAACCATCTTCGCCACAGGCAGGTGGAGATGAAGTATGAAGATGAGTATCTTGCTGTCACGACAGAAATCATGGACGAGAGCGACGAGGTTCATGAGGAAAGGCTGAAGATGCTGGAAGCGGTGATAGACGAGCAACCTGCGCAGCGCAGATTCATTTTCAATCAATGCTGCATTGAGGGCAAGTCATACAAAGAGGTGTCTGAAATCGTTGGCGTGGAGGTGAGTACGGTGCATAAGCATATCAGCAAGGTGTATGCCGAGCTGAGAAAAATACTAAAGAAATAGATTATGGCAGACATGCAGGAAAAATATGACGACAGAATGTTGCAGCAGTTGGCGAAGATGGCTGATTGCCGCAAGCGAGTGTCTATGCCTGACGTAGATGCCGAATGGGAAAGATTCAAGAGCAAGCATGTAGAGATAAAGAAGGCAAGAAAGAGCAATGTGGTGGCAATGTGGAGCGCTGCGCTTGCAGGTGCTGCTGCCATGCTGGTAGGAGTTCTTATATATATTAATGTGTGGGGAACAAACGACCGACTCATTGCCCTGAACTATGATGAAACGCCAAGAATGATAACGCTGGCGTGTGATGGGGAGCTGGAAGATTTGACTGAGAAGGATTCCATCAGCTTCTTTGCAATAAATAAAGAAAGTGGACACATAAAGGATAATGGCGATCTGCTGGCAAGCAATGTGCCTGCAAATGAGCCAGAAAAGCTGCAAAGCCTTTCTACTCCGCGAGGAATGGACTTCAAGGTGACTCTCCATGATGGCACCGAAGTGTGGATGAATGCAGAGAGTACTATTGAGTTCCCTGCGTCGTTCACCGGCAATGAGCGCAAGGTGAACCTGAAGGGCGAGGCATATTTCAAGGTGGCAAGAAATGAGAGCAAGCCATTCATCGTGAATCTTGGCGACAAGACAATACGTGTGCTTGGCACAGAGTTTGACGTGCGCAATTATGCTTCTGAGGTTTCACAGGTTGTGCTTGTGAATGGCAGCGTTTTGCTGTGCGATGCCGATGGCAAGGAAGAGGCAACATTGAAGCCTGGCGAAAGCGCTTCGTGGATGGAAGACGAGATGCCTTGGATAAGCAAGGCAGACATTTATGGCACTACTCAATGGCTGGAAGGACTTTTCTACTTCGAGGAGCATGCTCTTGGACTTGTGCTTCGCGACATAGGCCGCTGGTACAACTATGGCGTAGAGTTCAAGAACGAAAAGCACTATAACTACAAGGTGCATTTCTCTGCTGATCGCAATGATGACATTCAGCACATCATTAACGATTTGAACACTCTTTGTGGCTTTGAGATTGCAATTGAGAATAAAAAAATCATTGTTTATTGATTTTTTTCTGCTTTTAGGGTGACCATACTATCATTTTGTTTGTAATATTACTAAACAGTAAAACAAAATGAGAACGAAATTAGCATTTTTACTATTTTTAATGATCCTCCCCTTCATGTCTGTGTCAGCACAGACATCGAACAATGGGGACAAGACCATCACCTACCAATGTAAGAGCGAGAAAATGGCAAATGCGTTGCGCAAGGTGGAGCGTCTGTCTGGATACTACAAGATCCAGTTTGCCATTGAGGATGTGTCGCCTTACAAGGTGACTGTAAGCGTTAAGAATGCCAAGACAGAGGACGCAATCAAGCAGATGCTGCAAGGCACAAAGCTGAAGTATCAGGTGAGCGGACGATTCATCCAAGTTTACCTGAACAGGCCAAAGCAGAGCGGCAACGTGGTGACCGGCATTGTGACCGACACTCACCGCGAGCCACTTGCTGGCGCTTCGGTGCGAGTGAAGGAAACGGGGCACGGCATGGCTGCAGACGTGAACGGCAGATACAGGCTTAACGTTGAGCCTGGTCAGACTATTGAGTTCAGCTACGTGGGCATGGAGCCGCGCGAAGAGGTGTTTGACGGGCGTGAAACCCTCAACATCGTGATGAAGGAGGATAAGAAGAATGAGCTTAACAATGTGATTGTCACAGGCATCTTCACAAAGCCAAAGGAAAGCTATACTGGTGCTGTGACTACAATCACGAAGGAACAGATAGAGCTGTTCAAGGGAACAAACATGCTTCAGACCTTGAAGAATATCGATGCCTCTATCAATATGCCAGTGGACAACATCAATGGCTCTAACCCAAACCGTATCCCAGAAATCAATATCCGAGGTACGGCTTCGCTGCCTTCCAACATGCAGGAATTCAGCGAGGGCGTGCAGAACTCTATCAACACGCCTCTCATCATCATGGATGGCTTCGAGATCAGCCTTGTGAAGCTGATGGACTATAACGACGACGAGATTGAGAGCATCAACATCTTGAAGGATGCTGCTGCAACGGCAATCTATGGTTCGAGAGGTGCAAATGGCGTTATCGTGATTGTGACCAAGCGTCCAGAGGCAGGCAAGCTGAAGCTGTTCGCTGAGGTCGGCACAACGATTGAGGTGCCAGACCTGACAAGCTACGACCTTCTGAATGCCAAGGAGAAACTGCAGCTGGAGTATGACGCGGGACTGTACAACGCAGAAAGCCCAATCATCGACCTTCGCTACAAGGCAAAATACAATGAGCGCCTTCGCAAGGTGCTTTCTGGTGCTGACACCGACTGGCTGAGCAAGCCGCTGCGCACAGGTCTGGGTCAGGACTACAAGGCTCGACTGGAAGGCGGCAGCAATGATTTCCGCTGGGGCACTTCGCTGGGATGGAAGGACACGCAGGGTGCGATGAAGGATAGCTACCGACAGGTGTTCAACGGTGGCATCACACTGATGTACACAAAGGACAATTTCGTGATTCGCAACTACACTTCGGTAAGCGTGAACGATGCGAAGGAAAGCAAATATGGCACTTTCAGCGACTATGCAGCACAGCAGCCATACAACACTCCTTATGATGAATATGGCAATGTGGTGAAGGCGTTTGACCCATTCTTCGGCGATCAGCAGGTGCAGAACCCTCTGTACAATGCAAGCCTGAACAGCTTCAACAAGTCGGGATATAACAGCATCACAAACAACATCTCGCTCGACTGGAACATCATTCCAGAGCTGAGACTTCGTGGTCAGTTTGGCATTGGAAGCACACAGAGCAATAGCGATGTGTTCATCCCTGCTGAGCACTCTCGATTCACCACGAGCACTGAGTATGCGAGCGATGACGGATTCTTGCGTCGAGGCAGCTACTCTTACAACACAGGGCGACGCACTAATTACTCTGGAAATCTGACACTTGCCTACAACAAGGTGTTAAAGGACAAGCACATGATTTATGCAGGTGTTGACTATACCATTATGCAGAATCAGGGCTACTCTTATTCCTTCAGCGCAGAGGGCTTCTCGAGCGAGGACATCACAAGCATCATCAATGCTCGTCAGTACACATTGAATGGCAAGCCTTCGGGAAGCAAGTCGCTGAGCCGCCAGGTGGGCATCACCTCAAACGTGAACTACACATACGACAACCGCTACTTCCTTGATGGTTCGTTCCGCATGGATGGCAGCTCAGATTATGGCAGCAACAATAAGTTCTCCCCTTTCTGGTCGGTTGGTTTTGGATGGAACGTGCATAATGAGCATTTCATAGATAGCTGGAAGAATGTGGTAAGCCATCTGAAACTCCGTTCATCATTCGGTCAGACAGGCTCGCAGCTTGGAAGCAACTCTGGAGCATACACTTCATACAGTTTCATTACCGATAACAAATACATGAATTGGGTGGGTGCCAACCTCACGGGCTTGGGCAACCCTGACTTGACATGGCAGATTACTCGCGACTTCAACTTTGGTCTTGAGTTCGGATTCTTCAGCGACCGCTTGCGAGGAACCTTCGATGTGTATAACAAGACAACGTGCAACCTCCTTTCGTCAATGGACTTGCCAATGAGCACAGGTTTCACAAGCTACATGGCTAACATTGGCGAGGTAAACAATCAAGGTTTTGAGGTTTCGCTTTCTGCATATCTTATCCGCAATCCTAAGAAGCATCTCAACTGGTTAGTATCTGGGCAGTTGGTGCACAACAAGAATGAGATTACGAAACTTTCGGAGGCTATCAAGGAACAGAACAATGCGGCGTTGGCAACAGGTGCCGACATAGGCACTCTGTTCTTCGAAGGCAAGCCACAGAACGCTGTGTATGGAGTGCAGTCGGCTGGCATCGATCCAAGTACTGGTCAAGAGCTCTACATCAAGCAGGATGGCACAAAGACTTACGTCTGGGATGCTTCCGACAAAGTGTATCTCGGCAGTTCAGAGCCTAAGTTCCGTGGCAATATCGGCACAACGATGATATGGAACAAGCTGACGCTGAACTTCTCATTTGGCTATCAATGGGGAGCATACACTTACAACACTACGCTGCTGAACAAGGTGGAGGTGACATCGTCAACTATCCAGTCACAGAACGTGGACGCTCGCGTGCTTCGCGACCGCTGGTTCAAGCCTGGCGATGTGACATTCTTCAAGGCTCTCAGCAATGATGGCACACGTGCCACATCGCGTTTCTTCATGAAAGACAACAACTTCACTATGCAGTCTGTTGGTGCTCAGTATCGTTTTGACTCAAAGAAGGTTAGAGAGATGTTCCATTGCAACTCTATCGTTATGGCTCTTAACTTGAACGACATCTTCTACCTCTCTACCATCAAGCGAGAGCGCGGTACAGCATACCCTTATGCAAGAAACATTCAATTGAGCCTGAAGCTATCGTTCTAACAAGTAATTAACCGAAACAGATGAAAAAGAATAAAACACATATATCTACTTTCATTGCAGCTCTGGCGGCTCTCTGTTCGCTGACCAGCTGTAATGACTGGCTCGACGTGCGCAGCGAGACAGAGGCAAAGGAGGAAGAACTCTTTGCCAAGAAGAATGGCTTCTGCAATGCACTCACTGGCATATACATGAATCTTGCTGAGTCGAGCAGCTATGGCTCTGACTTGACAATGACAAAGATTGAGCAGCTTGCCCACAATTGGTACAACACAAGTTCGGACTACAGCACTGCTTATTATTATCTTTGCCGTCACGACTATGAGCGCACAGATTGCAAGAGTGCTGTTGAGCCAATGTTCCTGAATCTATACAACACGGTGGTGAAGTGCAATATCCTCATCAAAAACCTTGAGGAGAATGACCAGGCACTCGCAGCACATCCACAGTTGAGAGGATGCATCGAAGGCGAGGTTTATGCCATCAAGGCACTCTGCCAGTTCGACATTCTCCGTCTGTTTGGCCAGTTGCCTAATGGATTGGGAACAAAGAAGGTGCGTCTGCCCTACTCGTTCACAACATCTATCACTGAGATTCCAAGCTACTACGACTATGACGAGTATGTGTCGCTTCTACGCAGCGACCTTGACAAAGGCATTGAAATCCTTGGCAAGCACGACCCTGCATTGACATACACTCTGGCAATTCTCAGCAGCCCTGTAAATTTGCCAGGAAACTTCCCTGATGACTATCTGCAGTATCGCCGCGTGAGAATGAACTACTGGGCAGCTAAAGGCTTGCGTGCTCGCATGAATCTTTATTTAGGCAACACAGAGGACGCTCACCGCGAGGCACTGGAGGTTATCAATGCAAAGACTACTGACGGAGCAGCTGTTTGCAGCTTCAACTCTCAGTTCGACCTGGAACATGGGTATTATACCCTTCCAAGTGAAGGACTGTTCTCGCTCAGCAAGTATGATGTCTTTTCCTACACAAATGGCTCTTTGTTCGGTTTCTCTACTGGTTTCGTGACTCCAAACAGTCATTTGGTGATTAGTCAGCAGATGTTCAATGACCTATATATGGGTGTGAACACAGCGAGCAATAATCGCTACAACCTGCTTTGGAATCGCAAGAGCATGACTAACGCTGCTGAGATCTATCCTGCTTTGGTGAAGTACTACCATGACTCATCGAAGGGTGCTGCTTCGCCTGTGTATGAGACACTGATTCCGATGATTCGCCTCTCAGAAATGTATCTTATTGCTATTGAGACCACAAACGACCTCAGCGAAGCAAACTCTTTGTATAACACATACATGCGTGACCGCAATACTCTTCTCGAAGAACCTGCTTTCAAGACGCTTGCCGAAGCACGCAACGAGGTTGTGAACGAGTATCGCAGAGAGTTCTATGCCGAGGGACACATGTTCTACACATACAAGCGTCTCTTTGCGAAGAATATTCTCTGGCAAACTGAGGAGATGAGCGAGTCGGACTATATCATACCTCTGCCAGACAGAGAGTATGAGAAGCAATAGAAGAGTTTTTTTATGGTGAATTGATTTTTGAAACTTCTCAAGACAAAAACATGAAACATACATTATATAGATATATAAGATCGGCAGCACTGCTTGCTTTGCCACTGATGGGAGCCGCAGGTGTTCTGACATCGTGCGAGAAGGAATTGCCAGTGTATGATCTTGCCGACGATGCTCTCAACTTCAAGGTGACCATGAGCAGCGAGACAGGAAAGCCTATTGACAAGCTATACTCATTCGTATATGTGAACGACTCGGTGATGAACGACACCATCTGGATCACTCTCAACACGCAGGGATTCGTGAGGGATCAGGATCGTTCCTTCCGCTTGTGTCAGGCAAATGTGGATTCCGTAGTGAATGCTGTGCCTGATGTGCACTACACTTCGTTCGACTCGCCTGTGATGCAGAAGTATTGCGTGGTGCCTGCTGGCGAGAATACTGTTGACGTGCCTATCATCGTGCATCGCGACCCTTCGCTTGAGGAGAATGATGTGCGACTGAACGTAGAGGTGATGCCAAACGAGAACTTCGGAAAGGGCGTGGTGGAGAAGCGTGTGTATCCTATCATTATCTCCAACTTGCTCACACAGCCAGTGAACTGGGAAAGCTACTATTTCGGCACTTACGGCCCTGTGAAGCATCGCTTCATGATCAACGAGACAGGATTGCGATGGGATGAGGATTTCATTGCACAGCTCAATGCGGGTGACTATGGCTACATCAAATACTTGACAATGATTCTCTATCAGCGTCTGCAGGTTGTGAATGCTGAGCGCAAGGCTCAAGGACTTGATGTGCTGAAGGAAGCGACTGGCAAGGCTGTGGCGTTTGATTTTGGAGGAAGCTTTTAGGAGAGGTTAGGGATTAGAGGTTAGAGGTTAGGGATTAGAGGTTAGAATAGAATAAATATAATTGCAATGAAAATAAATAGACTGTACATATTTGCATCATTGGTGATTGTTGGCATGTTGGCGTGTTTGTCTTCTTGCTACAAGGATCACAGCTCAGAGATTGAGGAGATGGTGCCGAATATCATCATCGAAGACTTTGAGGAACTGTACACCATAGAGTCGTTTGCTGGAAATAAGTTGACGCTGACTCCAATGCTCAACAATGGGTATGAGGAAAGCGAGCTGAGCTACGAGTGGTATCTCATTGACCGCCAAGCAGAGAATTCGGTGAGTGATGAGCCATACGAGCGTGAGTATATTGCTTCGGGCAAGACATTGGACTACGAGGTGAACCTTGCTCCTGGCGACTACTACATTGTGCTGGAAGTGAAGGCAAGCAATGGCTACGGCGTGAGCAAGCTTATCAACGTGCGTGCCGTGACAAGCTTCTCGCAGGGGTTCTACATCTTGAAGCAGACTGCTGAGGGCAAGACTGAGCTCGACCTGTTCAACCCAGAGACAGGCATGTATAAGCAGAACATCTTTACTGCACTCGACGGTCAGCCTTGGGAGGGTGAGCCTGCATATCTGTCGGTCGGTCTTGAGCATAGCTACATCGATGTGTCAACCAACAAGACTGCCATTTCCAATGTGGTGACAGTCACAAACAGCAAGGGAGACATTCGCGTGATGCGTACCAGCGACCTACGCGAGGTGCTGAATCGAAGCAATCTCTTGTTTGAGGACTTCGAAGAGGGCGAGGTGCCATACCGCATCGTAACTTGCATGTGGCTCAATGCGCTGATCACAAACAAGGGCATTCGCTCGCAGTATCAGGGCACAATCTCTCCTGGTGCTTCTGGTCGCTATGGCGTCACTAATGGCGTGGCTGCAAGTCCTTGGATGACGGTGAATCCAGACGACAATGGTCTCTACTTCTGGGATGCCACTACCAACTCCATTTGTCATTGCGACTACAATGGCACCATCGTGATTGGCGAGGACGATAATTTTAAGATCAACCGCCTCCGCAACACAGAATGTGTGCATGTGGGCTACAACTACACGAAGCAGAGCGTGCTGTTCGTCACTCGCAACCGTCTGAATGGCGTCAGGCAACTGTATCGCCTGACTGCTGGTTTCTCATCAGGATTCAAGGTGGAGGGCATCACCAACCTTTCTGGCACAAAGGTGAACGACGCAGTCACTTACACCACTTGTGCGCATTCGGCAGCATACCTCTATGGATTGCTCGACAATGGCACAATCATGGCATACGACTTCGAGGCTGGCACAGAGCACCAGATTACTCCTGCTGGCATTCCTGCCGACGAGAAGATTACTTACCTCACTGATAAGTCGCTGTCAACAAACGAGATATATTTCATCGTTGGCACAACAAAGGGCGACACCTACACTCTTCGTTACTACAACCTCCTCGGTGGCATGACTGACGGAGAGCCTGTCTATACCGTGAGCGGCAAGGGCAGCATCAAGTCGATTCAGTACGTGAGTGGCGACCTCAGCTCGTACAGAGTTTCTCCAATGCAGAATTAATCATAAAATACAAAAACAAGATGAAAAGACTTTCTTTACTACTTGGTGCGCTGTTCATTCTCATCAGCGTGAATGCGCAGACAGAATTTCGCCACATCAGCTATCAGGAAGCACTTGCTGCTTCAAAGGCTGAGGGCAAGCCTGTGTTCATCGACTTCTACACTTCGTGGTGCGGTCCTTGCAAGGCTATGGCGAAGAACATTTTCCCTCTCAAGAGCGTGGGCGACTACATGAACGCTTCTTTCATTTGCATTAAACTCGATGCGGAGAAGGAAGGCGTGGAGCAGGCAAGGCTCTACAAGATTGATGCTTACCCAACTATGGTGATTGTTGATGCTGATGGTCAGGAGATATATCGCAAGGTGGGAGGCACGAACAGCGGCGACGAGTTTATTGCAGAACTGAAGGTAGGCAATAACCCAGGTCTCACTCCAGAGCGCATGAAGGCAAAATACGAGAAAGGCGGTCGTGATGCTGAGCTCGTTGGCGCATACGCAAGCTACCTCTACCGCCATGCTCAGGAAGGTCGCAGAACTAACTATGAGGAAATGAACAAGGCAAAGCAGATTGTTTCTGAGTATTTCGCTTCGCTCACCGACGAACAGCGTATGAAGGAGGAGAACTTCTTCGTCTATTCCTACTCTTTCTGCACCAATCCAAAGCAGGAAACAGCGCAGTTTCTCGTGAACAACATGAAGAACTTCCCTGCAGAAATGGAGTCGCTTGTCAACAGCACTGTAGATAAATTGCTCCGCTACCGCATGGGAATCCTCATTGGACTCAACGAGCCATTCACTGCTGAGGATGTTGATATCCTCGAAGCTGCTGTCAAGACTTCTGGCATTGGCAAGAAGGATGAGTTTGTGCCAACAATGCTCACACTTCGTGCTATGCTTAGCGGCGATGAGGCATACTTCTCTACTGTGCAGAAGTACTACGACAAGATGAACGAGTCTGACCAGATCTACGTTGCATCAGTCATTGGCGAGGTAATCAAATCTACCGACAAGGCTTTCTGTGCAAAGGTGAACAAGTGGCTTCGCGGTAAGCTTGCCACAATGCCATACTCAGCACTCTACTATGTAGGCGGTTCTGTTCGCTCTCTCGAGATGCGCATCAACCCAGAAGCTGCCGAAGAAGAATAAAAAAATGATATAGAACTTGACCCATGGATTGACGCGCTTCGCAAGCGAAGTGCTGAACTGAAAGAAATTTCACACAAATTAACCAGAAATTATCCATAAATTTCGTAGCATAAATAATTTCTGACTAATTTCTGGGTAATTAACGTATAATTTCTTTCAGTCCTACACGCAGAAGGCGAGTAGGTCAAGTACTATATAATTCCCAAAATAATTATATATATTAATATTAACTACGCCCATCGCTTCGGCGGTGGGCAATAACACAACAAAAAAACATGAAGAAATTCTACTCAATGATTCTTGCAGCAGTCCTCTCGCTCTGCTGCGCAACACAAGCATTCGCCGACGACGAACACCCTTGGGCTGGCACCTACACACTCATGCTCGTAGATGATAGCCCTTACTCTTATCTCCCTGAGAGTGCAGATCAATGGATCACTTCTGTGCCTGACACTTTCGAGGTTGTAATCGAATGGAAAGCTGATGCAAACAAGTATTTGGTCACAAAATTCTTCAACTATGAGGTGAACAACAACGCTTCTGGCGGTATCGAGTTTAAGGTTATCGACGAAAAGTATGCGCAGATCATCCCTTTTGGCACAAAGTTCCACAAGTTCGGTATTCAAGAGGCAGACACAGTATATAGCGAATATGAGGACGAAGACGGACAGATTGTGAAGGACACAACATACTACAGAGAGACTGTTGTTGGTCTTGAGCTCAGCGATGGCACAAACGACATGCACGGCAAAGAGCCAATCGACGTGAAAAAGAACAGCGACGGACAGATTTCCATCAGCGCTTTCAAGGTTATCTATGGCGACCGCGAATCAAATGGCTTCTTCATTTGGTCAGACGGAGCTACTCCACTCAATGGTGGCGATACAGCAGACGAGAAGCACGACTTCACTGGCTACTACAAGTTTACATGTGACTGGAATCCATTCCTCATGGACGATGTCGTTTGGCCATCGTCATTCCTCATGGAAATCGCAACAGACGAATGGGGCTCATTCCTCGCTCAGTTCCTTGGCTACGATGTAGCAACACCAAACTACAACGCTATCTATGTTGATCCAGACAAGAAGAATGGCATGAACGGACAAATCACAGTCATGGACGGATTCAACACAATCGCAGAAATCAATGGCAAGCACTATCAGCTCCGCGATGGATTTTCTGCAGATGGTCCTATCAAGCTCACATACAACGAGAAGGATGGCAGCGTCACTATCGACTACTTCAACGTATGGTGCGTAGAGGATCAGGCAGAATCTGCATACTATTTCGGCGGCACAGCGACTCCTATCACAGCCGAAGAGGCTGCAGCAATCAAGGCTCCTGCGAAGGAAGCAACTTCTGACTCTGCAATCTATGACCTCACAGGTCGTCGCATCGCAGCTCCTGTCAAGGGTCAGATATACATCCAGGATGGTAAGAAGCTGATTAAGAAGTAAAAAACTGAAATGAATTGTTAATAGTGAATAATTTGTATTACTATTCACTAATATAATATTTCGCAAATTAAAAATGGCAACAGCGATTGTGCTGTTGCCATTTTTCTTTGCGTTTTTACAATGCCATTGTCAATAATTGTGGCATTGGGGAAGCATAGTGTGTCTTTTGACTCTTAGAACTTAGTGAGATATTCATCTACTATGCCTTCAAGACGCTGCTTATCCTTGAAGTATTGGTAAGTTGATACCTTGAGATCCACGCATGCATCTTCGTCGCATACAATGTTTCCATGAGGGTGCATCTGGAGAGCAGAAGCTGTCCACATGTGGTTGACACCGTCGTCGATGATGTGGTGGAGTGCACGACTCTTCTGTGGGCCATTGCAGACAATGAGAACCTCGCGGGCTGCCATTACTGTGCCTACGCCAACGGTGAGTGCCTGCTTTGGTACTTGGTTCACGTCGTTGTCGAAGAAGCGGCAGTTTGCCTGAATGGTATTTGTTGTGAGGGTCTTGATGCGTGTCTTTGATGCAAGCGATGAGCCTGGCTCGTTGAATGCGATATGGCCATCAGGACCTATGCCGCCCATGAAGAGGTCAATGCCGCCTGCTGCCTCAATGGACTTTTCGTAGTTCTCGCATTCTACCTTCAGGTCTGGTGCGTTGCCATTGAGAATGTGTACGTTCTCTGGCTTGATGTCGATGTGGCTGAAGAAATTTGTCCACATGAATGAGTGATAGGACTCTGGGTGAGATTCTGGAAGATTGACGTATTCGTCCATATTGAATGTCACAACATTCTGGAATGAAATCTTGCCCTCCTTATGAAGCTTGATGAGCTGCTTGTACAAGCCGAGTGGAGAAGAGCCTGTGGGACATCCAAGAACGAATGGACGCTCTGGTGTTGGGTTGAACTCAATAATGCGCTGAGCAACATAGTTTGCTGCCCATCTTGACATTTCTTCGTAGTTCTTTGTAATAATTACTCGCATAATTTTCTTTTGTTGACTTTTGGGTTTGTTGTTTTTGTGTTTATATTGTTATGCTGTTATGGCAGCATGCCAGGGGCTGCTGTTGAATAGTTGTCGATGTTCAGCTTGTATTTCAGCAGATCCTGATACTGGAACTGAGTTGGCTGCATGTCTGCAGGGAAAGACTGCTTGGAGAACTGCTGGAAATAGAGAAGGCAAGCGTCGTGCCACCATTGTGCATCGCGTGCCTGACGGTGGAATCGCTCAAGCTGTGCTTCCCAGCTTTCTGCATCGACGTATGGCTTCATTGCTTGCCATGTCTTTTCAAACTCGCGTGCCTGCAGCATGCCTTCATCATACCTGTAGCATAGGTTGTCCCAAAGGGAGAGTCCATTGCTGAGAGTGTGGTTCCAGCTGACATGGTGGAACCAAAGAAGGAGATTCTCTGGACATGTGGAGAGATTGTTGTACATGGTGCGTAGTGGCTCTGGATACTGATTCACATTTGCTGAACCTGTCACAGTGCGGTTGAATCCAATGCCTTCGGCGTCAGCCTTATGGTAGTAGCGTGGCAACCAGTCTTCGCGCCATCCCTTAGGTGCGCACCAAGGCTCTGGCCCATAGTGATGGCCGCCAGCGAAGATGTGGTGCAAGCCAAGTGGCATCATATAGTTGACAACTGCCTCACGGCTCTTCATCAACAGCTGTGTCATTGGAGTGACGAATTTCTCGTCTTTTGTGTAGTGCTCGCTAAGGAATGACTTAGCAATGTCGTAGGATGAAGCATTGGCGTCGGTGGCAAGACGGCCGAAGGCGTACCAGTTCACCATGGCAAGCTCGTTGGCTGTCCATTCTGCATTCTTCCAGCCATTATCCTTTGCGTATGGTGCCCAGCCTGCATCGCCTATGTTAGCTACGCCTGCAAGACCGACAAGGTTGACTTTCTGTTGCTTGAGCACATCAAGGAATTCTCTCCACATAGGGGCGAGGTAGCAAGTTTGGATGCTGCCGCCGGTGTATTCTTGCGTAATCTGGAACTCTGCCATCATCTTTGTCTTCTTCAGCGCAAAGAAGAGTGGAGAGACTGGTTCGCGTGGCTGAAAATCAATTGGCCCGTTCTTGATCTGGATTATCACATTGTCACTGAACTGTCCGTCGAAACGCACAAACTCGTCGTATGCCTGGCTTGCGCGGTCGCCACCCTGTGGTGAATATACAAACGAGCGCCACATCACAATGCCGTTGTGAGGCTTGAGGGCGGCGGCAAGCATGTTTGCGCCATCCACGTGAGTGCGGTCATAATCCATAGGGCCTGGCTCTCCCTCGCTGTTTGCCTTCACGAGGAAACCGCCAAAGTCAGGAATCAGCTTGTAGATCTCATTTGCTTTCTTCTTCCACCACTCTGCCACCTTAGGGTCGAGCGGATCGGCAGTGCTCAAGTCGCCGAGTGCTTTTGGCGATGCGAAGTTGACGGACAAATACACACGAATGCCGTAAGGGCGGAGCACATCAGCAATCTTTGCCGTTTTCTTTAGCATTGATGTTGAGAGCATCATTGGCTTGGCATTGACATTGTTGAGCACTGTGCCGTTGATGCCGTAGCTCTGATTGATGCGGCCGTATTCTTTATACTTGTCTGCCAATGCTTTTGGCAGCTTAGCCTTAGGCGATGTTGGGATGTCGTTCCATTTCCAGATGGACTGACCTGCATAGCCGCGTTCCACAGTGCCATCTGGGTTGTCCCAATGGTTGAGAAGGCGAAGCGAGAAACTGTCCTGACCAAAAATTGGCAGGAAAAGCAACGATAGAATTATTGCAAGAAGATTTCTTTTCATAATAAAAATATATAGTAGATTGTTATTTTTCAATACAAAGGTACATTATTCTACCATTTCTTCCAAAATATAGCACAACTTTTTCACTTTCTGATTTGTCATATTTGGATTTTCATAAATATTATCGTACTTTTGCATTAGTAAAAAAGGTATTACTGGAATTAGTGTGAAGGTGCGCAAGCGCCAATTAAGAAAACAAAAGAACCTTTAGCTCGGCGTAGCCAAAACATTGGAAAACAAAAGAAAACCTATTCCTTTGTAGATAATTGCCTTTAGTTATGCTTTGTTTTCTTTTGTTTTCATGTGTTTTGGCTACGCCGAGCTAAAGGTTCTTTTGTTTTTCTCATTGGTCCAAAGGGCACTT
>JAZRYI010000060.1:0-13998 GCA_045600665.1 Bacteroidaceae bacterium
TCAAAACCATAGAATACCTAATGACCATAGCTGCGAGCTTCATCTTGAAGTCCGCTATTCTTTCTTTTGTCATAACTCACGAATTACTAACAATGAGACTGTTTTTAGATAGTCTCGCAAACAAATATTTTCGAATGAAAAGATCTATTATTCCATTCTTCGCATACTTAATGCTGGCCTCATGCAATTCAACATCTTCAGACAAAACAAAAGGAACAGATGCTGACTCATTATCGCAAGAAACTGAATGCGTTGTTGAAACAGATGCATATAAATTCAACTACATACATCCTGACACTCAGCTGTTTGAACTATTTGGCAAGGTAAAGAGCGTTGTCATGAAAGAATATTATGGTGCAGAGGAAAACGGATCCATCCCAGAAGATGAGTTCACAAACACAGATTACCTCTACTTCAAGCCAAGTGGCGAGTTGGACATGACTAAGGAAATTCAATGGCAGTTGCCTGACCCTAAGATTAAGCGCAACGACAAAGGCCAGATAGTTCATGTGTCATGGTATGTTAGCGAATTCGACTATAACGTAACGGAAGACTACGAGTATGACAAATCAGGAATGGTTCAAAAGGTAGATAACCATGGCGTAGAAAGCGATTGCTCTAAAACATACACATACGATGACGATGGCTATCTTGTTTCTGCTGTCGAAGAATCCTCAGGCGAAGGTTCTGCTTTCATGACCACAATCTCATACAAAATCATGAAGAAAGACGATAACAACAACTGGACACATCGTCTTGTCAAGTACAATGAGAAGTCGAAGCCTTACGATAGCCCTGGCGACTATACCGACGAGATGACTTACTACCAGGTAGAGACTCGCGAGATAGAATATTACAAATAGTTCCCATTTATAGAACATAAGTGTGCCCATCTGAAAACGTGCATACTTTAGATTTCATGGTGTATGCTCAAAAATGGGTGAGGCATTGCTCTATTCATACAAGTTTGGGTAGGTCTTTTCAACAAACCTACCCAATATAAATTATTGATTGGCTATGCTTTAAGATAAAAAAGGGTAAGTGTTTGCCTGATGTGATAAAATTGTCTCAAAAAAGCAAGAATTGCCCATTTTTATAGTACTCCTTTTGATGATGGGAGCTGGAATTTATAGATGTCGCGCTTGACAGCCATCTTGATGCTGCGAGCAAGTGCCTTGAAGATTCCTTCTATCTTGTGATGCTCGTTGTCGCCTTCTGCCTTGATGTTTAGGTTCATGCGAGCTGCGTCGCTGAACGACTTGAAGAAGTGAAGGAACATCTCGGTTGGCATGTCGCCTACTTTTTCACGATGGAACTCAGCATCCCATACGAGCCATGCGCGTCCGCCGAAATCGAGGGCAACCTGACAGAGACAATCGTCCATAGGGAGTGTGTAGCCATATCGCTCAATGCCTCGCTTGTCGCCAAGAGCCTTGCAGATGCATTCGCCAAGAGCAATGCCTGTGTCTTCGATGGTGTGATGCTCATCCACATTGAGGTCGCCATCCACATGGATGTAGAGGTCGATGCTGCCGTGCTTGCCTATCTGCTCAAGCATGTGGTCGAAGAAGCCAAGTCCTGTGCTGATGTCGCACTTGCCTGTACCATCGAGGTTGAGACGGATGTCGATATCTGTCTCCTTTGTGGTGCGACGAACTGATGCTGTGCGCTCGCCAGCAAAGAGAATCTCGGTAATCTCGTCCCATGACTGCACGTTGTCGCCAAGAATGAGATACTTGCATCCAAGGTTGATGGCCAACTGCTTGTCTGTCTGGCGATCGCCAATCACATAGCTGTTGGCAAGATCGTATTCACCGCTCATATACTTGGTGAGCATAGCTGTGCCTGGCTTGCGAGTAGGGAGATTGTCCTCTGGAAAACTGCGGTCGATGAGAATATCATCAAACTCAATTCCTTCGCTCTTGAGAGTGTTGAACATCAGATTCTGTGTTGGCCAGAAATCTGCCTCAGGATAAGAATCTGTGCCGAGACCATCCTGATTGCTCACCATCACAAACTCGAAGTCGAGCTTGGTGCGAATGAAGTTGAGATTGCGAATCACTCCATTCACAAACTGGAACTTCTCATAGCTGTCGATTTGCTCATCTTCTGGCTCGACAAGAATCGTGCCATCTCTATCTATGAATAATGCTTGCTTCATAATCTTATACGTATTGTCTTAGTGCAGCCAAGAGCTTAGTGTTCTCTTCTTTAGTTCCGATTGTGACGCGGAGACAGTTGCCGCAAAGGTGTACACGAGTGCGGTTGCGCACGATTATGCCACGATGAACGAGATAGTCGTAGATTTTGTCTGCATCTGTCACCTTGGCAAGGAAGAAGTTGGAATCTGTAGGATAAATCTCCTTGCAGATAGGAAGTGTGGCGAACGACTGCATAAGCTTGCCTCTCTCGTCCATGATCATTGAGATGTGGCGCTGAAGGAGGGTGACATTGCCCAGCACTTCCATAGCTCTCTGCTGAGTGAGCACATTGACATTGTATGGATACTTCACCTTGTTGAAGAGGCCGATTATCTCCTCGCTTGCAAATGCCATGCCGAGACGTATGCCAGCACATCCCCACGCTTTCGAGAATGTGTTGAGCACAATAATGTTAGGATACTTTGCAATGTCGAGGCGCATTGGGCGCACTTCGGAGAAATCTGAGTATGCCTCATCCACAATCACTATACCCTGAAACTCATTGAGCACCTTCTCTATCTTCTCGCGAGAAAATGCATTGCCCGTAGGGTTGTTTGGCGAACAGATGAAGATAATCTTAGTGTTCTCATCGCAGGCAGCAAGAAGAGCTTCTGGCGAAAAGTCATATTTCTCGTCGAGCGACACCTTGCGATACTCCACATCGTTTGTCTCTGCACAGACCTGATACATGCCGTAGGTAGGATCGATAGCCACGACATTGTCTTTGCCAGGACGGCAGAAGATGCGGAACGGAAGGTCGATTGCCTCGTCAGAGCCATTGCCGAGGAATATATTTGCCGCTGGCACGCCCTTCATAGGCGAAATCATTGCCTTGAGCTGTTCCTGCAATGGATCTGGATAGCGATTCACGCCGTTTGGGTATGGGTTTTCGTTGGCATCGACAAAGACCTCTGCCTTGAATCCTTTATACTCATCGCGTGCTGAGCTATATGGTTTGAGTGCCCAAATGTTTGGGCGAGTTAATTCTTGTAATGATTTCATAATCAGTTTTTACGATTGCTGAATTGCTTCCAGTCTTACTGTCATCGCATTCTTGTGAGCATCAAGCTGCTCTGCTGCAGCCATCAGTTCTACAGCTGGACCTATGCGGCGAATGCCCTCTTCGGTGAGCTCCTGGAAAGTGATCTTGCGGCAGAAGCTGTCGAGGTTCACTCCGCTGTATGCCTTGGCATAGCCAGAAGTTGGTAGCGTATGGTTTGTGCCTGAAGCATAGTCGCCAGCCGATTCGCATGAGTAGTTGCCAAGGAATACGGAACCTGCATTCACTACTTTCTCTGCAAACTCCATATAGTCCTCAACTGCGAGGATAAGATGCTCAGGCGCATACTCGTTGGTGATTTCAACTGCCTCATCTGTGTCCTTCACGATGATCAGCTTTGAATACTGCAACGACTTCTCTGCTATCTCTTTGCGAGGGAGAAGGTCGAGCTGACGATCCACCTCTGCCGACACCTTGTTTGCCATGTCTTCTGATGTGGTGATGAGTATCACCTGCGAGTCGATGCCATGCTCTGCCTGACTCAAGAGGTCGGCAGCCACAAATACAGGATTCGCGCTGTTGTCAGCCACGACAGCCACCTCGGATGGACCTGCAGGCATGTCGATTGCTACTTCATGAAGCGAGACCTGCTGCTTTGCTGCCATCACGAACTGATTGCCAGGACCAAAGATCTTGCTTACCTTTGGCACTGACTCTGTGCCGTATGCCATTGCTCCAATAGCCTGCACGCCTCCTGCCTTGAAAATCTTGCTCACGCCAGCAACTTTAGCAGCCATGAGGATGGCTGGATTCACCTTGCCTTCGCGATTTGGAGGGGTGCAGAGAACAATCTCTTTGCATCCAGCAATCTTGGCTGGAGTGGCTAGCATGAGAACTGTGGAGAAGAGAGGGGCTGTTCCACCAGGAATGTACAGACCTACCTTTTCGATTGCCACCGACTTCTGCCAGCAGATCACGCCAGGCTGCGTCTCTACCCTCTCGCCCTCAAACTTCTGCGAAGCATGGAACTTCTCAATGTTTGAGTGTGCAAGCACAAGCGCTTCTTTCAGCTCTGGGCTAACGAGAGTTTCTGCCTCCTGCATTTCCTGTTCCGAAACAGCAAGAGACGCAAGCTCAACCTTGTCGAACTTCAACTCAAACTCCTTCACAGCAGCATCGCCTTCTGCTTGAATCTTGTCGAGCACAGTCTTCACTGTGTCGCGCAGTTCGGATGCATCTCTGTGAGGACGAGCAAGAAGCTGCTGCCACTCAGATTTATTTGGATATTTAACGATATTCATTACAGTATCATCTTTTCGATTGGAGTAACAAGGATGCCTTCTGCACCAAGTGCCTTGAGCTGACCAACAATCTCCCAGAAGTGCTTCTCGTCGAGAACAGCGTGAACTGAGCACCACTCTTCGTCGGCAAGCGGAATGATTGTAGGACTCTTCAATCCTGGGAGCACCTCGATGATTTCAGCCAATCTCGCCTTTGGAGCATTCATGCGGACATACTTCTTATCCTCGGCAATGAGTACAGACTCGATGCGGAAAAGAAGCTCTTCAAGTATTGCCTTCTTCTCGTCCGACATGTTCTTGTTGCCAATGAGGAGAGCCTCACTCTTCATCACTACCTCTACTTCCTTGAGGTTGTTGCTCACAAGTGTGGAGCCAGAGCTAACGATGTCGAAGATGCCATCAGCAAGACCAATGCCTGGAGCAATCTCCACAGAACCCTGAATGACGTGAATATCTGTCTTCACGCCCTTCTCTTCCATGAATTTGCGAAGGATGACAGGATATGAAGTAGCTATCTTCTTGCCATTGAACCACTCTACGCCAGGGTAGTCGATAGCCTTTGGAATGGCAAGGCTGATGCGGCACTTGCTGAAGCCGAGACGCTTCACGATGTCGGCTTCCTCGCCTCTCTCCACAAACTCATTCTCACCGACGATGCCGATATCAGCCACACCGTCTGCAACTGTCTGAGGAATGTCATCGTCACGAAGAAAGAGAACTTCGATTGGGAAGTTTGACGACTGAACGAGAAGAGTGCGCTTGCTTGAGCTCACCTTGATACCTGTTTCCTTGAGAAGATCCATTGTGTCCTCAAAGAGACGACCTTTTGATTGTACTGCTATACGTAACATATATAAAGATGTATTTATTTCTGAGTTAATTATTAGTTTGTTGATTTTGCCATTATCATCTCACTGCCCCATGCAGAATCATTATTGACTGGCTGTAGCTGAGATATGTTGCTATGTTGGTGTTTCGACGACGTGAGTCATCGTGTCGGAAAAACTCAAGTATTGAGGTGAATGGGTATCGATCCGTGTCGAAAACCACATAATCGTAATCTTTATTGAGCACATCCTTTGGAGGCATCATGTCGCGCTCTGGCTTCATCACATCGTAGGCGATATTGTTTCGTGCTGCAATGCTCTGCATCTGTTCCAAATTGTAGCCATCGCTCACAAAGAGGAAATGCTCTTGCTTAGGATGCACATGGTCGCTGTTCTTTGCCAAGAACTTGTTCTGTATATAAGCCATCGTTCCTTTCATACAAACGGCAATGTTGATTAGCAACTCGTAAAGCGGGTTGCGATGGCCAAAATGCTTGCGGAAGAAAATGATCATTGCTTTATAGAATGCGTTGATATAGCCCAAAGAAGCCTTCTTGGTACTTTCTCCCTTGTAGTGAAGTATAGGAGTTGGAACATAATAGTTCTTGAACCCTGCAAGCAGGGCGCGATAACTTATGTCTATGTCTTCGCCATACATGAAGAATGTTTCGTCCAGCAAACCAATCTTGTCGAATACCGACTTGCGTATGAACATAAATGCACCGGACACGATGTCTATCTCGCTCGGCTCATTCATGTCGAGATACTGCATATAGTATTTGCCGAAAGTCCTGCTGGTAGGAAACATGGAGCATAAGCCTGTCATCTTGCAGAAAGAGGTGAATGGAGTAGGCACTCCTCTCCTCGACTCTGGTGCAAACCCGCCATCTATCTTCATCATCTTCACGCCACACATTCCTGCGTCAGGCGTATTATCCATGAATGCTATGCAATCGCGCAGAGCGTTCTCTCCTACAAAAGTATCTGGATTTAGCAACAGCACATATTCTCCTCTCGCCACAGATATTGCCTGATTATTAGCACGTGAAAAACCTACGTTCTCGGTATTCTCTATATAAGTTACCCACGGAAACTTTGGACGCAGATACTCAATCGATCCATCTGTGCTGTTATTGTCCACCACAAACACCTCAGCACTAATATCGCCCAATGCCCTCTCCACCGAGAGCAGGCATTGCTCCAGATAGTAGCGGACATTATAGTTTACTATGACAACAGTTAACTTCATAACTCTTTATAATCCTCTCTGCTTAGCAGTCGTGTCATTTAGTGGTTGCGAAATATTCTTTATTAATAACTAACAAAACGGAAATTATCTAATTCTCATTGTTGACCTGTTCCAAGTAGCGATCTATCTTGTCACGTGTAGGCCAGCAGAAGCACAAAATGGCAAGTGCAGCAAGAGCACACAGCAAGCCAGAAGTTGTCATCGTAAAGAAATATGTGATGATGCCAAACTCTGCAGCCAATCCCAGAATACAGGTTCTCACCAAACTCCAGTTGTGATACGATTGCAGAGCTTCGTCTATGTTCATGCGCCTGAGCCCTTTTGTTGTGTTCAGGTGGAACAGTTTCATTGCCAATGGTATTCCAAGCAGGGTCAGTGACACCGAAACTGTGTTGAGCACGAACTCCTGCTGAGATTTCGGTTCAACTATGCCCATAGGCAACAATCCCGATTCCCATAATGCTACCAGAATCACTGGGATGGAAATCTGGCATATCAGTTCTATCTTGAGGAGCTTTAGCAGCTTCTGTATATTTTTCTCCATTTGTCCTTCGTTCTTGTTGTATCATTTCCCTGTGAAAGGCACACGGTTCACAAGCGAGCGTCCCAATGTCACCTCGTCAGTGTACTGCAGCTCGTCATTGATGCTCAATCCACGAGCCAGTACTGTGAGCTTCACATTTGGAAATTTCATTAATTTGCGGTAGATATAGAAATTCGTCGCATCGCCCTCCATTGTCGAGCTCAGCGCCAATATAATCTCATCCACACCGCCCTTCTCCACTCTCTCCACCAGGCTTGCAATCTCCAGCTGACTCGGTCCCACACCATCCATGGGTGATATAACTCCACCCAGAACATGATACAGACCTCTGTATTGCTGCGTCTGCTCCAGCGCCATCACGTCCTGGATATTCTCCACCACGCATATCTGAGTTGCCACCCTGCTGGCATTAGAACATATCTGGCACACATCATCATCGCTGATGTTGTGGCACACTCTGCAATAATTCACATCATGACGCAGAGTGCTAATAGCCTGACTGAAATTGTCCACCTTGTCAACATCCATACGCAACGTATGAAGCACGAGGCGCATTGCTGTCTTGCGACCTATCCCTGGCAACTTGGCAAACTCCTCCACGGCGCGCTCAAGCAACACTGACGAATACTGCTGACTCATTATCTGTCTTCTTTTGTTGGGCTTTATGCCTTTAGTGAACAATCTTTGTGAGCGACAAACCACTACATACTGCCCATCGCCCACACCTTAGAAAGTGCAAAGTTAGTGAAAAATAGGGATATTCAACAAAAAATGCACACGTAAAGTTACTTACGAGTGCATTTTGCTATTGTTTTACACCAAATTTAGAACAACTTGGCGAAGAATTTATAAACACCTTTCACGTTCATCGCAGTTTTGTATGCAGTGATAACGTATCCGATGTAGTTCATATACTTGTTGGAGGAATTCACGAAAAGGCTGTTCGACGGCATAAAGCAATCGTTCACGTCATTGCGCAAGCGAGTCATGCTCGAATTGATCTTTCGTCTTGCCACATCCTTCTCGTTCCTCACGTCCTCAAGGGTCATGATCTGCTTAGCCATCATCTGTCACCTCCTTCCTCGTCATATTCGTCCAACTCCTCGGCAAGGCTCTTGGCAAGCTTCTGCAGATCGGTCGCACGCTCGCTTCGTTCCGCAACAGTATTAGTGATGCTTGTTCCATCGAGCAAAGACTGCGACAGCACTCTTACCACTCGGTTCTCCACAAGAGGCTTGCGGAACATATAAGCAACACCAACAAGCGCCATCAGAACAAAGCCAACAAGATAATAGCTCAGCATCTCATTCCCCGTCAGGAGAGTGAGCGACTTCACCACACCAGTACTGATAAAGAATATCGCGCTCGTGGCAAAAGCAAAAACCATAGCACAAACGATGATGCAAGTCATCACCACCGTCAGCTTATCCACAGCTTCCAGCCTCACATAGCGCTCCAGCTGATTGAGCAGTTCCTTCAAGTCCCTGCTCAACCTGCCAGTGTTTCTTACATTTTGCATTTTAAACTAAATAATACAATAATGTACGCGCGACTATTCCACATCAAAATCCTCAGAAGGGATAACCTCCTTTTTCTTGCCGATGCTCTTGATTTCATCCACAAGCTTTTCAAAAGATTCCTTGTCAAGCTTTATGCCACGCTTAGCCAAAGCTTCCTTTATCTTCTGACGTTGATCTTCGCCCTTCTCTGGAGCAAAAAGAATACCGATAGCTGCTCCTGCTATTGCACCGCCAACGAATGCAGCTGCGAGTGCGATTCCATCACCTTTAGTCATAATCTCTAATTGTTTTTTAGTTAATAACTATGTTTCTACTCACATTTCATTAAAATTCACGCCAAAATTACAACTTTCTATTATAAAAACAACATTTTTTTCAATGATTAACATTTTTTTGCAATAAAAAGTAGGGGAGTGTCAATAAAAAACTCTAACTTTGTATCAGTTAAAGTAACGCTCAAACAAAATGTAGTCAGTAAATTCTCTTGCATACAATTATCGAGCTAAAAACAACAACAAATCTAACGCGATTTCATTCATTAAAATACAATTAGGACAATATGAAAAAGAACCTCATGATGGGCGTAGCACTCATCGCAGCACTTGCATTAGTATCATGTAAATCATCGGAAAGCAGCTATAAGAAAGCTTACGAGAAGGCAAAGGCACAGGAAGTAGCTAACACTGAGCAAGTTGAGACTGCTCCAGTAGCAGTAACACCAGTAGTTACAAATAAGACAAACCAGGATAGCTCTGGCCTTCGCCAGGAGCGTCTCAACGTAATGAATGGTGGCAACCTCAAGGCATTCAACGTCGTTTGTGGCTCATTCAGCAAAGTGGACAACGCAAACAATCTTCGCAACACTCTCGTAGCAAAAGGCTACTCGGCACAGGTGGCTCAGAACCCTGAGACAGGCATGTACCGCGTAATCGCAGCATCGTTCGATGATCGTGCAGCTGCAGTGAAGTCACGCGACCAGCTCCGTGGCACATACCCAGACGCATGGCTTCTTTACAGAACATATTAAACTGACAAACAAACGTTTAACAATACACTATCAGTAGGAAACAGGCACTCCCCTACCCTACCGATAAAATCTAAAACAGCCAAGTTTTTCTTGGTAGCTTAATTTCTTTTTGGTAAAGGTGAGAATAATGTAAGAATTAAAAAAGTGGCAACCGACTGTGAAGTTAGTTGCCACTTGTTCGTTTTATTAGAGTGTTACTCTAAGATAATCACCCTCCGAAAAGCATATACAATCTCAATCAATTTCGCCACTGCCAAAGCACAAATGATGGTCTTCATCATAAATTACGCAGAACTGGCCAGGGGCAACACCGTGAATTTTATTATCAGCATGCAGATACCAGCGCCCATCCTCCTGCTGCATGATAGTGCCCGGAAGATACTCTGGCGTATGACGAATCTTGAACGTGATGCGGTGAGCAGACTTGTCTTCTTTCCAAGGATTCGCAGTGATGAAATGGAAGTCATTCATTGTGATGTGATCCTTATACACTTTCTCCGGGTCATAGCCATGAGAGACAAAGAGAATATTGCGCTTCAAGTTCTTCTTCACCACAAACCATGGGCCGCCACCAAAGCCAAGCCCCTTGCGCTGACCTATTGTGTAGAACCAAAGACCACGATGCTCGCCTATCTTCTTTCCTGTCTCTATCTCGCGCACATCGCCAGGATTCTCGCCTAGGTGAGCCTTAATGTAATCACGGAAATCAATATTGCCGAGGAAGCAAATGCCTTGCGAATCCTTGCGAGATGCATTCAGAAGATTTGCCTTCTCTGCTATTTCACGCACTTCATGCTTCCACAGATGACCTGTCGGAAACATGAGCTTGTGTATCTGGTCGTAAGATATCTGGCAGAGGAAGTCCGTTTGGTCCTTCACGGGGTCGGGCGAAGTAGAAAGCCACACCTTATCGCCAATGGTTGTGATGGTTGCATAATGCCCTGTGGCAGTAAAGTCAAAGTCTTTGCCTACCCTTTCCTCGAACACGCCAAACTTGATGAGTTTGTTGCACATCACATCAGGATTAGGAGTGAGTCCCTGACGGGCTTTGTCCATCGTGTAGCTCACCACCCCATCCCAATAATCCTTGTGCAGATCAATGACATCAAGCTTTAGCCCATACTTGCGAGCAAGCCACTGGCATATCTCCACATCTTCCTCCGAAGTGCAGTTCCATTCCGTGTCCCTGTCAGGACCTATCTTTATATAGAACAAATGCGGATCCACCCCCTGCTCCTTGAGCAGATGAACAGACACGGCAGAATCCACTCCACCGCTGACCAAAGCAGCAACACTCTTCCCCATCCTACTTGTTTGCCATTGCCGATTTCAAGTTCTTGCTTATCTCCAGCATCTTATCGATAGGGCGCACAGCCTTCTCCGCAATCGCAGGGTCAACCTCGATTGTTGGCCACTCATACTTGAGAGTATTGTAGAGCTTGGCAAGCGTGTTGAGTTTCATGAACGAACACTCATTGCATGAGCAGCCCATGCTCTCAGTCATTTCAGGAGGAGCAGGGATGAAAGTCTTCTCAGGGCAAGCCTTAGTCATCTCATGCAAGATGCCACTCTCAGTAGCAACAATGAACTCTGTTGCCTCATCCTTGATAGCAAAATTGAGCAAGCCAGCAGTAGAGCCAATCACATCAGCAAGCTTCTGAATTGGAGCTGGGCACTCTGGGTGAACAAGCACCTTAGCACCAGGATGCTCTTCTTTCAACTTCAGAATAGCTTCGAGCGAGAACTGTCCGTGCACATGGCATCCGCCATTCCAAAGCAGCATGTTTCTGCCAGTCACAGAATTGATGTAGCCACCTAAATTCTTGTCAGGACCAAATATAAGCTTCTCATCCTCCGGGAAAGAGTCAATCACAAGCTTGGCATTGCTCGAAGTGACAACAACATCTGTCAGCGCCTTCACCGCAGCAGTTGTATTCACATAGCTCACCACCTTATAGCCAGGATGCTCATCTATGAACTTCTTCAAGTCCTCAGCATTGCAGCTGTCTGCAAGCGAGCAGCCGGCATTTAGGTCAAGCACCAGCACCTTCTTGTTTGGACAAAGAATCTTGTTCGTCTCGCCCATGAAATGAACGCCGCACATCACGATGATGTCAGCATCCGTCTTAGCCGACCACTGCGCCAAGGCGAGCGAGTCGCCTACAAAGTCTGCAATATCCTGCACAGCACCATCAGTGTAGTAGTGAGCGAGAATCACTGCGTTCTTTTCCTTGCACATCTTGCGAATCTCAGCATTCAGGTCAATGCCCTCAGGAATAGGCTCATCAACGTAGCCCTTATTTATCCAAGAATCTTTCATATCTATTAAAAGTTTTTTTACATGTAAATGTCGCTAAATATCTTGCAAAGGTAGTAAAGAAAAGAAAAACATCCAAGACAAAACCGTTCAAGTTTCATTCTTGGATGTTATTTCTCTATTTTACAGTTGCCAAATGCTATCGAAGAGCCGCCATTTGATCAAAGCGCTTCATCACTCTTCTGTAATAGCCTTCTGTACGTGTTTTGCGATTCATGCAGTTAAGATCACCAGAGTTCCACAAGCGAATAGCCCTCTCCATGTTGCCATCCTTGTTATAATACTCTTGATAATCAATGAACATGTCAATACTTTTCTGCTTATCGTAGCGATCCTTGTAAGTGTACTTCTTGTAGCCCACGATGCGGTTGCATTCACGCACCAGGATCTCTGATATCTGCAGGTATCCAACATACATACCATTCTTTGACACTTTCGTTGGGTTGCCTTCGCTCTCCACCATTGCTATGGCTTCGATCACTGCTCCCCACTTTTTTGTCAAATCCACCTTAGGCGTGGTGGCAGACGCAGTCAAGCAGACATTCATCAGTAATAATAATAAAATCTTTTTCATCCTAAATCTTACCTTTCTTACCTTTGATTTTCTAAAACTGCTGCAAAGGTACGCATTTTTTCCTTACGAACCAAGAAAAATATGCTTTTTAACATATTTCCGCCCACAAAAACATGTTGTACGGCATATTTTCTATCTTCATATAGCTTCCAAACAATAGTTCTTTGCGAGCATGTAAGTACAGAATTGGTCGGGCTCATTTTTAATCAACATTTCATGTTTGCTGCCACATAAACCATGAAGCTTATGTGGCTTTTTGTGACTATGCATGAATTGCAAACATTCACTATATGGTACTTTTATAAAAGTGGCGATTGATCTTTTGCAATCAATCGTCACTTAACTTCACAAACAGGGTAATTCCCCCCGCTTTATGCTGCAAGAGATAAATGTTTACCCTTCATAATGAATGCAATCAAGGCAGCTTGACCATGACAGCTTTTTGGTGAATTCACAGCCTTTCTTTTGAGTATGCAGGATTATTCGAAGGCTCATTGTGAATATCTTCTATCGAAGGCACATCACGAATCTCTTCTAACGGATCATCATCATCACCAGATCCAGGACATGCTGTCAATGTTACACATCCTATCAATGCCACTAAGATTAATTTTAAATACTTCAGAATCATTTGTTTTTGTTAATTATTACTTTCTTTCCATTTATTATATACATACCTGGAGACGTTGGCTTGCCGATGCGGCGACCTTGCATATCATAATACGTATCATCATCTCTATTTATCAATCGATCATTTATTTCAACAGTGTCATCATCTATTGTGAATGCACTTCGTGTAGCCAAGGTCACTGGAATTGCAAGCCACGCCTTATTGCCTTCTATCTGGAATGCACCGCCATTCTGCGCACCCCAATACCAACCGAAAACATCAGCATATTCAGTACCGGCATTGCCTTTTGTCAGCTTATAATAATAGTTGCTGCCACTTGCTGTTGTCGTGGTTGCCTCGTCGCTTCCATGCAAATAGTTTGTGCCAGAATAATTCACAGTGCTTTCACTTGGTGAAAGTGTGAATGTGCCAGCACTCTTATTGTCACTAACAAGCATTACTGCCGTAGATTTTGGAATAACACCTGACACTGAACCATCCGCAATTGTTTTATAAATCAGCTTGTTGTTATTGCATCCTGTAACAACTTGTGCAGATAATCCATTTGGCAATGTGTATGCTGACTCCGAACTATAAAAGGTAGCATAACCTGAAGGAAGTATAACAGAAATGTCTGATGCTTCTTTATTTGTCAAAATGTATATACTAAGTGGCGTGTAGCCACCACCTGTGAAGAGGAGATGCTGCTCGTCGAGAACATCGAGGATAGGATCACCCTTGAAGTTGATCTCGATGTCGTAAGTGCCATCGCCGTTGTCGATAATGCGCTCATTGCCGGTGTTGATGTCATCGCCAGTCCAGGTAGTG
>JAZRYI010000061.1:0-41437 GCA_045600665.1 Bacteroidaceae bacterium
ATTCTCCTTCACGCTCCATAATGATTGACCTTGGAGGCACAAAGAAAGTGAAAGGTTTCCGCTATCTTCCTCCGCAAGGACAGGGTGCAAAGGGCATTATCACTCGCTATTCGTTCTGGACAATGGAAGGTAACGAATGGAAGCGCATCAGCGAGGGCGAGTTCTCAAACATCGTCAACAACCCTATCTGGCAAAGCGTAAGCATTGAGCCAATAATCTCCAATCTCCTTCGTATCGATACCGAAAGCTTGAATGCTGGCGAAAGAGCTGTGTATGAGGATATTGAGATTCTGACAGAATAAAGAAAAACATGAAAAGAATACTATCTATCTTTTGCCTTACTGGCATTCGTGCTGACTACTAATGCACAAGGCTACAAGAATCCTGTGCTGCCTGGCTTCCATGCCGACCCTTCTGTATGTCGAGCTGGTGATGATTTTAATTTGGTTAATAGTACTTTCCTGTACTTCCCTGGAGTACCTGTGTTTCACAGCAAAGACCTGATACATTGGGAACAGGTGGGTAACTGCCTGACGCGTTACCCATTTGGTCAGAATGAGCAACGCTGATACCCACGCCGTGAGGTTATATAACTATGTGTATAAAAACAACGCACCTTTTTAAAAAGGCACAACTATTGCTATACATGGTAGTATATAACTCACCTGTGGACATCTATCGCTGCATTGTTCTTTGACCAGTTTTTGAGAAGTTGCGAAGTTCTGCACGACCAAGAACAAGCGTCAATAAACGCCTTTTTATGTACTCGCACGGCACTGTGCCGTACGACCTCTCTCACTACCCCAATGAGGTATCAGCGAGAGATTGTACACAGAGCCCTCGGCGGTCTCCTGAACTGAAGATAATTTCCAATAATGCGCAATAATTGTTCCGATAATATTATTTAAGGCTCACATCGTGTGGATATGGAACATGCAAATAAAGGCTCTGATAGTAACGTTATGCTGCGATTTTATCACTTTTTTTATAATATGTGAAAAATAAGTCGTAACTTTGCACAAAATATGCGCTTGAAATAAACAAAACAACGATATAGAAATGAAAGATTTTATTGAAGAATTGACTTGGCGCGGCATGATCCACCAAATGATGCCGGGCACAGACGAGCTCCTGAAGAAGGAGCAGACAACAGCATACTTGGGCATTGACCCAACAGCAGATTCGCTTCACATTGGTCACCTCTGCGGCGTGATGATGCTTCGCCATTTCCAGCGTTGCGGACACAAGCCATTGGCTCTCGTGGGTGGTGCAACTGGTATGATTGGCGACCCTTCGGGCAAGAGCCAGGAGCGCAACCTGCTCGACGAAGAGACTCTCGCTCACAACGTGAAGTGCATCAAGGAGCAGCTCTCTCGCTTCCTCGACTTCGACAGCGACGCACCTAACAAGGCTGAGCTTGTGAACAACTACGACTGGATGAAGAACTTCACATTCCTCGGCTTCGCTCGCGACATCGGCAAGCACATCACTGTGAACTACATGATGGCTAAGGAGAGCGTGCAGAAGCGACTGAACGGTGAGGCTCGCGATGGACTGTCATTCACAGAGTTCACTTACCAGCTGCTTCAGGGCTACGACTTCCTCTATCTCTATGAGCACAAGGGCTGCCGCCTCCAGCTTGGCGGTGCTGACCAGTGGGGCAACATCACTACAGGCTCAGAGCTTATCCGCCGCACAAATGGCGGCGAGTGCTTCGCTTTGACTTGCCCTCTCGTGACAAAGAGCGATGGACGCAAGTTTGGCAAGACAGAGAGCGGCAACGTGTGGCTCGACCGCGAGCGCACTTCTCCATACGCATTCTACCAGTTCTGGCTCAACGTGCCAGATGAGGACGCAAAGAAGTATATCAAGATCTTCACTTCTCTTGAAAAGGAAGAGATTGACGCTATCATAGCAGAACAGGACGCTGACCCAGGTCGCCGTCCATTGCAGAAGAAACTGGCAGAGGAAGTGACTGTGATGGTACACAGTCGCGAAGACTATGAAACAGCTGTTGAAGCCAGCAACATCCTCTTCGGCAAATCGACAAAGGACAGCCTCTTGAAGCTTGACGAGCAGACACTTCTCGACGTATTCGCAGGCGTGCCACACGCTGAGGTGGAGAAGTCAAGCATCGTTGGCAAGACTGCTATCGAGCTCCTCACTGCCGACGTGCCTATGTTCCCATCAAAGGGCGAGATGCGCACACTCGTGAAGGGTGGCGGCGTGAGCCTCAACAAGGAGAAGCTCTCTGATCCTAACTACACAATCCAGGAGTCAGACCTCCTCGACGGCAAGTATCTCCTCGCTCAGCAGGGCAAGAAGAAGTACTACTTGATTATTGCTAAGTAAAGATGGAAGAACTTATTCTCCTTCGAATCACAGGCGAAGACCGTCCCGGCTTGACTGCTTCCATCATGCACATTCTCTCGCTGTATGATGTAAGCATTCAGGACATTGGTCAGGCAGACATCCACTCTACCCTCTCGCTCGGCATACTCATCAAGGTGGCAGAGGACAACTCCGGACGCGTGATGAAGGATCTGCTTTTCAAGGCAAGCGAGCTTGGCGTGAACATCAAGTTCTACCCTATCACAATGGAGGAATACGAGAACTGGGTGAGCCGCCAGGGCAAGAACCGCTACATCCTCACCCTGCTAGGCAGAAAGCTCTCAGCTCAGCAGATAGAAGCAGTGACAAGAGTGATTTCGGACAACGGGCTGAACATTGACTCTATCCGCCGACTCTCTGGTCGCGCTTCCATTGCTAACCCAGAGAACAGCACTCGCTCGTGCATCGAGTTCTCGGTGCGAGGCATCATTGAGGACAAGTCGGCAGTGCAGCACCAGCTCATGGAGCTGTGTGGCAAGATGGATATGGACTGCTCGTTCCAGACCGACAACATGTATCGCCGCATGCGTCGCCTCATCTGCTTCGATATGGATTCCACTCTCATTCAGACGGAAGTCATCGATGAGCTTGCTCGTCGCAATGGCGTGTACGAGCAAGTGTCGGCAATCACAGAGAGCGCAATGCGTGGCGAGATTGACTTCAAAGAGTCGTTCACGCAGCGCTGCAAGCTGCTCAAGGGACTCGACGTGAGCGTGATGCAAGACATAGCTGAGAATCTGCCATTCACTGAGGGCGTAGATCGCTTGATGTACGTGCTGAAGAAGTATGGCTACAAGATTGCCATCCTTTCCGGTGGCTTCACATTCTTCGGTGAATACATACAGAAGAAATACGGCATAGACTACGTGTATGCCAACGAGCTTGAAATACACGAGACAGGTCACCTCACCGGCAACTACGTTGGCAAGATTGTTGACGGCAAGCGCAAGGCAGAACTCCTTCGCCTCATAGCACAAGAGGAGAAAGTGGATCTTGCGCAGACCATCGCAGTGGGCGATGGCGCCAACGACCTCCCTATGCTCTCGCTTGCAGGACTTGGCGTGGCATTCCATGCTAAGCCTCGCGTGGTGGCTAATGCCAAGCAGGCTATCTCTACTATTGGCCTCGACGGTGTCCTCTACTTCCTTGGCTTCAAAGATTCGTATTTGGACGAGAAGGGAAGACAATGAGAATTTCCGACCATATCAAATCCATTGCCTCTTTAGGCACACCTATAGTGATTGCACAATTGGGAACAATTGTGCAATCATTTGCTGATACAATAATGGTAGGTCAGTACGGCACATCAGAACTATCAGCAGCTGGATTTGTCAACAATGTGTTCAACCTCATCCTATTCTTCATCCTCGGCCTATCCTACTCCACCACTCCCGTGGCTGGAGCATTCTGGGGGCAAGGCAAGAGAAGGGAGGCGCGACGCACGCTGAACGAGAGCCTGGTGGTGAGCCTGTGTGGATGCGCCATAGTGATGCTGCTGCTCACTGTGCTATACTTCAACATTGAAGTGCTCGACCAGCCCACCGAACTCCTATCGCTCATCCGCCCATACTTCCTCACGCTGCTTGCCTCGCTGCCATTCGTGGGAGCGTTCAACTCATTCAAGCAGTTTTCCGATGCCACTGGCGACACGCGTTCGCCAATGTGGGTGATGGTGGGCGGCAACGTGCTGAACATCGTGCTGAACTACATCCTCATCTTCCCTGCCGACTTAGGCTTGCTTGGTGCAGGCATCGCCACGCTCATATCGCGCGCTATCATGGCTGCATGCATTGCCATGATGGTGCAACATCAGCACGTGGAGTCGCATGCCTCCAAGTGGACATGCAGCCGTGAGGGAATGAAGAAGCTTGCGCTGATGGGACTTCCCATTTCCATACAGCTCTGTCTGGAGTCGTGCAGCTTCAACATCTGTGCCGTGTTCATGGGATGGATATCCGCACCATCGCTTGCAGCGCATCAGGTCATGTGCACCGTGAGCCAGCTTTGCTTCATGGTGCACTACGGCATCGGTGCCGCGGCAGCAATTCGCATCAGCCATTTCTGTGGTCAGAAAAACATGAAGGAGGTGAGGAGCACAGCATTCACCGCATACGGAATGTCGCTCACCATCGGAGTGATACTCACCATAGCCATCATCCTGATGCGCAAGCCTGCTACGCTGGCTTTCACTTCCGATCCCGATGTGTTCACCATCGTGATGGCGCTGATGGTGCCATTCGCCGCCTACCAGCTCGGCGACTGCACACAGATTATCTTCTCCAACGCCCTGCGCGGCATTGGCAAGGTGAAAAACATGATGATAGATGCCGTCATAGCCTACATACTCGTCAGCATACCACTGAGCTACACGTTTGGCTTCGTGCTGCACGGCGGTTCGCAAGGCGTATGGTGGGGCACGCCATTCGGTCTGACCACTGCTGCCATCATATTTGTTTCACGTTTCTTGAAATACACAAAAACTACAAAATAGGAATACTGCAAGCGCTTCTTTCTACAAAAAGAGGCGCTTTTTCGTTAATTCACACATTATTTTATTTATAATCTTGCTTTTTTCATTATATTTGCACATCAAATTGCAATCTAAAAAACTATATGAAAAAATACTTTTTACAGATTCTGATGCTTGCTGCACTTGCAGCAAATGCTCAAGAAGAAAACAAGACAGTGAACTGTGCAGACTTCCTCAAGGCATACAAAGTGACTGACTGCACAATACCTTTCGACATAAATGCAGAAGGTGAGGCATTCCGCGTGAAGTGGGGAATGGACACCGCGTGGGACTGGGACTACAACGTCAACCGAGGCATTGCCCACATAGGCAAGGGCAACTTCGAGACTGGACGCGTCAGCTTCCAGCCTATCGACATCGTGACCGACGATGGCAATGGCAACTACACGCTGTCGTCTCGTCAGCAGAACCGTCTCAAGGTGCGCATCAACATGATCAAGACAACTGGCGTGACGGAAGTGAACCTGAACTGCGACCATGAGGTGCTCTTCAAGAAAGTGGACAACAGGGGCTATTGCCAGGACGCAGATGACAAGACTGGCCTCAAGAACTATCAGGGAAAGCCAGAGGAGTGGTATAGGCTCATCAAGGCAAGCGTGCAGTACACTCAGGCACAGGGACTGAAAGTTGTCAGTGTGTCGCCTTTCAATGAGTCGGACTTCACAGGCTGGCAACAGTATGCAGGCAAGGAGGAAAACGGTATGAAGGACTTCCTCGCCATCGCAAAGCTCATCAAGGAGGATGACTTCTTCAAGGATATACGCGTGTGCGGCGGCAACACGCTCAACTGCGACCGCGCATTGCCTTGGTACAACTATCTCAAAGACTATCTCGACGAAGGCAACACGCATCAGCTTGCAGGCTCGTTCGACACATACGCAAACTTCTTCTCCACAGTGAAGGCTGACGGCAAAGTGGCTACAGGCGATGAGCTGCACAATGTGGGCGAAGCTATCGTGGGCGCAAACTATGGCATGGAGAACGGCATTTGGTGGGGATTCGATGCAAAGGCTCGCGGACAGTTCTGCCTTGACAGCAACGAGGGCGTGCGCATCGGCTATGGCGAAGACCGTCCACACTGGACATCGGGCGCTGTGTATCGCAACGAAAAGACGGGCGAGATGCACGGATATCTTGGCAGTTCAGAGCGTCAGGCAAACAAATCTTCCTACACCTTCGTTTCGAAAGGCAAGGATGTGTTCTTCCGTGGCTATGGCCCTGCACGCACTTGGACATACGATCTGCCAGGTGGCACAGGCTATCAGCAAGGTCAGATCAATGCTGAGCTTCTCTTCGACATCACATGGGGCGAGGATGTTGCTCCTATGCCTGAGGTGAATGGCACATACCAGATCATGAATGCATCGAGCAAGAAACTGCTGACATACATGAACGGAAACAACGTGCAGAGCGCATCGCGCAAGACAAGCGGCACAACGCAGCAATGGAACGTGTATCCAAGCTACACTGACGGCGACTGCTCATACTGGTTCTTCGACAACACAGGCAACACGAAAGCACACCTCAACCTTCTCAACATGAACCTCAAGTCGGGCGCTGGCGTGATTACATACAATGCTAACCACGGTCATGAGGAGCAGTGGTACATCAAGTATGCTAAGGATGGCTACTACTACATCATCTCACGACTCTCAAACAAGTACCTGCACTGCTCCAGCGCTACATCAGGCGCAGAGGTCAAGCTGATGGATCCTCCTACAGCCAACATGACCGACGTGAATCTCAAGAAGTATCTGTGGCGATTCATGCCAATAGATGCCAAGGCAGAGGTCGTTGCTCCTGCAGCACCAACCAGCCTTTCTGCTGTTCGCCGCCCTGCCAGCATCACGCTCAACTGGGCAGCTCCTGCCGACGAGGATCTGGCTTCATACACAGTAGTGAGAGGCGAAGTGATGGCAGACGGCACCGTGGAGTGGAACACTATTGCACGCCAGGTACCAACCGATTTCGAGTCGTTCATCGACAATAATGTTGCCGCTGGCAAGAGCTATCAGTACAAGGTGTTTGCCGTTGACTATTCAGGCAACCGCTCCGAGGCATCAGACATCATCACTGCTGCTCCACTCGCCGACAAGTCGCTCATCTGTCAGATACAATTTGACAAGTCTCTCGCCGACATGACCGACAACCACCTCAATGCTCAACTCTTCGGCACTGAGAAATACTCATTCGCAACCACATCGCTCTACAAGTCAGGCATTGCCTCGCTCACCCTCGATGGAGCATCGTATGCAATGCTTCCTCAATCTGTAGCTGACCGCGACGAGATGACAATCTCTACATGGGTTCGCCCAGAAACCACTGGCGGCAACTGGCAGCGAATCTTCGACTTTGGCAATAGCGAAGACGAATACATGTTCTTCACGCCAAACACAGGCAGCGAGATGCGATTCGTGATGAAGAATGGAGGCGAGGAACAAATTCTCACCAATGGAAAGAAACTGACATTCGGCGTGTGGAAGCATATTGCCATTACCATCAAGCCACTCAGCGACGAGAAGTCGCAAGTGACGCTGTATGTGGATGGCGAGCAGATTGCTCAAAAGGACGACTTCACCATCAAGCCATCAGACATAGCGCCATCGCTCTGCTACATTGGACGTTCCATGTTCAAAGCTGATCCTCTGCTCAAGGGACGCATCGATGACTTCCGCATCTATAACTATGCACTTTCTGCCGACGAGGTGAAGGCTGTGATGGACGACAATGGCGAAGTGGCAGCCGACTACAAGGACATACAGGAAGGAGCTGGCGCTGATGCCATCATGGCTCCATCGAAGAATATGAACGGATTGGACAAGGAGTACGATCTCAGCGGTCGTCCTGTTGCAGCTCCTGTCCGTGGAATCTCAATCAAGGGGAATCGACTAACTTTGAATAAATAAAACTGAAGTTTTTCTTCCTTAATACAGCTTACAATGATTTGATTTTCAACATTAATTATCATTAATTTGTCATTAATTATTTATCACGTTGTATATATTGCAATATAAAATTAACGAAAAATTAACGCCTAATTAATGATAATTAATGTTTTTAACAATATTCTATTATTAATTAACTTTCTTATTAACAGTAAAAATTATTATGAAAAAGTTTTACCTGAAAGCAAGCTTAGTATGCGCGCTGCTCACATCAGCTATGGCAGCAAATGCACAAGTTGCGCCAAAGGTGCCTGGTGAGACACCTGTTTCTGGCAAGCAGTATGTGCTATTCAACAAGGCGCAGAACAGCAATCAGTACATGAGCCGCACCTCTTGGGACGGCGCTGTCTATTTCCTCGACAAGAGTGGCTCGAACTATGCCAGCCACGCTGTCACAGCAATGAAGAACGAGGATGGCTCTTGGACCTTCTCGCAGACAACAAGCGCAACAGACGAGGAAGGCAACACTACTGAGTCAACTTACTATATGGCAATTCCTTTTGGCACATGCAACCTCAACATCAAGAGCGAAGAACCTGCAGTGTGGACGCTCTCTGAGGGCGACGGCGCAGGCTACTACCGCATGACTGCTGGCGAAGGCAACAATACAAACACTATCGGCATGCAGCTTCATCTGAACGCTGGTGGTCAGTACTTCGTCATTTCTGAGCAGGTTGACGGCGGTGGCTGGTGGCCTGACATCTATGGAGGTGCTGATCAGTGGGAAGATGAGAGTGTGGGCGAACTGTATGCAACTCCAAGGGACTACAGTTCATTCAACTGGGCATTCGTGCAGCCTGCCAACGTGGATGCATACGTACAGGACAAGGAGGTTGTGAGCCTCATCAATGGATTGAAGAACAACGAATGCGAGATAGAGGATTATGCTGCTGGCTTCACAGCTACATACGAGGCTGCAGCAAAGATATACGAGGCAGATGAGTACGACATCGACTACGACCTTGAGCGCATAATCTCTATGGTGACTTCAAAGAAATTGCTCTACAACGAGATTGAAGCAGCAATCGCTATCAACGAGACTGACGACGCAGTGCTCAACGCTGCCATCGCCAATGCAAAGAACGCATTCGACACTCTCACTGACGGCGATGGTGTGACTGGCGCAATAGAGGCATTGAAGAATGCAGAAATGGCTTACAGCCTTGGCTCTGGCGACATCACAGCTCTTGGCAAGAACATGTCGTTCGAGGACCTCTCATCGCAAGGCGGTGGCGAGACAACCGGCGTGGCAGGTGCTCCTGCTGGCTGGAACGTGTTTATCAACGGCGTTCAGGCTGTTACTGCCGACGAGGTCAGAGCTGGCGGCATCTCTGCATGGCATGGCATCAATAGCGATAGTTCGGGCGAGATAAAGGACGGCAAAATGGCATTCGGCATCTGGACTTCTGGCGTACCAACATACGAGCTCAGCCAGACAATAGAAGGTCTTGAGAATGGCACATACGTCATCACAGCAGGCTTGATGGCTGGCAGCAATGGCAACGGCTCGCGCCTCACCACTCAGCGCATCTTCGGCAACTTGAACTCTACATACTATGCTTCTGAGTTTGACTACAACATTGACAAGCTCGACCAAACCGAGGTTTATGACTTCGCTCAGAACGAACTCATCTCTACCGACACAGAGATGTGCCCTGTAGAAGTTCGCGCTTACGTGTATGACGGCACGCTCACATTCGGCATCCGCACTAATGGCGACTTCACAGCCAACAACCGCACAAGCGGCAATGGCGCTGGTGGCGACGGCTGGTTCAAGGTTGACAACTTCAAGCTTCAGTCTCTTGGCTACATTCCTGAGGACGCTTTACGCGTGTTCGACCACTTCAGCAACTCTCTCCAGACATACTACGGCGATGGCACTCCTATGGCATCAAGCATGTGGGAAAAGCTTGAGGCAGGAATCGGTTCATTGAGTGGCATCTCTGAGGCATCAACTCAGGAGGAAGTTATCAATGGCATCATGATTGCCAAGGGCATGATGAGCGACATTGATGCATCAGTGAAGGCTTACGAAAAACTGATCGCAGCTATCGAGACTCACTACGAGTACCTTGAGCAGTATTCAAACAAGATGGGTGCTGGCGAGTACAGCGATGTCATCATGGAGGCTCAGGACGCTTACGCTGACGGAACTGTCCAAACTCCAGAAGAGGTAGAAGCAATTATCGCAGGCTTGAACGATGCTCTTCAGGCTTGCATCCAGAGCGACGAGATAGAGGAAGGCGCAGACCTCACAGAATACATCAAGAACCCAAGCTTTGAGGATCTCTCGGCTCAGGGCAACAGCAACTCAAACGGCGTGGCTGCACCTCCTGCTGGCTGGAACCTCGTGATTGAGGGCAACGAGTGCAAGACTGCTCCCGACGTGGCTTCGGCAAGTGGTGCTGGCTGGTGCGCTATCAATGGCGGCGATGTTTTGAACGATGTTTACAACACAGCTGGCGAGCCTGTATATGTTCAATATACTGATGGTGAGCACCTCTGGGGACTCTGGGCTAACGCAGTGCCAGTGCTCGAGCTGTCTCAGACTATCACTGGTCTCCCTGCTGGCACATACACCCTCACTGCCGACATCGTGGTACAGAACGACTGGGCAGGTGCTAACCTCGGCATGCAGCGTCTCTTCGCCAACGACTATGTCACTATGTTCGCAGCAGAAGAGGACTACATCCAGAACACAGATCCTGAACTCTACGACACATTCCCTGCAGACGTGATTGCTGCAAAGAAGATTGACGACGAGAATGCTGACGCAGAAGTGAAGCATCTCGTGTATGCAGGCAACTACTCATACGAGAACTATGGTGCATCAGGTGCTCCATACACTACTACTGTCCAGTTCGGTCTTGCTGATAAGGGTGACATCAAATTCGGTTTCCGCACAAGCCGCATCAGTGCTGTGGATGGTCAACTCTCAAGCCAGGCTTCGATGGGCTGGTTCAAGCTTGACAACTTCCACCTCACATACGATTCTGCCACTGTTCCTGCTGGCGCTGAGGCTACAGAGATCAACTCTGTCAGCACAGCTGCAAGCACTCCAATCGAGTTCTACTCAATCTCGGGCGCTCGTCTCGCAGCTCCTCAGAAGGGCGTGAACATCATGAAGATGGCTAACGGCACTGTTCAGAAGGTTATAATGAAGTAATCCCAAACGTACATAAACATAAAAAGAGCAACCCATACGGGTTGCTCTTTTTGTAATCTTGAATGAGTGTGTCATTCCACTATATATTCCAACACAGTTTTGCGAATAGGCAAGAACTCGTTGCCTCCCGTCACAATCATCTGCAGCCTTCCTGCAGTGTGTGGAGTGACGCAGATTTTCAGCATTCCGTCTTCCTGCGTCCATGCCTCCTCACTCATTGTATCATTTCCGTTCTTAAGCTCCAGCTTGCAGCCATCATTCTGTTTCGCCACGGTGAAGACGTAGGTCTCGCCTCTCTGCAAATGCAGCATGTTTGGCACATCAATCAGCTTCACCCAATTCAGGAATGAGGCATTGCGCACGGGCATTATCGGAAAAGCATCGCCACCGTTCAGAACATCCTGCAATGCATCCTCTGGCGGCACGCCAAGCTTGCTCACAAGCGGCGAAACATAAGGGAGTCTCACAAACTGGTCGTATGTCACCTCCGACTTCAAGTACTGCCATCGCTTATTGTTGGGATGATGAGTGAAGATGAACCAGCATGGATCCACATCAAACCACACAAGCGGTTCGCTGAGTCTTGCAAACTTGCCGTCCACCATGCTTCCCGCTCCCCACGTGGGATCGAGCAGCACGTCTCCCCTTTCGGTTGTCACAATAAGCCACGAGTGCTCTTCAAACCTGCTTTGTGCACGTGCATTCTTACTCTTGCCATACACCAGCCTCGACCTTATTCCTAAAGCTTCAGCCATTCTGAAATAGAGTTCGCAGTAACCCTGACATACAGCCTTCTTCATGTTCCAGCACTCATCCGCCTTGCGCAGCTTGCCGCTTGCGTCATAGTCGATGTTCGCGCATATCCATAAATATAGATTCTTTGCCTTGTCATACTGTCCCACTGCATCGCCTGCGGCTTGTCTTGCCACAGACGCATAATCATAGTTGGATGCCGACACCGAATAGTTCATTGTCAGCACCCTCGCATGATGCCTGTATGGCAGCACCTGACTGGAAGCACCCAGCGCAACTGCCATCGAAACAACACAGCACAACTTTCTTAGCATAGCCTATACTCAGATGCGACTCTCGTGCTTTAAAACCATCCTTTTACCCAACCTTTAACAGCTGTTCCGCTACGCTTAGTCTTGATGATAGCAATCTTCTTCTGATAGCGAGCCTTGTACTTGTAGTACAGCTCAAGTTCCTCGTTTGACATCTTTGACTTGTGCTTCGAAAGCTCTTTCGTCAGTTCCTTGTAGGTATCCTTGAGAGAGTCCAATTTTTCGGAATCGACATTGTTGGCGTCGATTTCCTCCACCTTTTCCACCATAGCCTCATAGCGTTCCAGATACTTCTGCTCTTCTGTCTTTTTCTCTGTCTGAGCAAACATTGTCGCCATACCTACGAGGCAGACAATGACGAATAATGATAATCTTTTCACTGTTTTCAATCGTTTTGTTTGTTAATTATATTATGCCTTGGTGCCCTCATACTTGGAGGGCATCATTGCGACAAAGGTATGCGTTTTGTGAATAATAGCAAAAGCAAGCGGCAGAAAAATGTGTTTTTTTATAGTTTTTTCAACTTTTGCTTTGTGATATCGCTAATTTGGCGTAACTTTGTACCCGATTTCCAGCGAGTTGACGATTCAGCTGAAAGAATTTCGACTCGATGGACAACACATTATTATTAATTCATAAAAACTACATTATCATGTATCTCGATTCAGCAAAGAAGGCAGAAATCTTCGCACAGTATGGTGCTTCTGCTACTGACACAGGTTCTTGCGAGAGCCAGATCGCACTCCTCACTTACCGTATTCAGCACCTCACTGAGCACGTTAAGGCTAACCACAAGGACTACGCTACTAACCGCTCACTCGTTAAGCTCGTAGGTCAGCGTCGTCGTTTCCTCTCTTACCTCAAGCGTAAGGACATCGAGCGTTACCGTGCAATCGTTAAGGCTCTCGGTCTCCGTAAGTAATCACTTCGGATTCTTCGAAAGACAAGCAACCGCAGTTATCCCCCTGGATAGCCGCGGTTTTTTTATTGGCAAAAGGAGCTAAAAAGCAATCATTTGTTTTGTGGGGTGGGGAAAAACTCGTAACTTTGCAGTCAAATTCGAATTTTGAGATGGATGGACGCGCTTTGTGATGGTTTCCTGGCGCGGCTGTTGCACTTACACATTATTTATATATAGGATACTGATGCAGGACATTAGAAACATTGCGATAATTGCGCACGTCGATCACGGTAAGACTACCTTGGTGGACAAGATGCTGCTTGCTGGCAATCTGTTCAGAGAGAATCAGCAAACAGGCGATTTGATTTTGGATAACAATGAGCTCGAGCGAGAGCGCGGTATAACAATTCTCAGCAAGAACGTATCTATCAACTATAAGGGAGTGAAGATTAATGTGATTGACACTCCGGGACACTCCGACTTCGGTGGCGAGGTGGAGCGCGTGCTGAATATGGCTGACGGCTGCATCCTGCTTGTGGATGCATTTGAGGGTCCTATGCCTCAGACACGCTTCGTGCTGCAGAAGGCGCTGGAAATTGGATTGAAGCCTGTTGTGGTAGTGAACAAGGTGGACAAGCCTAACTGCCGTCCTGAGGAGGTGTATGAGATGGTGTTCGACCTCATGTTCTCTCTCAACGCTACCGAGGAGCAGCTGGATTTCCCTGTAGTGTATGGCTCTGCCAAGAATGGCTGGATGGGCCCAGACTACAACGAGCCAACTGACAATATTACTTACCTGCTCGATGTTATCCTTGAGAATATTCCTGCACCAAAACAGCTGGAGGGCACACCTCAGATGCTTATCACTTCGCTTGACTATTCTACTTACACAGGCCGCATAGCAGTGGGTCGCGTGCACCGTGGCATACTGAAGGCTGGACAGAATATCACTATCGCTCACCGCGATGGTTCGATGGAGAAAACAAAGATCAAGGAGCTGCACACGTTTGAGGGTATGGGTCATCGCTCTGCCGAGGAGGTGTGTTCAGGCGACATCTGCGCCGTAATCGGTCTCTCCAACTTTGAGATTGGCGACACTATCTGCGACTTCGAGGAGCCAGAGGCTTTGCCAACAATCAGCATTGATGAGCCAACAATGTCAATGCTCTTCACCATCAACAATTCGCCTTTCTTCGGCAAAGAGGGCAAGTTCTGCACAAGCCGCCACATCAACGACCGATTGATGAAGGAGTTGGAAAAGAACCTCGCTCTGCGCGTGGAACAAAAAGAGGATAGCACAGACCAATGGATCGTAAGCGGTCGTGGCGTGCTTCACCTCTCGGTACTCATCGAAACTATGCGCCGCGAGGGTTACGAGCTTCAGGTGGGTCAGCCACAGGTGATCTACAAGGAGATTGACGGCATGAAGTGCGAACCAATAGAGGAACTGACAATCAATGTGCCAGAGGAGTTCTCGAGCAAGATGATTGATATGGTGACTCGTCGCAAGGGCGAGATGCTCAGCATGGAAGCTCAGGGCGAGCGCGTGAACATCGAGTTTGAAATCCCTTCGCGCGGCATCATCGGCTTGCGCACCAATGTGCTCACTGCCAGCCAGGGAGAGGCTATCATGGCTCACCGCTTCAAGAACTATCAGCCTTTCAAGGGTGAGATGATTCGCCGCACTAACGGCTCGCTCATCGCTATGGATTCAGGCACTGCATTCGCATACGCCATCGACCACCTTCAGGATCGCGGCAAGTTCTTCATCTTCCCTCAGGACCAAGTGTATGCTGGTCAGGTAGTAGGTGAGCATGTGCATGAGATTGACCTCGTGATAAATGTCACTAAGGCAAAGCAGCTGACTAACGTGCGTGCGAGTGGTACTGACGAGAAGGCTCACATCATTCCTCCTGTGGTTCTGTCGCTGGAAGAGGCGCTGGAGTACATCAAGGCCGATGAGTATGTCGAGGTAACTCCAAAGAGCATGCGCATCAGAAAGGTGATACTTGACCATCTTGAAAGAAAGAGAGCGAATAAAGAGTAGAAAATGCCATTTTGAGTTGCAAAAAATGAGGCTTTTCGCCTTAAAAATGCACATAAGCACAAATAATGTGCATTAAAATTGTATTTTACTTTAATATTTTTGGTGTATTTAAAGAATTATTTCTACCTTTGCACTCGATAGTCGTAAAATACGCAAGTATTATTTGACAAGAGAATTACTAAAGAAATAATATTATTAAACATTTAAAAATTAAGATTATGTCTGAAATTGAATCAAGAGTAAAGGCTATCATCGTTGAGAAGCTCAACGTTGATGAGGCTGAAGTTAAGCCAGAAGCATCATTCACTAACGACCTCGGTGCTGACTCACTCGACACTGTAGAGCTCATCATGGAGTTCGAGAAGGCTTTCGGTATCAACATTCCTGACGATCAGGCTGAGAAGATCGGTACTGTAGGTGACGCTATCGCTTACATCGAGGCTAACGCAAAGTAAATAAAATTACAATTTGACGATTTACCATTTACTGTTTCCCGTTTCATGGCGGGACATAGTAAATGGTAAATTGTAAATAGTTAGACTGTAAACAAAAACCTATGGAATTAAAAAGAGTTGTCGTAACAGGTCTTGGTGCTATTACTCCACTTGGCAACACTGTTGAGGAAACTTGGGAGAATGTCAAGGCAGGTAAGAGCGGTGCAGGTCCTATTACGCATTTCGACGCTACACAGTTCAAGACTCAGTTTGCATGCGAGGTGAAGAACTTCAATGTTGCTGAGGTTATGGACCGCAAGAAGGCACGTCAGATGGACCTCTATTGCCAGTATGCTCTTGCTGCTGCCACTCAGGCAGTTGCAGACGCAGGTATCGCCGAGGAAGGCATCGACAAGAATGAGGTTGGCGTTGTGCTTGGCGTTGGTATCGGTGGTATGCACACTTTCGAGGAAGAGGCTGGAAACTGGGCTCTTACAGGCAATGAGCTTGGCCCTAAGGTTAACCCATTCTTCATTCCTAAGATGATTGCCGACCTCGCAGCAGGTCAGATCTCTATCGAGTATGGATTCCACGGTCCAAACTTTACAACTACTTCTGCTTGTGCTTCTTCAACAAACGCACTTGCTGATGCATTCAACCTTATCCGCTTGGGCAAGGCAAATGCAGTAATCACAGGTGGTGCTGAGGCTGCAATCTTCCCACTTGGCGTGGGTGGCTTCAACGCTATGAAGGCTCTCTCTACTCGCAACGACGAACCTGAGAAGGCAAGCCGTCCATTCAGCGGCAGCCGTGATGGCTTCGTGATGGGTGAGGGATCAGTAATCCTCGTTCTTGAGGAACTTGAGCACGCTAAGGCTCGCGGCGCAAAGATTTACGCTGAGGTGGCTGGCTGCGGCATGTCTGCCGACGCTCACCACATCACAGCTACTCATCCAGAAGGTCTTGGCGCAAAGCTCGTAATGCAGCGCGCACTCAAGGATGCAGAAATGCAGCCAGACAACATCGACTATATCAATGTCCATGGCACATCGACTCACGTAGGCGACCTCTCTGAGGTTAAGGCTATCAAGAATGTGTTCGGCGACGCAGCATACAAGCTCAACATCAGCTCTACCAAGTCAATGACTGGTCACCTTCTCGGTGCTGCTGGTGCTATTGAGGCTATGATTTCTATCCTCTCAGTGAAGGATGACATCGTACCTCCAACAATCAATCACGATCCTGAGGATACGGATGATGAAATTGACTACACTCTTAACTTCACATTCAATGTGGCTCAGAAGCGTGAGGTACGTGCTGCAATGAGCAACACATTCGGTTTCGGTGGTCATAACGCATGTGCAATCTTTAAGAAGTACGCTGAATAATGATTTCAGGTCTAATAGATAGAATTAGGCTTCTTTTCGTCACTGAAAAGAAGCCTTTTTTAGAGTTAAAGGAAATACTTGGCTTCTACCCACACAACATCAAGCTGTACAGACTTGCGCTGATGCATAAGTCAGTGGCATACTTTGAGCGCGAACGCTTGCGCGAGGAGGCAAAACTGGCAAAGCAGCAAGGCAAGAAGGACGACGCCAAGAGCGAGAAGAAAAAGAAGAAGGAGTTCAGTCGTACATTGACTTTGAACAATGAGCGACTGGAGTTCTTGGGTGACGCTATGCTTGGTGCCATTGTGGCAGACATTCTCTACAAGCACTATGGCAACAAGCAGGAAGGTTTCCTCACGAGCTTGAGGAGCAAAATCGTATGTCGCCGCTCGCTCAACAAGCTTGCAGTAGAGATCGGGCTCGACAAGCTCATCCTTCACACTGGCGCCATCACCACTGGTCATAACAGCTACATCAACGGCAATGCATTTGAGGCTTTCGTTGGTGCCATCTACCTTGACAGAGGTTATGAGTACTGCTACAAGTTCATGGAAGAGGTGGTGTTCAAAAAGTACATCAACATTGAGTCGGTGGCTAAGGTGGATGTGAACTTCAAGAGCATGATGATAGAATGGTGTCAGAAGCACAAGTATGAGTTTGAGTTTGCACACAAGGAGTCGCGCGACGAAGAGAACAAGGCAACGCCTGTGTTCAAGTGCATTGCGCTCATCGAGGGCATCAAGTGCGGCGAGGGCAACGGCTACAGCAAAAAGGAAGCAGGACAGAAGGCTGCACAGGAGGCTATGAAGCGCGTGAAGGTGGACAAGGAACTGCTTCTTGGCATTGAGAATGCTTCCGAACGCCGTTCTGAACCTCAAACGCTAATGGAAAAGTACGAATAATTGCTTAATACTAAGATTATTTCATAATTATTCCGTACCTTTGCATTGAAAATGTTTTTGTACAAAAGACAAACAATGAATACGACAGGATTCTTAAATAAAGTATATTTCTCTAAGCGTCAGAAGGCTATTGGCAAGTATTCCTCTAACGCCAAAAACATACAGTTGAAGATATTTCGCCACCTCATCCGTCAAGGCAAGAAGACGCAGTGGGGCAGCGAACACAACTACAGCGAGATAGAGACGTACGAGCAGTTTCGAAATAATGTGCACGTGAACACATACGAGGAACTGAAAAGCTACATCCAGCTGATGCGCGAGGGCAAGGAAAGCATTCTTTGGCCTGGCATGGTGCGCTGGTATGCAAAGTCGTCAGGCACTACTAACGACAAGAGCAAGTTTATTCCTGTCAGTGGCGAAGGTTTGAAGAACATACACTACAAGGGTGGCACTGACTGCGTGGCAGCGTATCTGAAGATCAATCCGAAGAGCAAGCTGTTCTCGGGCAAGAGCCTCATACTCGGTGGCAGTCATGCCCCAAATCTCAACACTCCAAACAGTCTTGTAGGCGACCTCAGCGCTATCCTAATCGAGAACATACCTACAGCCGTGAACATGGTGCGCGTGCCAAAGAAGCAGATTGCTCTGCTGAGCGACTTCGAAGAGAAGCGCGATAAAATTGCGCATGCAGCTATGGACATGAACATCACCAACATAAGCGGTGTGCCATCGTGGATGCTGAGCGTGCTCAACCGCGTGATGGAACTGAAGGGTGTTGACAGGCTGGACGAGGTGTGGCCAAACCTTGAGGTGTTCTTCCACGGCGGAGTTGCATTCACTCCATACCGTGAGCAGTACAAGAACATCATTGGCTTGCCTGGTATGCACTACATGGAGACATACAATGCAAGCGAGGGATTCTTCGGCATTCAGACCGACCTCAGCGATCCGAACATGATGCTGATGATTGACTATGGCGTGTTCTATGAGTTCTGCCCAATGGACAATCTTGGCGACGATGGTTATCCTGTGGATGAGGACAAGGTAGTGCCGCTGTGGGAAGTGGTTCCTGGCGTGAACTACGCAATGATCATCAGCACTACTTGTGGCTTGTGGCGCTACATGATTGGCGACACTGTCAAGTTCTCGCAGAAGGATCCTTACAAGTTCTGCATAACAGGTCGCACGAAGCACTTCATCAACGCATTTGGCGAAGAGCTCATCGTGGACAATGCAGAAAAGGGATTGCTGCAGGCTTGCGTTGCCACGGGAGCACAGGTGAAAGACTATACTGCTGCGCCTATCTTCATGGACAGCAATGCCAAGTGCCGCCATCAGTGGATCATAGAGTTTGCCAAGATGCCAGGCAGCGTGGAGGAATTTGCAACAATCCTCGACCGCTCATTGCAAGGCATCAATTCCGACTACGAGGCAAAACGCTACAAGGACATCACTCTCCAGCCATTGGAGATTATTGTGGCTAAGCCAGGACTCTTCGACGAATGGCTGAAGGGCAAAGGCAAGCTGGGCGGCCAGCATAAGATTCCGAGATTGAGTAATTCTCGTCAGCATATCGAGGAACTTTTAGAGATGAACAAATAGCACGATATGGAGCGCAAGCATTTTCTCATATTTATCTACACTCTGCTCTTTACGCTCATACTCATGGCGTGTGCCAGCATGGGTAATCCTGACGGTGGTCCGTATGACGAGACACCGCCAAAGATTGTGCGCACCTCGCCTAAGTATGGCGAAACGGTGTCATCAGCCAAGAAGGTGGTGATAGAGTTTGACGAAATCGTCAAGATAGAAAATGCACAGGAGAAAGTGATGATCTCACCTCCTCAGATTGAACAGCCAGAGATAGAGGCAGTTGGCAAGAAGATCACTGTCGCTCTTCTCGACACTCTGAAGCCAAACACGACATACACCATCGACTTTGCAGATGCCATTGTAGATAACAATGAGGGTAATCCGTTTGGCGACTATGCGTTCACATTCTCCACAGGCGCCGATATCGACACGATGCAGGTGTCGGGCAATGTGCTCGAAGCAGAGAACCTTGAGCCAATCAAGGGTATGCTCGTTGGCTTGTACAAGGTGGGCGGCATTGCTGAGGATGACTCAGTGACAGAAGACCTGCCCGACTCCATTTTCCGTACTAAACAGTTAGAGCGCATCTCGCGCACTGACAGCCGTGGACATTTCGTAATCAAGGGCTTAGCTCCTGGCAAGTATAGAGTGTATGCTCTCGACGACAAGAACCAGAACTTCCTTTTCGACCAGAGAAGCGAGAAGATAGCTGTATCTCAGCGCATTCTCTCCACTTCGAGCAAGCCCGACATTCGTCAGGATACAATCTGGCACGATAGCATACACTATGACTCTATCATCTCCGTGCCTTACACTCACTACTACCCAGACGACATCGTGCTGCTTGCTTACCAAACTGCGGCACAAGATCGTTTCAAGCAGAAGGAGGAACGTCCGGAACTGCATAAGTTCATGATCAGTTTCACAGCGCCAAGCGACACGTTGCCTCTCATCACAGGCCTCAACTTCGATGCCACAGATGCATTCGTGGCTGATGCCAACCTCACCAACGACTCCATAGTATATTGGATAAAAGACTCTCTGATCTACAACCTCGACACGCTTGAGATGAGGGTGGATTTCTATGCCACTGACTCTACTGGCGTGCTCTCTCTTACCAACGATACCCTGCGACTTGTATCCAAGATGTCGAAAGAGAGACTGGCAAAACAGAACCAGGAGAAGTGGGACAACTGGGTGAAGGAATGCAAGCAGAAAGCAAAGGAAGAGCGTCGTGCCGCCAAGCGTTCAGAAGGCAAGAAAGATGAGTATGCAGAAGAAATCGTGAATGAAGAAGTGGGAGAAGAGACTAAAGACAAGCCTGCAGAAGATGCCACAGAAGAGGTGGCAGAAGAGAAAAAAGATGAAGTAACAGAAGGAGGCACAGAAGAGGCGGCGAAAGAGACAAAAGATGAAGCAACAGAAGAGGCCCATGAAGAGGCTACTGATGAGGTGGCGAAAGAGACGGCAGAAGAAGTGAAAGAAGAAGCTGCAGAAGAGAAGAAGGAAGACATCTTAAACGAGCCAAAAGAAGACACTAAAGAAAAAGATAAAAAAGAATCCAAGAAAGCAACAAAGGAAGAAAAGAAGTCGAGCAAGAAAAGCAGCAAGAAGGATGAGAATCTTGACTTCGACATTCCTCCTATGCCAGAAGAATTCTTGGAAATAAAGGTGAAGAGCGGTTCGTCGATGGCTCCAGACAAGAATGTAGAAATAGAGTTTGATGAGCCTCTCGATTCGTTTGACTTAAGCAAGATACATTTCACCATGAAAGTGGATTCCGTGTATGAACCTGCCAAGTTTGTGTTCAAGCAAGTGCCAGGCAATGTGAGAAGCTACCGTCTCTATGCAGAATGGGAGGCTGACAGCACATACCAACTGGAGATAGACACAGCAGCGTTTGTCAACATCTATGGCAAGCGATGCGCCTCGCTCAAGCAGCAGATAAAGATCAAGTCGATGGATGAGTTCGCTACGCTGTTCGTCACTTTGCAGAATGCTGATTCTAATGCCGTTGTGCAGTTGCTAGACGGTTCAGACAAAGTGGTTAAGACGGTGAAGGCAAATAAGAAAGGTAATGCCGACTTCTACTTCCTCAATCCAGGTACATTCTACCTGCGAATGTTCTACGACACAAACGGTAACGGCAAATGGGACACAGGCGACTACGACGCAGGCATTGCACCAGAGGAAGTGTACTATAGTCCTACGGAAGAAGTGCTTAAAGCGAAGTGGGAAACCAAGCGTACATGGGATCCAAAAGCACTTCCTATCCCTCAGCAGAAGCCTGCCAAGATAACCAAGCAGAAAGCTGACAAGGACAAGAAGACGACAAAGAGCAAGAACGAAGAGCGCGAGCGATTGAAGCGCGAGGGCAAGAATGGCAGCAGCAACAGTAGCACAAGTAGCAACAGCAATAGTTTCTTCTAAATGACTATACTTGACAATCATACACGCAACGGGAATCCTATGGTAGCCACCATAGGGTTCTTTGACGGTGTACACCTCGGTCATAAGTGCCTCATCGCCCAAGTGAAGGAAGAGGCTATGCGACGAGGCATGCAGTCGCTGCTTGTCACGTTCGGCAACCACCCTCTCAAGGTCATTCGCACCGATTTCAAGCCTCTGCTGCTCAATACTATTGAAGAGAAGATTGCCCTACTCGCTGAGTCTGGCACGGATAGCATTGCTGTGCTCGACTTCGACAAGAAGCAATCCATGATGTCGGCAAGAGAGTTCATGGAGAAGGTGCTTCGCGACGTGTATAACGTGCGTATGCTGCTCATTGGTTACGACCACCATTTCGGTCACAATCGTGAAGAAGGATTTGAGGACTATGTTCGCTTTGGCAAGGAGATAGGCATCGAAGTGGTTCAGGCAAAACCATTGCAGCTCGAAGAGGGCATCACGCCTTCTTCTACGTTCATTCGCAAGGCATTGCAGAACGGCGATGTGGATACCGCCAATGCCATTCTTGGCTATCCCTACTTCATTGAAGGCACAGTTGTTGGCGGTTTTCAGAATGGCAGGAAACTCGGCTTCCCTACAGCCAACCTCGATGTTGAAGCAGAAAAGCTTGTCCCAGCCACTGGCGTGTACCTTGTACGCGTTGGAAACAGCCACTATGGCATGCTAAACATCGGCATCCGCCCTACTCTCGACAATGGCGACACCCGAAGCATTGAGGTGAATATATTTGATTTTCGCGACAACATCTATTCCCAGCAGCTCCGTTTGGAATTCTTGACGTTCATTCGCCAAGAACAGAAATTTAGCAGTATAGAGCAGTTGCAGGAACAATTGGAAAAAGACGAGCAAGTATGCAGAAGCTTAATAGAGAAATGTTGATCGGCCACCTCTGCATGGCAATGGCATGCGTGATGTGGGGGCTGATGGCACCACTTGGCAAAGATGCCATGACACACGGCATAGGAGGTCTGGATATGGTTGCATTCCGCGTCAGCGGCGGTGCATTGGGCTTCTGGCTCACATCGCTGCTTTTCCGCAACACAGAGAAGAAGGCGGTGGAAAAGAAGGACCTGCTGAAGCTGTTCTTCGCAGCACTGTTCGCCATTGTGTTCAACCAATGCAACTACACCATCGGACTCAGCATCACAAGCCCGCTCAACGCAAGCATCATGACCACCATCATGCCTATCATCACCATGGTGCTGGCAGCGTTTTTCCTGCGCGAGCCAGTCACGTGGAAGAAGGTGGTGGGCGTACTCTTAGGAGCATCGGGGGCTGCGATACTTATTGTCGGTTCATCTCAGGGCGTGTATGGTGGTGGAGTGTTGCTTGGCGACGTGATGTGCGTGTGTGCGCAATGCAGCTACGCCATCTATTTGACGGCATTCAAGACGCTGATTCAGAAATACTCCGTAGTCACTTGCATGAAGTGGATGATGCTCTTCGCGTCAATGGTCATCGTGCCGTTCGCCTTGCCTGGCATTACAGAAATATCATGGGGAGAAATCTCCACAAAGACATACCTTGAGGCTGCATTTGTGGTGTTTGGCGGAACATACATCGCCTACATTTTCTGCACAAGTGCGCAGAAGATTCTTCGCCCTACGGTCATAGCCATGTATAACTACGTGCAGCCAATCGTAGCCTGCATCGTGAGTGTAGCTCTCGGCATAGGTGCCTTTGGCATAGGTCAGGGCTTTGCCGTGCTGCTCGTGTTCAGCGGCGTATATCTGGTCACTCAGAGCAAGGCGAGAAGGAACTGAAATCCATACTTTTCCTAATCATTCACAAAGTAACAAATATTTCTCATTCTTCATTTTTCAATCTTCATTTACTATGGTAGAGATTCAAGACACATTGGTTTCGTTGGATTTGTTCAAGGAATGCTTCTGCTGCGACTTGACAAAGTGTCATGGCATCTGCTGCGTGGAAGGCGATGCAGGTGCGCCCGTGACGATAGAGGAAGTAGGAGAGCTGGAGGATGTGCTCGACATCGTGTGGGACGACCTATCCAAAGAGGCTCAGCAGATGATAGACGCCGAGGGAGTGGTGTATCCTGACCGTGACGGTGATTTGGTGACGAGCATCATCAATGGCAAGGACTGCGTCTTCACTTGCTACGACAACCTGAAGCAGGAAGGTGCCAAAGGCAAGGGACCGCGCTGTTGCTTCTGTGCCATCGACCGTGCATACCGCAATGGCAAGACCAAGTTCCAGAAACCAATCTCATGCGCACTCTACCCCGTTCGCCTGTCGAAGGTGGGCGACATGGTAGCAGTGAACTACCACCGATGGGACGTATGCAAGCCAGCCGTAGAGCTTGGCAGAAAGCTGCAGCTGCCTGTGTACAAATTTCTGAAGGAACCCCTCATCCGCCGTTTCGGACAAGAGTGGTGGAACGAATGCGACCTTGTGGCTGGCGAGTTGAAAAAGGCAGGATATTTGGACTGAAAATGCAATGTTCGCTTTGCATATAGCGAAAAATATGGTTTTTGTTGCAAAAAATCTAAATGAAATGATGCCATTTACAAATATTTGTTCTATATTTGCAAATGACAAATAGCAGGTGCACGGTTTTTTATGTCCGTGCTATCTGCAAATAGAACTAACCTTACGAACGATTAGACTAACAGGATGATTACCATACAGAACAACGAAGCTGGCAAGAAAGTGCTTCTGCTCGACAGTCCTTTTGCCCTCGATGAGAGTCCGGATTTTCCCGAATACCTCTTCGATGTGGTCTTTATAGCCAACGACTCTGCAGAAGAGACAAAAGCCATTCTCAACAGCATAAACCCCGTCACTTCAGCCAAATGCTGCTACAAGCCTCTGTTTGTGGCAAGCGGATTGAAGGGCAAGATGGGCAACTACGACGAAATCATTGATGGATACGCCGATGACTGGAACGACATGCCAGTCATGGCAAAGATAGAAGAGCTTGTGGAGTACCGCAACAAGATCGGGCTCTCCACTCAGGAAGATCCAATCCTCTCATCCAACCAGTTCTTCATCCGCCTCACCCGCTACCTTATTTCGCGCAAGAAGACAGAGCTTGTACCATGCCTCGACGTGTCGGCATCTACAGGCTACGTTATACCCGTATTCGACATCTTCTACCGACTCGGCCATTACGAGCTGAGCGAGTATTTCGTGTTCATTCAGTCTATGGTGGAGAAGGGCCTCTTCCGTGCCACAAAGTTTGTGAACAAGGTGCACCTCTGTCCTGAGTGCCTGCACTCGCATCTGCTCTATGTGCACACCTGCCCTAAGTGTGGACAGTCATCCATACAGAGCGAGGAGGTGATTCATCATTTCCGCTGCGCTAACGTGACTCCAGAGCACACATACAACTTTGGCGGACAGCTCCGCTGCCCTAAGTGCCACAAGATGCTCAACCACATCGGCGTGGACTACGACCGTCCAACCACCATCCACACATGCAACACATGCGGCAACACATTCATAAAGCCAAAGGTGAAAACCATCTGCACAAGCTGTCAGAAGGTACACGACGTTGACCAGCTCATTCCACAGGACATCAGCATCTACGAGATCACGTCCGATGGAAGAGCATCCATCATCTCTCCAAACATCGGATTCTCAATCTACACAGAGTTCTACGATAACTACATTGAATACAACCGCTTCGTCAACCGCATCCGCCTCCTGGCAGAACAGAAATTCTCAGGCAACATCAAGGGCGACGTGCTTGTTGGCAAAATGTGGATACTCAACGACAAAGGCGAGACAATGCCAATCCGCCCAGAATTCATCGAGCTGGCATGCATGTACTTCCCAAACAACAAGGTGTCAACCGCCAACAACATCACATACGTCGGATCCATCATCCGCAACTACACTGGCGACACCGAGGAAGGCATCATCAACTTCCAGGTCATGCTCTCCGAGACTATACGCGCTGCCCTCGCAACCATCAATCCTGGCGAGAAGGTATGCTACACATATATGAAACTGCAAGGCAACCAGTCAACCATCGACGATTTCATCAAGGAGATGTGCTTCATCTCGCAGACACCTGACGACAGCGTTGACTACGACCCATCACTCGCAAAGAAGAATTAGACAATCATTTCCATTATAAATACACAGAATTAAAACCATCAAACTCTTATTACAATAAAAATGGCTACAATGAATCAATATATCACAGAAGGCATAGATGTTAATAGCCTGTCTGTACTCATCGTGGATGATGTTCCACTAAACGTGCTCCTCATCAAGAAGATGCTCACACAATACACATTCGAGATACGCACAGCAAACAATGGTCAGGTGGCGCTCGATGCCATCGCTCAGAAGAAGCCAGACCTTCTCCTGCTCGACCTTCTTATGCCAGTGCTCGATGGCTTTGGCGTGATAGAGAAGCTGCGCGCAAACGAAGAGTACAAGAACATCCCTATCATCGTGCTCTCTGCCCTCAACTCTGAGGAGGACATCACAAAGGCATTCCGCCTTGGTGCCAACGACTTCATCAACAAGCCTGTCATCATGGAGAAGCTCATTGCCAGCGTCACTCAGCAGATCAACCTCAGCCAGGCAATGAAGAAGCTGAACAACTAAGTCTATATTTCTCCCCATACATAATCGCTTATGCGCCTTAGGCTGACGACTCCTCTCGTCCGCCTAAGGTGCATTTTGTTCCCCTACTCTCGCACAACACCATTAAGCGACAAAGATCTCTCAAAGATATTGCATAAACAGAAAAAGACCATAGGCAACTATGGTCTTTTTCTGTTTATAGTAATCACAATTTTAGATCATGCCTATGAGTTCATCAGGAGTTACGAGGCTCTGTTCGCCTGTTGTCATATTCTTGAGGTTGATCTTACCCTCTGCCATCTCGCTCTCACCTACGATGGCAACGAATGGGATGTTCTTTGCATTAGCGTAGCTCATCTGCTTCTTCATCTTGGATGAGTCTGGATATATCTCGGCACGGATACCTGCGGCACGGAGCTTAGCAAGCACTGGGAGGCAGAAGTCAGCTTCGGCTTCGCCAAAATTGACGAAGAGGACCTGTGTAGCATTGACTGCTTCCTTAGGATAGAGGTCAAGCTGGTTGAGCACGTCGAAGATGCGGTCCGCACCAAATGAGATGCCTACGCCGCTCAAGCCAGGCATGCCGAAGATACCTGTGAGATTGTCATAGCGGCCGCCACCTGTGATGGAGCCAATCTGCACGTCAAGTGCCTTAACCTCGAAGATTGCGCCTGTATAGTAGTTCAAGCCACGTGCAAGAGTGAGGTCAAGCTCAATGGCATTGTTTAGGCCGAGAGATTCAAGTTTGCCGAGAATGAACTCGCACTCGTCCACGCCCTTCAAGCCGATAGCGCTGTCCTTGAGCACTTCCTTCATTGTGGCAAGCTTCTCAGCGTTAGAGCCACTGAGATTGATTATTGGCTGGAGTTTTTCGATTGCTTCCTGAGGTATGCCATCCTGAGCGAGCTCAGCATTGACTGCATCGAGACCAATCTTGTCGAGCTTATCAATAGCCACTGTGATGTCAACGATCTTATCTGCCTGACCAATCATCTCTGCAATGCCTGTGAGAATCTTGCGGTTGTTGATCTTGATGCATACGCGCACTCCGAAGCGAGTGAATACGGTGTCAACAATCTGCATCAGCTCCACCTCATTGAGAAGGCTCTCACTACCCACTACATCGGCATCACACTGGTAGAATTCGCGGTAGCGACCTTTCTGCGGACGGTCTGCACGCCATACTGGCTGAATCTGGTAGCGCTTGAATGGCAAAGCCAACTCCTCGCGATGCTGAACGACGTAGCGTGCGAATGGCACGGTCAGGTCGTAGCGAAGACCTTTCTCGCAGAACTTGCTGGCGAGCTTGAGTGTGCTTGTGCTTGCCACCTCGTCAGCTGTCATGCCGTGGAGGAAGTCGCCTGAGTTAAGAATCTTGAAGAGGAGCTTGTCACCCTCCTCGCCATACTTGCCCATGAGCGTGCTGAGGTTCTCCATTGCAGGTGTCTCAATCTGCTGAAAACCGTAGAGAGCATATACGTCTTTGATGGTGTTGAATATGTAGTTGCGCTTTGCCATCTCCACTGGGGAGAAGTCGCGTGTGCCTTTTGGAATGCTTGGTTTCTGTGCCATGTGTGTATTAATGAAGGATTAAGAATGAAGGATTAAGAATGAGGCAATGACCATTTACTTATTCCTTTTTTGAAAATCGGGTACAAAGTTACGAGTTTTTCTGGTAATACTGAAAAAACAAATGAAAATGTTGCGCTAAACCTTGGTTTATTGCATAATAGGATTGCCTATGTCTGCAAAAAACAGTACCTTTGTGCCCGTAAACAAAAAAACACATATGCAGTTCTATGTATTTTTAATAGCTTTTGCAGCATTTGCAAGCAGATCTATAGCATGCAGTTTCATGCCAGACAATGCTACGGAAAATGCTCTGGCAGACAGCATTTCAAAGAATATCAGTCTTGATGAGGTGGAGGTTGTGTCTATGGTGAAAGAGAATACGGCGATGCGCCAGCAGCCATCGTCGGTGAGTCTCATATCCAAGCAGCAACTGGAGTCAGCGCACATAACATCGCTCAAAGGCGCGTCTGCCCTCGTGCCAAACTTCTTCATGCCCGACTATGGCAGCCGCCTCACGAGCGCTGTGTACATCCGAGGCATCGGTTCGCGCATCAACACGCCAGCCGTGGGTATGTATGTGGACAACGTACCATACGTGGACAAGTCGGCTTTCGACTTCAACTTCTTCGACATCGAGCGAGTGGACGTGATGCGAGGTCCGCAAGGCACGCTGTATGGCAGAAATGCCATGGGCGGCATCATTCGTGTATATACGAAGAATCCATTCTCTTACGAGGGCACGGACGTGAAGGTTGGCTATGCCACTGCCAACAACCATCGCAGCATATCTGCAACTCATTATCAGACAGTAAATTCCAAGTTCGCATTTTCAGGAGGCGGATACTATGAAGGTGGCGATGGATTCTTCAAGAATGCTTTCACAGGAGAAAATGCGGACAAGATAGAAGCTGGCGGTGGCCGCATCCGTGGCATTTACAAACCAAGCGACAGATTAAATTTCGATCTTAGCATCAGCTATGACTACTGCGATGAGGGTGCTTATCCTTATTACTATCGAGGCAACCCTTTTGATTCTTCTTTCGATGCGAACGTAGGCACGATTTGCAATAATCGTGAGCATAAGTATCGCAGAGGACTTCTCAACACAGGCCTCAACATCGAATACGAAGCACCTTCGTTTGTGATGAACGCCATAACTGGATACCAGAACATCAATGACCGCATGTTCATGGATCAAGACTTCATCTCCAAGGACATCTACACTCTGGAGCAGAGGCAGAAGATCAATACCGTGACGGAGGAGGTGACATTCAAGAATGCAGACAAGGATAGCCGATGGAATTGGGTGAGCGGCGTCAATTTCATGTATCAGACACTCGCCACCGAGGGACCAGTACACTTCTACGACGATGGCTTGCGCTGGCTGGAGAGCAACATCAACAGCCACATGCCTGACGTTACAGCCATACCTTCACTGGCGCGCATGGGCTTCACTTCGATGAGCGTGAATATGCGCGGCGACGACCTGAAAATGGGTGGCACATTCGACACGCCGTTGCTCAACACGGCTGTGTTCCATCAGTCAACGGTGCGCATTGCACCTAAGCTGTTTGCAACCCTCGGCCTGCGACTCGACTACGAAAAGATGAGCATGACATATAACGCTCCTGCCACGGTCGATTATGGATTCCTGCTTGCCAACCCGCGCGCTGCAATGATGCAGGTGGACTTGCAGGACCTTTCCTCGCAGTTGCTCTACGATGGCAAGATGCACGAGGACTACCTGACCGTGCTGCCAAAGGCATCAATCATGTATAAGTTCAGCAATAATAGCAACGTGTATGCTCTCGCAGCGAAAGGTCAGCGATCTGGAGGATACAATGTGCAGATGTTCAGCGACATCCTGCAGGGTGCGATGCAGAATGCTATGATGACAGAGATACAGAGTGGCGTGGCAGAGTACTTGAAGAAGTTCACAGCTATGGGCATGCCAGCGTCAGTGATAGAGAGCGTGACAAAGACTATGGCAGATAACATGCCAATAGGCGAAGATCCATCGGTAGATCAAGTGGTGTTCAAACCTGAGTATTCCTGGAACTTCGAGATTGGCACTCACCTCGGCACTGCCGATCGCAAGTATCAGCTCGATGCAGCTGTGTTCCTCATCAGCACTCACGACCAGCAGATAGCGCGCTTTGCACCTACAGGACTTGGTCGCATGATGGTGAATGCTGGCAAGAGCCGTAGCTACGGAGCCGAGCTCACTGCACTTTGCCGTCCCGATGCCCACTGGACATTCACTGCCAACTATGGCTTCACCCACGCCACATTCACCGACTATGATGCAGGCAATGGCACCGACTACACTGGCAACTACGTGCCATTCGTGCCAAAGCACACTCTTCATCTCGATGCTGCCCACACATGGCAGCTGTCAGGCAACAGCTGGACAAAAGCCATCACCCTCGGCGCGGACTACAGCGGAACAGGCAGTTTGTACTGGACGGAGTCGAACAACTCAAAGCAGAGCTACTACTCCCTGCTCGGTGCTCGCCTCGCTCTGGACACAGGCATCGCATCCTTCCAGCTCTGGGCGCGCAACCTCACCGACACCAACTACCGCACATTCGGCTTCGAGAGCGCACACCGCTCATTTGAGCAGCTCGGCAAGCCAATGCAGTTTGGCATCGATGTGCGATTCTCGATAAAATAAGATACAAAACATGCGTCTGGTTGCTTTGGCAAAATGACAAGAAATGTATATAATGAATAAATTATGTATGTTTCGGGCTTTTTTTGTGGCTTAACTTTTTGTTATCATAAAAAAAGAGTTATCTTTGCATCGCAGACTGTGTGTTTGCTTGAAAAAGAATTAATAACTTAATACACATATCGATTATGAAAACATTGGAGAAGATTTTCGCAGAAAAACTGCTGAACATCAAGGCTATCAAGCTTCAGCCAGAAAACCCATTCACTTGGGCAAGTGGATGGAAGTCACCATTCTATTGCGACAACCGCAAGACACTGAGCTATCCTGAGCTTCGCAACTTCGTGAAGCTGGAGATCTGCCGTGTCATTCTTGAGAACTTCAAGGAGGTGGATGCTGTGGCTGGCGTGGCTACAGGCGCAATCCCACAGGGCGCACTCGTGGCTGACGCTCTCAACCTGCCATTCGTATATGTTCGTTCAAAACCAAAGGACCACGGTCTTGAGAACTTGATCGAGGGCGAATTAAAGCCAGGCATGAAGGTGGTTGTGATCGAAGACCTTATCTCTACAGGCGGCTCTTCGCTCAAGGCTGTTGATGCTATCCGCAACAATGGCTGTGACGTGATTGGTATGGTGGCAAGCTATACTTATGGCTTCGACGTGGCAAAGAAGGCATTCGACGATGCTAAGGTTAAACTTATCACATTGACAAACTATGAGGCTGTGCTTGAGGTTGCACTCAAGACTGGCTACATCACAGAGGATCAGATTCCTACTCTCAACGAGTGGAGAGCTAACCCTTCTGAGTGGTGCAAGGACTAAATATAATTCATAAAGCCTAATTCGTAATTCATATTCGTAATTATCCCAAGCAACAAACGCTCCGCATGGCAATTATGAATTATGAATTATGGATTATGAATTAACAAAGATGGCAAAATTTGAAAGTAGCATAAAGCAAGTGCCTTACAGTCAGGACGCTGTGTATGGCAAGATAAGCGACTTGAGCAACTTGGCAGCAATCAAGGACAAGCTCAACGATCCTGCACAAGAGGAAAAGCTGAAGGGACAGATTCCTGCAGACAAGTGGGAAGAGGCAAAGAAGCACTTGAACGATATGGAGTGCACGCCCGACACACTGAAGATCAGCGCTGGGCCCATCGGTTCGATAGCTGTAGCAATAGATACACGCGAACCAGCCAAATGCGTGAAATACACGTCAACTAATTCTCCTGTAGGATTCAAATTGTGGATACAGGTGTTGCCAACGAGTGACACTTCGAGCAAGATAAAGGTGACCATCGACGCTGACCTCAACTTCTTCATGAAGCAGATGATAGGCAAGCATCTGGAGCAAGGCGTTGACAAGTTCGCTGATATGTTGGCAATGATACCTTACGAATAATGGATAAACTTTGGACAAAGAATGCGGCAATGACCGCAGAGATAGAGAAGTTCACCGTGGGCAGAGACCGCGAGATGGACCTCTATCTGGCAAAATACGACGTACTTGGCAGCATGGCGCACATCACTATGCTGCAAAGCATCGATTTGCTCACTGCCGACGAGTTAGCAATCCTTCTCAAGGAGCTGAAGGAGATATACAAGCAAGCAGAAAAGGGCGAATTTGTGATAGAAGAAGGCGTAGAGGATGTGCACAGTCAGGTGGAGCTTATGCTCACTCGCAAGCTTGGCGACGTAGGCAAGAAGATACACTCTGGACGTTCGCGCAACGACCAGGTGCTCGTCGATTTGAAGCTTTTCATCCGCGATCAGATCAAGGAAATTGCAGAGCTGGTGCAGAGTCTCTTCGAGGAACTCATCCAGCAGAGCAACCGCTACAAGGACGTGCTCATGCCAGGCTACACTCACCTTCAGGTGGCTATGCCAAGCAGCTTCGGCTTGTGGTTTGGCGCATACGCAGAAGGTCTTGTGGACGACATGCAGTACCTTCAGGCAGCATGGAAGATAACAAACCGCAATCCGCTCGGTTCGGCAGCAGGCTATGGCTCAAGCTTCCCTCTCAACCGTCAGATGACAACCGACCTTCTCGGTTTCGACTCTATGGACTACAATGTTGTCTATGCGCAGATGGGACGCGGCAAGACAGAGCGCAACGTGGCATTCTCGATGGCAAGCATTGCCGGCACATTGGCGAAGCTTGCATTCGATGCTTGCATGTTCAATTCTCAGAACTTCAACTTTGTGAAGCTGCCTGCAGACTGCACAACAGGCAGCAGCATCATGCCTCACAAGAAGAATCCTGACGTGTTTGAGCTCACTCGCGCTAAGTGCAACAAGCTGCAGTCTCTACCAGTCACTGTGACAATGATAATGAACAACCTTCCTGTGGGTTACTTCCGTGACCTTCAGATCATTAAGGAGGTGTTCCTTCCTGCATTCGACGACTTGAAGGATTGCTTGCAGATGGCGGCTTACATCATCAACAAGATGAAGGTGAACGAGAATATACTCGACAACCCAATCTACGACCCTATGTTCTCGGTAGAAGAGGTTAATCGCCTCGCAGCAGCAGGCATGCCGTTCCGTGATGCATACAAGAAGGTTGGACTCGACATTGAAGACGGCAAGTTTAAGGCAGACAAGAATATCAACCACACTCATGAGGGCTCAATCGGCAACCTTTGCAACGACAAGATTCAAGCTCTCATGGACGAGGCTGTTGCTGGATTCAATTTTGAGAAGATGGAGAATGCTGTTAACAATTTGATAAACTAACTCATATATGATTTTTAGATATTCTGGAAATTCAGGCATACAATTGCCTGTACTTAGCCTTGGACTCTGGCATAACTTCGGCAGCGTTGACGATTTTGGCGTTGCAACAAAGATGGTCATTCGAGCATTCGACGCAGGAATTTGCCACTTCGACCTCGCAAACAACTACGGTCCAGAACCAGGAAGCGCAGAGAGCAACTTCGGCAAGATACTGAAGGAGAACCTCGCTTCACACCGCGACGAGATGTTTATCTCCTCAAAGGCTGGACACGACATGTGGCCAGGCGTGTATGGCGACGGTTCAAGCCGCAAGAACCTGATAGCAAGCTGCAACCAGAGCTTGAAGCGTACAGGTCTTGAGTATTTCGACATATTCTACAGCCACCGCTATGATGGCGTGACTCCTGTGGAGGAAACAATGCAGGCGCTCATCGACATCGTGCGACAGGGCAAGGCTCTGTATGTGGGAATTTCTAAATATCCTCCTCATCTTCAGCAGCGTTGCTACGACATCCTCAACGAGGCAAAAGTTCCTTGCCTGCTGAGCCAGTATCGATGCAGCATGATCGACCCTGCAGCCAAGAACGCAAACTTCCAAGTTGCAGCCGACAATGGCAGCGGTGTGATCTGCTTCTCGCCTCTTGCTCAGGGATTGCTCACTGGCAAGTATGACAATGGAATTCCAGAAGGTAGCCGCGCAGCACGCAGCACAGGATTCTTGCAGACATCGCAAGTGACGCCAGAGCGCGTGGAGGCAGTGAAGAAGTTAGCAGTCATAGCCAAGGAGCGCGGTCAGAGCATTGCTCAGATGGCTCTTGCATGGATACTTGCCGACAAGAGAGTGACATCGTGCATCATCGGCACTTCGTCTGTGGCGCAGCTTGACAACAATCTGCAGACGATCGAGAACCTCGAGTTCTCTGACGAGGAGATGAAGCGCATTGACGAGATCATTTCCGACCCGAAGATCTGGTTCTAATTATGTCAATAAACATAAGGAAGCGATTGATAACAGCACTTTGCATTGCAGGTTCGGTATCTGCAATGCAAGTGCTTTTTTCATGCGACGACGAGACGACTGCTGCCTATTCGAAGAAGAATCTCGTGCGCTGCAGTTTCTCTGTGTTGCAATACACGGAACTATTCAATGTGATAGGCAATTTCGGACAGTTTGCCAGCATGAGGCAATCCGGTGCCACTATCATCATGCAGAGTAGCGCAAGCAAGACCACATATAATATGGACGCTACTCAGAAGTACTTTCAGTATGGTCTTGGAGGACTGATTGTCGGCACGACATACAATGGCGACTACCGCGCCTACGACCTTGCCTGCCCCAATTGCGACAGAGCAGACAAGCGACTGACAATCACAGATGATGGCTATGCAAAATGCGCCAACAAGAACTGCCACATACGCTACGACGTGAACAACGACGGCGCAATAAACCAAGTGCCGAATGAGTGCGTGCATGAGAAGCCGAGAGGCTTGTACCGCTACAAAATCTCATACGACGGGCAGTATGTGCATGTGTACAATTAGCTCAGTAAACATTTGCAAGTTGCCAACGTGCTCAGTTTATTTTCTGCACAATTTTACGAATAATGAACGGATTGGCGACTAAAATATTATAATATATTCAAAAAAAGAATAAATATTTTGTGGGATAGTAAAATTATATCTATTTTTGCATATACTTAAACTAAATCAAAAACATATTATTCTTATGGCTCAAGCACCAGATTTCAAGTATGCTCCTATGTTCCAGGTGGGCAAGGATGATACAGAATATTATCTTCTCACAAAGGAAGGTGTCACTGTCAGCGAGTTTGAAGGACACGAAATTGTGAAGGTTTCTCCAGAAGCTTTGACTATGCTTTCACAGCAGGCATTCCACGACGTGGAATTCATGCTTCGTCGTGAGCACAACCTTCAGGTTGCTAAGATTCTTTGCGACCCAGAGGCTTCTGAAAACGATAAGTATGTAGCTCTTCAGTTCCTGCGCAATGCAGAGACTGCTTGCAAGGGCATTCTCCCATTCTGCCAGGACACAGGCACAGCTATCATTCACGGTGAGAAGGGTCAGCAGGTGTGGACTGGATTTGAGGACGAAGAGGCTCTCAGCCGTGGTGTTTACAACACATACACTCAGGACAACCTCCGCTACTCACAGAATGCGCCTCTCAACATGTACGACGAGGTGAATACAAAGTGTAACCTTCCTGCTCAGATCGACATCGAGGCTGTAGAAGGTGCTGAGTACAAGTTCGTGATGGTGGCAAAGGGTGGCGGCTCAGCCAACAAGACTTACTTCTACCCAATGACTAAGGCTCTCATCCAGAACGAGAGCACGCTTCTTCCTTGGCTCGTTGAGGAAATCAAGCACTTCGGCACAGCTGCTTGTCCTCCATATCATATCTGCGTGGTTATCGGCGGCACATCAGCAGAGAAGAATCTCCTCACAGTGAAGCTTGGTTCTATCAAGTACTATGACAATCTCCCAACAACAGGCGACGAGACAGGTCGTGCATTCCGCGACCTCGACCTCGAAGAGAAGCTCCTCAAGGAGGTTTACCGCATCGGTCTTGGTGCTCAGTTCGGTGGCAAGTATCTTGCTCACGACGTTCGCGTCATCCGTCTTCCACGCCACGGCGCATCTCTCCCAGTAGGTATGGGTGTTAGCTGTTCTGCCGACCGCAACATCAAGTGCAAGATCAACAAGGAAGGTCTCTGGATTGAGAAGATGGACAGCAATCCATCAGAGCTTATCCCAGAGGAGTACCGTATGCCAGGCGAGGGTGCTAAGGGCATTGAGATTGACCTCAACCAGGGCATCGACGCTGTTCGCAAGGAGCTCAGCAAATACCCAGTTTCTACTCGCGTGAACCTCAAGGGCACAATCATCGTTGCTCGCGACATCGCTCACGCTAAGATCAAGGCTCGCCTCGATGCTGGCGAAGGCATGCCACAGTACTTCAAGGATTACCCAGTTCTCTATGCTGGTCCTGCTAAGACACCAGAAGGCTACCCATGTGGTTCTATGGGCCCTACTACAGCAGGCCGTATGGACCCATACGTAGATGAGTTCCAGGCTAATGGCGGCTCGCTCGTCATGATTGCAAAGGGCAACCGTGCTCAGTGCGTCACAGACGCTTGCCAGAAGTATGGCGGTTTCTATCTCGGCACAATCGGCGGCGTAGCAGCTGTTCTCTCACAGAGCTCAATCAAGAGCATCGAGTGTGTTGAGTACCCAGAACTCGGCATGGAGGCTGTATGGAAGATTGACGTTGAGGACTTCCCTGCATTCATCCTCGTGGATGACAAGGGCAACGACTTCTTCAAGCAGTTGAAGCCTTGCACAGGCTGTACCATCCTGTAAGTTAAAAGTTAATAGTTAATAGTTAAAAGTTGAGTTGATAAGTTATTGAGTTCTATGGCTGATAGTATTGTTGCGATAAAAGCGTATGATTTTTCCAATAGAATTGTGAAGTTGGAGAAATACTTACGAACTCAACAAAATGAGACAATAATGTCAAAACAGCTGTTTCGCTCAGGAACATCAATAGGAGCCAATACAGCAGAAGCCGTTTATGCTCAAAGTGATGCCGATTTCGTGTCAAAACACCAGATAGCCCTAAAAGAGGCAAACGAAAGTAGGTTTTGGATTAGATTGCTTCACGATAATGACTACATTGACAACAAAATGTTTGAGTCTTTAATAACAGATCTCAATCAACTAATAGCATTATTGGTATCTATTATCAATACAATGAAGAAAAAAGGATCTTGACCTTCAAACTAAAAAACTCATAACTCAACTTTTAACTATTAACTTTTAACTATTAACTTAAACAGATGCGCTGGTTCGAACCAAATTTACGACGGGTACTTCTTGAGGTGGGTGACGATGGACTGCGCATTAATATAATAGTTCGCAACATTTGCAATATGGAGCCTTCGCTGTTTGGCGTACAACATCCTTACGAGGAGGCATGGAAAGAGATTTACCAATTCCTGCGCACCGAAACCACAAAGTCTCAATCGCCTTTCAAATATGCCATCGACAAAGAGACAGGCAAGGTGAAACGAGGCTATTTCTTCTTTGACAAGAAAAAGGTATTCGAAAGCTTGCAATTAAAGCTGAACTTTTAATCTCAATATTTATAACAACCTAAAAAAGACAACATGGACGACGTAAAAGTTTTCATTTCAGACGCTGAAGAGAAAATGGAGATGGCAGCAATGCACCTCGACGAAGCTCTCAGCCGCATTCGCGCCGGTCGTGCGAACGTACATATTCTTGATGATATTCGTGTAGAGTCATACGGCAGCATGATGCCTCTTAGCAATGTGGCTTCGCTCAACACTCCTGACGCACGCTCTATCACTATCAAGCCTTGGGACAAGTCAATGCTTCGCGTCATCGAGAAGGCAATCATCGACTCATCAGTAGGCATCATGCCTGAGAACAATGGCGAGATCATCCGTCTCGGCATCCCTGCACTCACAGAGGAGCGCCGTAAGGATCTCACAAAGCAGTGCTCGAAGGAAGCAGAAACAGCAAAGGTGAGCGTGCGCAATGCTCGTCGCGATGCTATCGACAAGCTCAAGAAGTCTGTCAAGAACGGTGTGCCAGAAGACGTGGAGAAGGACTCTGAAGACAAGGTTCAGAAGATTCACGACAAGTACATCAAGCAGATTGATGGTATGCTCGAAGCTAAGAACAAAGAAATCATGACAGTCTAATTACAATGCATAATTCATAATTCATAATTCATAATTATAGCTTCGCCCAACAGGCAACGCCCTTATCCGCATGACTATTATGAATTATGAATTATGAATTATGAATTATCTTCAATGCACGGACTCGTAATACGAAATACTGGCTATAGCTATACAGTCAAGATCGACGACACGAACGAAATCCTTGAATGCAAAGTCAAGGGAAAGTTCCGTATAGCTGGCATACGCACAACCAACCCTGTTGCCATCGGTGACAGGGTTGTTGTCATTCCACAAAATGAAGAGAACGCTGGTCTCATCACTGCAATCGATGACCGCAAGAACTACATCATTCGCAAATCGACCAACCTCTCCAAGCAGTCGCACATCATCGCAGCCAATGTTGATGTGTGCTTTCTCATTGTCACAGTCACCCACCCCGAAACCTCGCTCACATTCATCGACCGCTTCCTCGCCTCGGCAGAAGCATACAGCGTACCGGTCACTCTTGTGTTCAACAAGGTTGACCTCGCCACAAAAGCGGAAAGTGAAGACGAGATAGACTGGGCAGAATACCTCGACAACGTAATCAACCTCTATGAGAATATTGGCTACCAATGCCGCCGCATCTCAGCCAAGCAAGGCATTGGCATTGAAGAGCTTCGCAAAGAGCTTGAGGGCAAGATTGTATGCCTTTCAGGAAATAGCGGCGTGGGCAAATCCACGCTCATCAATGCGCTGTATCCTGATCTCGACATCAAGACGAATGAGATTTCCGATGCCTACAACACAGGCAAGCACACCACCACTTTCTCAGAGATGTATGAGACCGACAAAGGCTACATCATCGACACTCCAGGCATAAAAGGCTTCGGCACCTTCGACATGAAGAAAGAGGAGATAGGGCACTATTTCCGCGAGATATTCCACTTCTCCGAAGACTGCCGATTCAACAACTGCACCCACACTCATGAGCCCCACTGCGCCGTGCTTGAAGCACTTGAGCGCCACGACATTTCCGAATCTCGCTACAACTCATATCTCTCTATGCTCGATGATGAAAATGAAGACAAATATCGCCAAGGGTATTAGCTCCACACTCCGCAAGGGTTTGCTTGTTTCTTTCCTGACACTTTGTTTGCCAGCCCACTCCCAAACCTACGAGCAATACGTAGAGCAAGCCCTGGCAGCCTCGCAAGAAAAAAAATACGAACAGGCAGAAGAGCTTTTCCGCCAGGCACTCAGGCTTTCGCCCGACGACATACGCAATGCCCTCATCTATTACAACATCGCCCACCTGCAGGAGGCACAAAACCAGCCGATGAAGGCACTCGCGTCCTACGACCTTGCCCTTGGCATCGCCCCACTCAATGTTCCCATCCTCAAAGCGCGAGGCGATCTCTTTCTCTCGCTTGGCAACCTGAACAAAGCCATCATCGACTATGGCAACATCATCGACGTCGATCCCAAAAACATCGATGCCCTCCTTGCTCGTGCCTACATCTATCAGCAGCGTCGCGAATACATCAAGGCAAAGGAAGACTACGAGCATCTTCTCGCCCTCGATCCCGATCACTACTCTGCATCTCTCGGAGTTGTGATTCTATTCCAAAACGCTGGCAAGCCGCAAGAAGCACTCACACGCCTCTCACTGCTCATCGAGAAGCACCCAGACAAGGCAGAACTGTACTCTATCCGTGCAGAGATAGAAGCCGAGGCCAAGCAGCCAGAGCTTGCTGTGATGGATCTGAACAAAGCCATTGAGCTTGAGCCAAACAACACCAACATGATCCTCACTCGTGCCTACATCCACCTCGACCAAGGCCACAAGCACCTTGCCAAGCAAGACTTCGAGCGTGCCATCGCGCTCGGGATTCCGCGCGGCCAACTCAAAGAAGAACTAACCCAATGCAAATAACCTCATGATTGGCAGCAATTCTGCCCATCCCCAAACAAACAATCCCTATGCGCAAATCACTGTCTATCCTCACCATCCTTACCCTCCTTTCACCCTTCTTCTCCCTGAACTCCAATTCGCAAAACTTGCAGAAAGGCGACCACTACCTCTATTGCCACATGGCTGGCAATGGCGAATGGACATCATACGCCATCTCAAAAGATGGACTTCACTACCAAGACCTGCTCGATGGCGCACCTATCTACGACACCGAAGCACTTTCACCAATCGAAGGAGGAGCTCGCGATGCCTACATCTGCCGCAAATCCGACTCAGGCAAAGGCTATCTCATGGTCACTACAGACATGGCAAACCATAAGTCGCGCACATGGTTCAACTATGGCATCGATTTGCTGCGAAGCAATGACTTGATCCACTGGACAAGCACCGCATTCGATTTCCGCAAAGGCGCAGAAATCTTCTGCGATCCAGATAGCCCAGACATCTACAAAGACTGGTCAACGATAAAGCGAGTGTGGGCACCTCAAATCTTCTGGGATCCTGACTACCAATGGGCAGATGGCTCCAAAGGAGGATACATGATCTACTACTCACTCTGGAATCCAGACGAAGAGGAGTACGACCGCATGTACTATTCCTACGCCGACAAAACATTCACCAAGCTCACCAAGCCTCGCCTCCTCTTCGACTGGGGCTATGCCACCATCGATGCCGACATCAACTATCTCCCATCCGATGGCAAATACCACATGCTCATCAAGAAGGAAGGCGGGCACCCAGGCATATTCCATGCCACAGCACCATCCCTTACAGGTCCTTGGTCAGAGCCCGACGAAAACGACTTTGTCAACTTCGAAGGCAAGAAGAAATGCGAAGGCAGTTCTGCCTTCCAGATTGTAGGAGAAAGCGGCTGGCGCGTAGCCTACATAGAATACAGCTCAAAGCCACGCCACTACCGCATCTGCCAAGCCGACGAGCACCTCACCAATTTCCATGATCCCCACGACATTGAGGGAGTGGCAAACCCACAGCATGGCTCATTCATGCGTATAACAAAAAAGGAATACAAGCGCCTCGCAAAATGGGGCCTTAGCAAGTGATCCTGCACTTGTTCACACGCACCTATTTCACACAACAAACTTTCTCATTTCCTATAAATTTCCCCAAAAACGTCAAACACCTAACATCCGCTTTGCAACTCCCTGCATTTCATTGCATTGCGTGTGTTAGGTGTTGTTCAAACACCTAACACAACACCTAACATAGACCTAACACAGACCTAACATCGAACCAACAGGTAAGATTGGCGTTTTTCTCTAACTAACGTGAGTTCGATGAATTGTTTTCATGCCTTCGGCCAATTAGAAAAACCAAAAAAAACAAAAGAAAACAAAAGGAAAACCATAATGTTTTTTCTTGT
>JAZRYI010000062.1:0-18001 GCA_045600665.1 Bacteroidaceae bacterium
CACTCTGATTTCCCGAGTTGCCCGCTTCGGGTCTTTTTTTTTAGACTCCGGATCTTTCCTGCGCTTAAGATTCTTAATCTCACGTTTGTCAGCCTCATGCTCGTTTTTGAGTTTCGCATTCTTAGCCTCAAGCTTCGCGGCTCTTTCCTGTTCACGTTTCAGTTCCGCTTTCAGCTTCTCAATTTCCATGTTTTTGTCTGATTTTTTCATACCGGTCAAGATGTTGTAATTATCTACAAAGATACTAAAAATCAGCGAGTTATGCAAATATTTTGTGTTAAAATATTAGTACGAAATTGTTAAATTTCAAGTACTTAAATGTAACTCAGTAGGACTCTGGAATTCCTGGAAAATGGGACAGAAGAAATATTTAACTTGACAGCCTAGGTCTGACCCCTTGATGATGCATATATTAGCAGTGTCTTTTTGATTTGCAAGGCAAGGTGGTAGGCAAGCTGGACGGGAACGGCATTGCCTACCATTTTGTAGCCGTAGAGGAGGTCGCGGTAGGCGAAGCGGAAGGTGTCGGGGAAGGTCTGCAGACGGGCGCATTCGCGTACGGTGAGGCGGCGGTAGAGATGTTCGTAGCCTGGGGCGAATGCCCATTTGTTGAGACCGCCATGCAGCTGGGGCTTCATGTCGAGTGCCACCATTCTGGGGGCTTGCGGGTGCAGCTGCGTTTGCCTGCCTGATGCCTGAATGCAGAAGGAGGGCTCGTCCCATGAGTGGACTCTGTTTCCTGCCATGTAGACTGGGGAGAAGTCGCCGACAAAGTATTCGTGGTTGGGTATGATGCATTCGCGGCCATTGCTCCTGTTGTGAGGCATGAGCGCAGGCATGGCTGTGTCCTGCAGGTCGAAGATGGCGTCGCGCATGGTTGGCTTGTAGGGTAATGGTTCGGGAAAGCGGAATGTGGCTCCGAGGTCTTTGCGCATGCCTACGTAGAAGCATCGCATTCGCTTCTGAGGCACTCCATAGTCGTTGGCGTTGAGCAGCTGAAGCGCGACATTGTAGCCTACCGCTTCGAAGAGCTGCATGAATTCGCTCACGGCTGCGCTGTGTGGCTGCGAGAGCATGCCTTTCACATTTTCGGCAATAAAGAATAGTGGTTTCTTCGCTTTCAAGATGCGGATGTACTCATAAAACAGCTGTCCCCTCGCGTCCTCTATGCCTCGCCTCGCTCCTGCCTTGCTCCACGACTGGCAGGGAGGGCCGCCGATGATGCCCACTATGTCGTCGGGAAACTCGCTTTCGTCGATCTCCCTGATGTCCTTTTCTATCAGTTTCACATTCGGGAAGTTGGCATGATACGTCGGCAGCGTATGAGTGTCAATCTCATTCGCTGCTACGATTGTGAATCCCGCTTTCTGAAAGCCGAGATCCATGCCGCCTACACCGCTGAACAAACTTATTATTCTCACTTTATCAATCTCCTTGCAATCATCTCCACTACATCCACATTCACAGCATTGCCCAGAGCCTTGAATTTCTGCAATCTGCTCAATCCTGTGTATTGCAGTTCCTCCATCGACTGGATTCGCGCTGCCTCGTTGTGCGAGATATACCTTCCCCATCTGAAATCATCAGCTGTGTAGGGCTTGCCTTTCTTGTCCACGGATCCTCCTGGCGGGAACGGCACCCAGGGCAGGATTGGGGTGGCTGTGGTGCAGAGTGTTATGGTAGGGATGAAGTTCATGGAGCGGATGCGAATGCCAGAGGGGCGAAGCTGAATGACATGGTTGCGGAAGTTCCAGTCCTGGTTGGTGCTCCACTCCAGCATGCGCTGTGTGCGAGGAAATGGCTCAATCTTCTTCAGCCAGGGGTCAATCCAGTCTTTGTGTCGCTGATAGAGGTCTCTGTTCTGTCGGATGAGCACCTTCTTGAACTCAGGATAGGTGTCCTGGTATTTCGTCTTCTGCATGTAGAAAGGCAGGTCGGCAATCAGCTCCTCCATCGTGTTGCCTTCGAGCACTTTGCCGTAGGCACCTTTTCTGCCTCGCAGCCTTTCTATTGCTTGGAAAGCTGGAGGCGTGTCCTCAAACTCATAGTCGGCTCCAAACTCCATTGTGAAGATGCAATGTGAGGGCATGTAGTTGTCGCGCTTGGTGACGTTGTACACAAACTCCTGCCACGCATCGAACACAGGATGAAGGGCACGGCGCACAGGCTGCACTCCATCGTTGTCGGTGACATCGACTATGGTGCGTACATCGCTGATTGGCGGGTCGTTGGGCTGTGGGAAATGAAACTTCCTCATGCCGCTGTTGCCCAATTCGTCTCGCCTCATGCCCACAATGTAGAAGCGAGGACGGTGCTGCGGAATCTCGAACTCATGCGGCGAGAAAACACGCCCATCGATGTCGTAGCCGAGGGCATCCAGCTTCTCCTGGATGATTCGCCACGTGCGGCCATCGTCGTGGCCAGGCAGGGCAGAGACATTCTCAAGGAAGATGTACTGAGGATGGTGGTGCTGCAGAATGCGCACAATCTCGTCGAACATATTGCCGCGTCCGAGTTCGTCCTCAAAGCCTTGCTTCTTGCCCGAGAATGAGAAGGGCTGGCAAGGGAAGCCACCGCATAGAATGTCGTGCTCGGGGATGTCGCTTGCTTCTATTTTGGTGATGTCGCCTCTGATTGGCACACCTGGATAGTTGATCTTGTATAGCTTTTGCAGCTTAGGCTTGATCTCGCACGCAAAGACACACTCATGACCTAATCGTGAGAGTGCCAAGTGGAAACCACCCAATCCTGCAAATAAATCTACAAACTTCATTGTTTCAGTCGTTTAGTTTTAGAGATGCAGAGCCCGAAGAATGTCAGCAGACCATTGAACATCAGCATCTCATATCCAAATTTATACCCTGTCGCATTCATCACCGCATAGTCGATCACGTAGCATACCACAGGCGAAGCCACGGCAACCCAAGGCACCCACTTCTCGCGCGGCATTTGCTTGGTCATCATGCCGAAGGCGAACAGTCCGAGCAGAGGGCCGTATGTGTAGCTCACCAATGTGTATATCAAGTCCATCACGCTGCCCGAGCCTATGGCATGAAAGGCGAGAGTCACCATGACGAAGGCAATCATCACGCCTGCGTGCACTCGCTTTCTCAGCTTCTCGTCATTCTCCTTTCGCAGGATGTCGATGGTGAACGATGTGGTGAGAGCCGTCATAGCCGAGTCGGCAGACGAGAAGGCAGAGGCTATCACTCCCACGGTGAAGAGCACGATGCTCGCCTTGCCCAAAGTGCCATCCAGCACAACGCTGGCAAGCAGCTCGTCTCCCTTCGCTGGCATCGCCAACCCCAATTTGCCATACAGCATCAGGAGCAGCACGCCTAATGCCAAGAACATGTAATTGACCGGGGCAAACATCACTCCATACGTGCACATGTCTTTCTGCGCATCTCCCAAGCTCTTGCAGGTCAAGTTCTTCTGCATCATGTCCTGGTCAAGGCCAGTCATCACAATCACCACAAACACTCCGCTCAGGAACTGCTTCCAGAAGTTCTGCTTCGATTCCCAATCCTCAAACTCAAACATCCTGGAGTGCGGGTCGTTCCACACCGCTGTCATCGCCTCGCCAAACGACATGTCGAGCATCCCTGCCACCTGCACGAATATGATGGCAAGAGCCGCGATGAGGCATAGTGTCTGCACAGCGTCTGTCCACACCAAAGCCCTTATGCCGCTCTTGCGAGTGTAGAACCAGATCATCAGCAGCGTGACAAGCACAGTAGCCGCATACGGCACTCCCAGCTCATCGCCCACGCACTTCTGCAGCATCTCGCACACCACATAGAACTTCGCTGCCGAGCCCAGCAGCTTGGAAAGCACGAAGAAGCTTGCGCCAGTCTTGTAGCTCGTTGTGCCGAATCTGCGTTCGAGATAGCCATAGATGCTCGTAAGGTTCATTTTGTAGTAGAGGGGCAGGAGCACGAATGCCACAACCAGATAGCCGAAGAAGAAGCCAAGGCACATCTGCATGTAGGTCATGTCAATGCCCATCACCCAGCCTGGCACGCCTATGAAGGTGACGCCAGAGATGCTGGCACCAATCATTCCGAAAGCAACCAGCGGCCAGGGCGATTGCCTGTTTCCGCGGAAGAAGGTGTCGTTGCCGCTGTTCTTGCCTGCAATCTTGGAGATGGCAAACAGGAGCAGGAAGTATAATATGATTGTAAGAATTATAACCATGGCGCGATAGTGAAAAGCAGCAGGACATGAATGATCAGAGTGGCTGCAGCCATAATCAATTCAGCGCCAAAGCATACTGCGATGCTCATTTTCATGTCGTTCTTGTTGAGAGCACGATCATTCTTGCCAATGAAGGGCTTGAAGAAATACTCGCCGAAATAGTAGTGAGCGCCACCGAAGCGGCAGTTCAGTATGTATGCCAAAGCCGCTTCTGGCCATCCCGAGTTGGGCGAGGCATGCTGCGGGCCGTATTTCTTCAGGAAAGCCATAGCCTCGCTGAAGTTGAAGAAAGAGAAATGAGGGTTCTTCATCTTCTGGAATATCCACACCACGCAGAAGAGAAGCACAGCCGTGATGCGTGCAGGAATGAAGTTCGCCACATCGTCTATCTTTGCTGCCCAGCAGCCAAACTCCTTGTATCTATCGTTCTGATAGCCAATCATCGAGTCGAGAGTGTTCACCATCTTGTATGCCAGCATTCCTGGAATGCCGAGCAGGCAGAACCAGAATAGCGGCGCAACCACTCCGTCGGAGAGGTTCTCTGCCAAGGTTTCCAAGGCAGCCGTCCTGATCTCTTGCTCGTTCAGCTCTTTTGTGTCTCTGCCCACAATTCTCCCCACTTGTTTTCTGCCGTCGTCAATGCTTTTCTCCACAGCCTCGAACACCATGCGCACCTCTTTCCTCAATGTGTGGCCTGCAAGGCAATAGAACACCAGTATGCTGGACACAGCAAGGTAGATGGAGTAGTTGAGGATGAAAAATGGGCTTGGGACAATGAAGAAAGCGAATGCGCTGACGCAGAAAGCAAGCCATAGCACGAGGCGTGCGAGGAAATATGTGCCGAGAATGCTGCCTATGGCAAAGAATGCTCCCATTCTCAGGTTGCGCTCTTTCCTCAAGTTCTCCAGTTCCATGCGGTTTCGTGTTCCTTCTGCTATTGGGGCCTTATTGTTCCATCGCTTCTCGCCCCAGCTGATCCATTTGCCGAATCCTACGATTGGATGCGGCAGCCAAGAAGGGTCGCCGAAGAAGTAGTCCAGGACCCATCCTATGATGAGGGGGAGTGCTGCAAGTATGATTGCTGTAAGTGTCATTTATGTAATAAATGTGAGTTTTCTATATGTTTTTATTTGATGAGGAATGGAAGCTTGCATCCCTCTTTTTTCTAAAGTCTTGCAAAGTTAATCAAAAAATAGCATATATACAGCCGATTTTGCAGGTTATTTCTTTTCTGCTGGCTTAGCAGACGAAAAACTATTGAGGGCTATTCGCTTATCCAATCGATTATAGCCTCAATCAGTTCGTCGTTCTCGTCCTTGTTCTGAACCGCTATGCGGAAGAAGCTGGAGTCTAGCCCTTCGAAGTTGGAGGCATCGCGAATGAGCATGCCGTGCTCCTTGGCAAGGTAGTCTTTCAGAGCTGATGCTTTGCCGAAGCGCAGCTTGCAGAGCAGGATGTGGGTGTCGCTTGGCCAAACGTCTATGCAGCCAAGCGAGGACAGAGCTTGCGACATTCGTGCTCGTTCGGACAGAAGGGTGTCGAGGTTCAGCTCGTATTCATCTTGATGCATGAGCAGGTAGTGGCCTGCATTGATGGCAACTTGATTGACAGACCAAGGCATCTTCTGCAGGCGAATGCGGTGGGCAAGGTTCTCATTTGCTGTGAAGTAGCCTAAGCGCAGTCCTGGTATGGCAAATTCCTTTGTCATGCTGTGAAGCATGATGACATTCGGAAAGTTCGTCCCTTCTGCAGGCGTGATGAGCGCTTGCTGAGTGAATGGGGCATAGCTGGCATCGATGATGAAGATTGTGTCGGGATGTGATTCTATGCATGTGGTCAGCTCCTCTTTCTCTATCACGGTGCCTGTAGGATTGTTGGGGTTGCAGAGCCAAACGAGCTGCGCTCTTTCGGGAATCTCGCTGATGCTGAATATTGAGCATAGCTGATGCTCGTGTAGCAGGCAAGCGTCAGCATATTCGGAGAATGTTGGTTGCAGGATGGCCGTCTTGCTTCTTCTGAAGGTCTGGGCAATAAGGTAGATTGCTTCGGTGGCTCCGTTGGTCACGCACACGTTCTCTGGCTTCAAGCCCAGCATCATCGAAAGCTCAGACTCAAGGGATTGCGGCGCTGGCTCAGGATAGGAGACGACATCGTCGAGCCGATCGGCAAGGTGGCAGAAGAGCCCTTCCTGGTCGAAGTGGTTGTACACGTTGGAACTGAAATTCAGTCGTATATCTTTGTATTTATATGTGTCGTCGCCGTGTCCGTATGTCATATTCATTCATTCTGGGTAATCAAGGGGTCTGACCCCTTGATGACTTATTTTTTGCTATTCATTATTTCATACAGCTTGTCGATGTCAACGTGCTTTCTCACATGGTCGGCAAGCAGGTCGTATTGGCGGTTTTTGAAGTCCTCGATGCTTTCTTGTTCTTCTATGGCTTTTGCTTTGTCCTTCAGAATGTAGTTTATGACTGAAGGGTTGTCGAGGAAGCCGTGGATGTATGTGCCTAACACCGAAGCCCCTCTCCCCGAACCCTCTCCCTCTATGGCGAAGGTGACTGGTGGCAAAGGCTGGTCGGGATTGTTGAGAGCTATTGTTCTGCCTTGATGTATTTCATAACCCTTGCATTTTTCACCGTTGAAGTCAAACTCCACCTGCGTTGTGGTCTTGTCTGCAGTCATCGTGGTCTCGATGTCGAGAAGTCCAAGTCCTGGCAATTGTGGTATGCTTCCTTCTATGCCGTCAGGGTCTTTCACAGCTTGCCCGAGCATCTGATAGCCTCCGCAGATGCCGATGACTGTGGCTCCATTTTTGTGAGCGCGTATGATTGATTGCGCTACGCCATTCTTGCGCAGTTCGTAAAGATCATCGAGCGTAGCCTTTGTTCCAGGCAGAATCACGATGTCAGCCTTCTCAATATCTGCCGTATTGCTTGTGTAGAAGAGATTTACACGCTCATCACGTTCCAGCACATCAAAGTCGGTGAAATTGCTAATATGCCTCAGAAGCACCACAGCTACATTGACTTTTCCTGCCTCAAGGCTCTTGTGCTTTTGCTCCAGCTCCACGCTGTCTTCTTCCTCAATCACAATATCCTTGAACATAGGCACAACGCCCAACACAGGCACTCCGCAGATGTCTTCAAGCATCTTCCTGCCCTGCTCAAAAAGTCGAATGTCTCCACGGAACTTATTGACAATAATGCCCTTGATACGTTTCTTGTCCTCAGGCAATTGCAGCATGATGCTTCCATAGCACGACGCAAACACGCCTCCTCTATCAATATCAGCAACAAGAATCACGTCTGCATCAGCATGACGAGCCATCGGCATGTTGACGAGGTCGGAGTCGCGAAGGTTTATCTCGCTCACGCTTCCTGCACCTTCCATCACGATGGGGTTGTGCTTCGAAGCCAAACGGTCGTATGCCTCGCACACAGCTTGTCGCAGTTCCTCGCGACCTTCCTTCCTGAAATAGTCGTAGGCAGAGCGATTCCCAATTGGCTTTCCATTCAGCACCACCTGTGTGGTATGCTCGCTGTTAGGTTTCAGCAGCAACGGATTCATGTCGGTATGGCAAGGCAATCCGCAAGCCTCAGCCTGCACCGCCTGAGCGCGCCCAATCTCAAATCCATCAGGCGTGGCATAGCTGTTCAACGCCATGTTCTGTGCCTTGAACGGAGCAGGATTGTACCCATCTTGCTTGAAGATGCGGCATAGTGCTGTGGCAATGATGCTTTTGCCAACGTCGGAGCCTGTGCCAACTAACATTATGGAATGAAACATCGGATTCTCTTTTATTTTTTTTTGAACACGGATTTAACGAATAGAACGAATCTTAGTTTATCCCCTTCATCGAAAGCTGCATTCTGCTGCGCTGAAGGTCAATGCCAATCACTTTCACCCTCACGTGCTGGTGCAGCTGCACTTCCTCTGCAGGATCTTTCACGAAGTGGTCGGCAAGCTCGCTCACATGAACGAGTCCTTTAGTGTGCACGCCCACATCGACAAAGCAGCCGAAGTTTGTGATGTTGGTGATGATGCCAGGAAGCTCCATGCCCACTTTCACATCCTCCAGTTCCTTCACATCCTTCGAGAACTCAAACACTGTGAGTTGCTGACGAGGGTCGCGCCCTGGCTTGTCCAGCTCCTGCATGATGTCCTGAAGGGTAGGGAGACCAACCTTGTCGGTCACATATTTCTTTATGTCGATTTGCTCGCGCAGTTCCTTCTTTGCCATGAGGTCGGCAACAGTACACTTCAAGTCCTTCGCCATCTTCTCCACAATAGGGTAGCTCTCAGGGTGAACGGCGCTGTTGTCGAGTGGCTGCTTGCCTCCGCTCACACGAAGGAATCCTGCAGCCTGCTCAAAAGCCTTAGGACCAAGCTTTGGCACTTTCAGCAATTCCTTTCTCGACGTGAATGCACCATTCTCAGCACGGTAAGTCACGATGTTCTGAGCAATTGCAGGGCCAAGGCCTGAAATGTAAGTGAGCAAATGCTTTGATGCTGTGTTCACGTTCACGCCTACCTTGTTCACGCACATCTCAACAGTCTGGTCGAGCGAATGCTTCAGCTCTTTCTGGTCCACATCCTTCTGATACTGACCTACTCCCACGCTGCTTGGATCAATCTTCACGAGTTCGGCAAGCGGGTCCATCAATCGCCTGCCTATGCTGACAGCACCACGCACAGTCACGTCATAATCAGGAAATTCCTCACGAGCCACCTTCGATGCTGAGTAGATACTTGCCCCGTCCTCGCTCACCACGTATATCTGTATCTCCTTAGGCAATCCAAGCCCTCTGACGAATGCTTCTGTCTCTCTGCTAGCAGTGCCATTGCCGATACTGATTGCCTCAATCTTATATTGCTTGGTCAATGTCCAAATCTTGTCGCCAGCCTTCTTGCACTCGCTCTTTGGTGGGTGAGGATAGATAGCCTCATTGTGCAAGAGGTTGCCCTCGGCATCGAGAATCACAAGCTTGCAGCCTGTGCGGAAACCAGGGTCGAGAGCCAGCACTCGCTTCTGTCCAAGTGGTGCAGCCATAAGCAATTGCTCAAGGTTCTTCACGAAGATGCGTATAGCCTCCTTGTCGGCAAGTTCCTTGCTGAGATTAGCAAACTCAGTCTCGATGCTCGGCTTGATGAGTCGCTTGAATCCATCCTCGATAGCGTCCCACACCAGTTCTGCGCTCTTGCTTGAATTGCGAAGGAACTGCTGGTCGAGCTTGTCGAGACACCTCTCGTCGTCGCCGCTGATGCTCACTCTCAGCACGCCCTCAGCCTCGCCTCTGCGCATAGCCAGAAGACGGTGTGAAGCACACTTCGACAGCTTTTCCGAAAACTCAAAGTAGTCTCTGTACTTCTGCGACTTCTGAATCCACTCCTCAGTTTCTTCTTTTGGCTTGATCACCTTCGACGTGATCACAGCGTCGCGCTTGAAGTTGAAGCGCACAATGTTGCGAGCCTCTTCCGTTTCGCTTACCTGTTCTGCGATGATGTCCTGCGCGCCTTGCAGCGCCTCTTCCGCATTTTTCACGCCCTTCTCTTCGCTGATGAACTCCTTCACCTTCTTGTCGATGTCAGCACTTGGATTCTGCAGCATGAGGAATGTTGCCAAAGGCTCCAGTCCTTTCTGCCTTGCCACCTCTGCGCGAGTTCTGCGCTTCGGCTTGTAAGGCAAATAAATATCTTCCAGCTCTGTACTGTCCCACGAAGCCTCAATGCGCTTCTTCAGCTCCTCAGTCAGTTTGCCCTGCTCCTCGATCGTCTTCAGGATTGTTTCCTTCCTTTTCGCCAACTCCTTCAGCTTCTCCAATTGGTCGCTGATGCTTGCCACTTGCACCTCATCCAATGCGCCAGTCACCTCCTTGCGATAGCGGCTGATGAAAGGAATGGTGCATCCCTCTTCCAGCAATCCGATAGTGTTGCCTACCTGTCGCTCGCTTATGCCCACGACCTTTGCTATGAGTTTTGAAAATATCTCGTTCATTATTGTTATTTGTACTATAAATATAAGTGAAAATGAAATATATTGCAAAGTTAGCAAAAAAATATAACGAATAGTATGAAAAAGCAAATATATTCTTTATCTTTGTTTCGCAAAACTGCAAAAGATATATTTTATATAAAGTTTCCATAAAAAAAACTTACAAAATGAAACGGATAAAAAAACAGACCAACATCAGTTTTTTATGCTTCATGCTGTCGATGCTTCTGCCATCTCTTGTCTGTGCTCAGACAAGCTTCATGGTCATGAGCGACATGCATGTTTTAGACAAATCTTTGTTTGATGGCGATGCCTCATTCGATGACGACCCAAAGGTTGTAGAGCATAGCCAAGCGCTGTTCGACAAGGCAATCAGTATTGTCTCTGCTGCGAAACCCGATTTCCTGCTTATCACAGGCGACCTGTCGAAAGATGGCGAAAAGGCGAGTCACGAATACGTGTCTGCCAAACTGAAAGCCCTTGTTTCTTCAGGCATTAAGGTGTATGTGATTCCAGGCAATCACGACATTGACAATCCCAATGCCAAGAGCTATCTTGGAGGCACATCCGCAAAGACAAGCTCCATCAGCGCAGAGGATTTCTCCAGCGTATATTACAACGACTGTGGATATAGCTCGGCTGTAGCAACCAATGGATTGTCATACATGGTTTATCCTAACGACAATCTTGCCATTATCTGTCTCGACAGCAGAAAGCCAGACACGCCATCCGCTCACTACAGCGAAGGCGGACTCACCGAGGCTACGATCTCATGGGCAGAGAGTGCCGCTGCCACAGCAATAGCGTCAGGCCGCAGAGTGATAGGCATGATGCATCACCCAGTGGTTGAGCACTTTGACGATCATGCCTCTCTTGCCCCAACTTATATAGCCAACCAGTCAGCGGGCTATCCTCAGTTGTCTTACATTCAGCAGCGCCTTGTTTCTGCAGGCATCTCTGTCATGTTCACAGGCCATTATCATTTGCAGAGCGTGTCGAAGGCAGAGACTACGAGTGGCGCTCTTTTCGATGTGATGACAGGCTCCGTCTGTTCTTATCCATTCCCTTTGCGTAAAGGCACAATCGGCAGCACAGGCGAGATTTCTTTTGTTTCAGAAATATTGACGCTTGACGGAGTTGACCTTGTTGACATAGGAAAGAAAAGAAATGAGAACACGACAAAAGGCATGTTTTCTGTTTTAGCAAATAAATTATATCCAAAAATGCTTTCAAAGAAAGAAGCATTTGAAAATGGAAGTACAGCTGAAAAAAGCATTGCAAGTCTTATTAAATGGCCCGCTTCTTCTTCCGAGATTTATGCAGGAATGAATACCTATATGTTTGATTCATTCAAGGAGCTTATAAATGATTTGTCTGCAGGAGACGAACACTTAGGCAATCCTAAAGCAGGCGTAACTGCTTGCACCAACGGTGTAGATAAATATTTCTCATCTCTATTCACAAATCCTTTTTATGCAGGCATGGGGCTTGCACTTCTCAAGAACATGGACGAATACAAGCAGATGACTAATATGATAAATAGCGTCTATTATAATTACGTCGGTTCTAAAGATAATGTAATCCCTGACAATGCTAACACAGTCTATCAATCCTGCATGCCAAACAAGATTAAACTGCCAGCATCAGAATCTTATGTCTATGATGGTCATTGGGGAGAGCAGACATTCGATGTGACGCTCAATCGCTCCTTTGCGAATGATGGAGGCAAATACTCTTTCATCGTCCCATTCGATATTGATGCCGCTACCGCATCATCGCTTGGCAAATTCTATGAATACGACCGTATTGACAACGATAGAGTGTATTTCAAGGAAGTTGAGGATGGAATCAAAGCAAACCAAGGCTACTTCTTTGTGCCATCAAGCGATGTGTCTTCCATCAGCATAAGTAATGTTGAATTGCATCCTTCGTCAAGCATCCCAGATGCAACTTCCCCTGGCGAAAATGGCATCTATGGCACCTACAAGCTCATTGGCCTTCCTGAGAATGCTTTCGGATATGGCACAGACGGCCATTTCACAAAGGCAGTGGGAACAGGCAATAAAATCATGCCATATCGTGCATATTTGTGGTTGGGCGATAAAGTCTCAAACACAAAGATCAAAGCTTCATTTGGCGACGATGCAGATAACATTATCCAATTGAAAGACGGTGAGATAAGAGTGCTGAGCAATGCACCAATCTACAATCCTCATGGCCAGAGAATAGCTACTCCACAGCGAGGCGAGATATACATTCAGAATGGGAAAAAACTAATACATAGATGAAATTCATGAACAATATGAAAAGAGCATATATGAAACCTGCAATTGAGATTGTTGAGATCAAGGAAAAAGACTCAATGCTCAATGAGAGCTATGTGGCTGGTGGCTATATTCAGGATGTTGTTGAAGGCGAAGGCGGCTACTCCTCATTAACCGACAACATTTGGGACAGATAGTCTAATTTCTGCACATCATTCAGCATAATGCATTAGTTCTTCAGGCGTTTCTATAAGCGTATCAGCTCCTTGCGAAATAAGAAACTCCTTGTCGCGGAATCCCCACAGCACAGAAATGCATGGTAGTCCAGCATTCTTTGCTGTGGCGATGTCCACCTCTGAATCTCCAACATACACAGCGTCTTGCTTGCCGATGCCCATCTCTTCCAGGGCAAGGTTCACCATGTCGGGAGCAGGCTTGCGTGCCGTGCCTTGTCGTTCGCCAATCGCCACCTCTATGTAGTCCTTGAGGCAGATGCCGTCGCTTGTGTCCGGCGACTTTATCACAGCATCGAACAACTCAGTCACACCGCTCTGCAGCTTGTTGCTGACCACAGCCATGCGAACGCCTCTTGCCTTCAGCTCTTTCAGTACTGGAGCCAAGCCTTTGTATAGCTGCGTGTTGTCCTGACAATGCACAACATAGTAGCTCTTGAAATCGGCGAATGTCTTGTCAAACAATGGGTTCTGCTTGCCATCAGGAACAGCCCTCTCCATCAGTTTCTGCACTCCATTACCCACAAACTGCCTCACCTCCTCGTATGTGCGGACAGGCATCCCATTAGCTTGCAAAGCATAATTAACCGCCAGCTTCAGGTCTTCAAGAGTATCCATCAGCGTGCCGTCCAAATCCCATATTATCGTTTTGTATCTCATCATCGTTCTTGCTTTTCTTGCAAAGATATGCTTTAATATTCAGTCCTCCAAATAAATCATGGAAATTTTCTTGTTATTAAAACAACGGGTGTCTTTGTATAGTTTTTTCTCTATTTTTCTTTGGAATAGAAAAAGATGTTGTATAATAGCATTCAGAAAAGTGTATTAACTACATGAAGCAACATTCACATCGTCAAACACCAAAAGTAACTTTTTGACTTTTTGACTTTTTGACTTTTTGACCGTTTTCTCAATCAAAATCCCCACGCTATCCTCTCGGACGGCATGGGGAAAAACTAATATTTATTTATTCATTTTATACACATTTCTTGCTGCCTATTCTCAGCCTAAGAAAATTGTCTTGGCGGCTGCCTTTGCATCGTGGAGGCAATCCATTATTGCCTCTGCCACTGTTGTTGCAAGACTGCCAGCCATAGCAAGAATGATGACAGGCGAGAGTGCCACAAGTGTAATTGTCTTTCCGATGATTGTCAATGTCTTTTTCATTTTCTTCTAAGTGTTAATTTGATTAAGTATTAATTTGATTAATATGGCCACACCATCCTGTACGCCTCTTCAAGCTCATCGTCTTTCGGAGTGTAGTTGCTCTCTATCCTGCACATCGCCTTCACCACTGGCTTGTAGTCGCAGAACGTCAGCGCGCAGTTGCGATTGATTCCAGCCTGCTTCTCCACGAAGGCGATGTAAGCCTCGGTAGCGTTATGATCTTGCGGTGGAGCCCATCGGTAGATGATATCCTTGATGCACCAGATGCGGTACTGGTCTCGGTACGTTCTCAGCAGCCTGAACGCTGCCCTGAGCCCCATCACCACGCTTGCGAACTGGCAGTATGCCGTGTCAGCGTTGCCGTTCAGCTTCTTCACCTCGCCCTGCCACGCCGTCTTGCTTCTGCGTATGTTGCAAGGATTATTGTTCCTTATTCCTCGGGTCTGTTTCATATTTTTATTTCTTTTTTTCGACAAAGGAACCTTTAAACTGAACGATCAAATAAACCTAAAAAAAAGAATTTAATTTTTTTGAGTTCCTTTTTCGTTCAGCTTTGAGTTTCTTTGCTCGGAATCTTTATTTTTCCTTTTTCGTTTTCGTTTTCGTTTTAGATTTCGTTACTTTCACAAAGCTGTTCTTCTCCTTGCCTCTCGCCACCAGCCCCTCCGACTTCCAGCGGTAGATGATAGACTTCACAGGCGAGTAGATGCCCAGTCGCTGAGCCTTTGCTATCACGTCCTCCTTGGTGAACGTGTCGGGCAGCTCGGCATAGAGGCTCGGATTGTTCTTCGACGACTTGGCGGTCAGCTTCGCACCCTCGTTCATCAGGGCGTTGTACGCATCGCCATACAGCCGAAGCCTTTCTTTCAGGTCCTTCTCCATGAACGCAAGCACGAAGTTCCTTATCACCTCCTCCTCACGCTTGCCCACCTTGTCCCAGCAAGCATAGCAGAGCAAAGCTAACGATGCACCCATGCGACCCACACGCCTGCGGAACGTGTCCTTTGCGTGGTCCTGACTCAGCAGAGCCTCGATGCGCTTGCTCTCCAGCCACTTCATGATGTGAGGATACAGCCACGAGAGGTCAATCTGCTGGAATGGGCGGTACGAGTACTTCCAAGGCACTTGCTTGTCAAAGTCCTTCTCATCCACCTCTCTCGCTTCCTCCACGGTGAAGTCGAGCGGCTCACGATACGTGTTCTCATCGCACCGAGCCATGAACTTCTCTATCACCTGCACCTGCTTCAAGGTCAGCTTCTTCGGGATCGGGAACTTGGCAAACTCCTGGTTCAGCAATGGGCAGAAGCACACTCGGGTGATCATGCCGTTCTCAATGTTCGGGAACGCTTTCTTTATCTGGTCGGGAGTGCCAGTCATGAGGATGTTGTAGTACATGTTGACCGTGCCCTTGAACGAGTTGGCTGACTTGAACGACTGGCTGTACTCGCCATTATCCCAAGCTATTCGCAGCATGTCCGTCTTGTCGCCGCCAGCCGCCTTCGTTCCCTTGATGAACGAATCCACCTCCTCGGCAAACGTGAACATGTGATAGCCTCGGTTGTCAAACATCTTTTCAAGGAACTCAGCCTGCGAGTTGATGAGCGCCATCTTCCTCACCAGCACATGCGGATTGGCAGAATTGCTGTCGTCAGCCTTCTTCGACTTGAGGTAAATCTGCTCTCGCATCGTGGCAATCGAGTCTCTCACCTTCACAATCTCAAACAGCTTCTGCTCAAACGGCTTGCAGAACGACTTGCCCATGCCAGCACCAGCGTAGATCAAGCTGTAGAACGTGGTGCTCAGCGGCTCATGGTCGATGTACTCCGAGCGAAGGTACGATGCAAGCGTGCCCATGATAGGCATCAGCGAGTAGATTGTGGGCCAAGAGAAATCACCACCCTTCATCCCCACGAACTCGCGGAACACAGGCGGCAGCTGAGGCACAGGCACATCCTCCTCCCTCGGCTCGCTCTCCAGCAGCTCCTTCACCTCCTTGTCCGTCATCTCCTCCGCACGAGGATAGTAGCCATTATCCACAAGGAACCAGTAGAAAGCCTTCTCATGCCTTGAAGTCCTGTTGTCCCTCGTCAGCCCCCTGCACTGCTTCTCCGTCTCAGCAAAAGGCAGGCCAAAGCGAGGCAGGCAAGCATGCAGCACAGTGGCATCGTTCTCGCACAGGTTGCGGAAGTGCTTGACCAGCTTGTTGTAGAAGTTGTGGCGCTCTCCCTCCATTGGAGAGCCGACCTCTGCCACGTATCGGTCAGCGATCTCTGCAAGCAGACGACCTCGGTACTTGTACTCTGCCTTGATCTTGGCATACTTCTCTTGCAGGTCTGCATCATCAAGGGGTCTGACCCCTTGATGATGCGCATCTTCCGCATCATCGGCTGCGCCCTCTGCAGGGCAGCAAGGCGGTTTGTTCTCGCTCGTGCGTATTTCATCGCTGTAGGCTTTGGTGATTCTGTGTGTTATAGGTTCGTCGGTGAAGATGTCGCTGTCGATGAAGAGTATGTCATTCTCTCCCACTATGAACGACAGTCGAGAGAAATCCTTGCAAGCAGAATCGTAGTCGCCGTGCTTGTCCAGTTCCAGCCTCTTCACCAGCCAGTCCATGTTTTCCTTCACGGTGCTGAATCCCTCCGCCGCCTCTGCCACGATTCTCAGTCCTTTGCCGCTCGGGGTGACGTGCGCCACCTTCACATGGTAGAAGTAGTCTTCCTCATGCTCCGTCAGCAATGGCAGAATCTCCTCCGTCCACACCTTGCGAGGGTCTTGCCTCATGTGGTCGATGTCAACCATGTAGAGCTGCGTAGGCTCAAGCATCTCTGCCTTGCGCTCGCCATCGGGATTGTAGCCCACCCACATGATGGCTGGAAGCAGGGATTTCCACTTTGAGTAGTGCTCCTTGTCGCCCTGAGCCAGAGCCTCGCGAGCCTTCTCCACATAGAACTTATTCTTCGGGTTCTGCACAAGCTGGTCGAACACCTCTGCCGTCAGCGGCTTCGCCTTCCTGTCCGTCACCCTTTCAAGATACTGTAATTTCATAATCGAAACAATTTTTATCGCAGATTCTTTTCTTTTTATCCGAAAAAGGAACTTTTAAGCTGAACGAAAAAGAAACTCAAAATTTTAAGGTTTATTTGTTCGTTCAGTTTTTTCGTTCTTTGCTCGGGAAAAAATGATTGTCGCTTGTTTTTGCGCCATCTGCTTTTCATTTTTCACTTTTCATTTTTCACCTGCAACCTCTCAGGTTGTACTGAAGCAGCTGCGCCATTGCCGATGTCACCGCCTGTGTGAAGTTCCGGCTCAGCGTGTCGTGGTCGCCCTTCTCCAGCGTGATCACTATCCTCACCGTGTTCTTCGTGGTGAACATCTTGTGGAAGCGCCCCTCCGTCACCAGCCTCATGCCAGTGGGGTTGGTTCCCTTCTGCTCTGGCGTGCAATGGAACTGCCCGAACTCATTTATCCAGAACGACCCACGGTACTTCTTGCCAGGCTCCAGAGCCATCTGCTCCCTTGCCTGCGGCTCAGCCACTTCGTCGTTTGCCAATTCAGTTATCTCAATCTCTAAGCTTTTCTCTTCCATACGCAAATGTGTTTTCTGCTGTCAATTAGCTTTCTGTTTCTTTCTTGAAGAAGCTCTCTGGCAGCTTCACCCTTGCATCGCCATAGTACTTGCCCTCAAACTCGCGAGTGCTGAAAAACACCGTCATTGGGATGATAGTGCCCTGCTGAACGGCATACTCCAGCTGACCATTGTCGAGGTCGCCCCATGCCGAAGCGATGGTGGAATGATGGAATGGGTCTCCGTTGGGGAACTCTTCTTCCCACTCCAAAACAAGGTTTGTGAACGACCAATTGCGACCTGTCTGGGCATTCACGCCCGATTTCGCATTTACGATTTTTGCGATTTTTGCATTGATTTTCATAAGCTGAAAAATGTGTTTAAGTGGTTAATAATTAGTTGGTTGCAGAATGGTCAAAAAGTCAAAAAGTCAAAAAGTGAAATAGTGACACACGGGCTTGAATTGGTTGTGTGGACTACTATAGGTTATTATTAAATATATAATAATATATAATATATATATAATATACAAGCGCACCGCCATTCTTGACGATTTGACTTTTTGACTTTTTGACTTTTT